>JAYRWN010000086.1:0-40165 GCA_041917975.1 Saprospiraceae bacterium | reverse complement strand
TTCTAATCTTATTCGGATGCAGTAATTACCAATCCGGAAAAGCCATTTTTAAAAGTTACTGCTTAAATTGTCATATGGAAGATGGCGCCGGATTACGCAACATGATTCCTCCTCTAGATAAACCATTCAAGCGAACTGCGGCTGGGCAATTAGTATGTTTAGTACGGAATGGACAATTGGTAACAGACTCTTCCCTAATGTTAGCCATGCCACCTTTCCCTCAATTGTCCACCATCGACATAGCTAATGTTCTGAATTATATTCAATGGAAATGGCAAAAAGAACATGATTTTATGACTGCTGACGATGCTGAAAAAGCGTTAAATAGCTGTGAATAGATATCTAGGCATTTGGTTTTGTTTTATCTTGCCCTATAGATTTTAAGCCGTCTGTGAATTAAAGATTATGAAGTCATACCTCCTAGTTGTTTTACTAGCATCAGCTTTTCCTGTTTTTAGCCAAGTTCCTGATATTGTTTTTAAATCTTCCCTTGGACTAGACTATCAAACCGAGAAATGCAGCACTAGTCCCGACAGCATTTGTTTCGAACTTCAAAACACGGCCACTTCTCCCTTAAATTTTGCCCTGACTGTTGCTGGCTCGGCTATACGCAATATTGACTACACTACAGATTTACCTGCTTCTCTTTCCTTTGCTGTGGGAGTCCAAAGATTATGTTATGCGATAATACCGACAAGTGATAATCAGTCAGAAAGTCCAGAAGTTATTACCATCACTTTAACCGGCAACGGGAATGTGAATAAAAGAATAAACATAACGCTACAGGATGATCTGACAGGAGGAATTATAGATAAAAAAGATACTTTAAACATTTGCACGGATGCCCCCATTACACTGAAGGCGCAGGGTGCGCAAAATTACAGTTGGACTCCTAATTCTATTTTTAAAATTAGTGAAGGAGCAATAGTTGAAGCACAAGTCACACAAATTACCTCAATTTCGGTTACCGGCACTGCCGGTTCATGTACCTGGTCTGATCGTACGGTACTCAGACCTTTTAGTCCGCAAATTTCAGCGATGGCTCTGGACCCAACGAAAATTTGCGTAGGACAGGAAGTCCGACTTTTTGCTACCACTAACACCAATGGCATCGGTTTCAGTTGGATGCCTGCGGCTGGGTTAAACAATGCTAATGCACTTTCACCTAAGGCCAAACCGTTAGTTTCAACGAAATATGTGGCACAAATTAGCTTGTATAATTGCCTGATACAGGACACAGTGGCCATTGAAGTGGATGATTTCCAATTTCCACAAATTAAGTTTAAGGATACTACCATTTGTCAAGGTTCTCCCATTCAATTGGGAAATCCTACTCTGGACCGAACCACCACTTATGATTGGACACCCGGTATTTCTTTAAATGACTCCACCAGCTCTTTTCCCACTGCATCGCCGGAAGATACTATAACCTATAAATTAGTAGCGACCAGTAGACGGGGATTTTGCCGGGATTCGGCCAGTATCACGATTAATACACGCCCAATTGATGTTAACATTTTATCTTCTTCCTCAACCGGAGCTTTTGCTGACACTATCATGATTTGCCTGGGTGAACAGGCATCTCTTACCGCCCGTCCCTCAAACCCTGCGCTTCCATTACGATGGTCACCCACTGACAGCATTATTACTGGTACGCCCGCATCAGATTTTATTGTTGTAAAACCAAGTATCAGTACAACGTATACGGTGACAATCAACGATGAAGTTTGCACTGCCTCCGACAAAATTTATATTAGGGTAGACTCCCTGCCTGATATGGGTATTATATCTGAAATTCCGGTGAAAAATCCATATTGTGTTGGTGATGAAATCGTATTTCGTTCGAAGACCTTTGACTATGGTAAATATCCGGACATTCAGTTTGAATGGTCCCCGCAGGATGGAGCTTTCCAAAATGAATATGACGAATACGATGTAAATTTATTAGCTCAAGCAACTACCACCTACCGGCGCGAAACGACAAATGGAGCTTGTTCTCAAACCGATACTATCCGGATTATTGTGGAAGATCCTGTCATAGAAGTAAATCCGGTGGATACCATTGTTTGCCCTGGTGAACCTGTAAAAGTAACCACCAAAGATGATGGTATAAAAGATCTTGAATGGATGCCTGAACAAGGGCTAAATGGATTAAACTGTCCAAAATGCCCTAACCCGACCATACGGATTTTCCAAAGTATGCAATTTACAGTTCAAGGAAAACGTAATGGATGTCCTGTGAGTGGAACGACCACCATAAATATTTTCCAACCTGCCTCTGTAGCCATAGCCGCATCACCAAATGTATTGGTTCCTGTAAATACTGAAGTCACTTTGACCGCCGTTACCAATGGCGCTACTACTGTATATAATTGGAAAGAGGGAAACACAAACCTGGCAGATAAAACCCAAATCATCAAGCAAACCAAATCCAGAGAAACTTCTGAAAAATATTCCGTGACTTTCACTGATCAAAATGGCTGCCCAGCAGGAGCAGAAACCACCATAACCTGGTTTCAACCACCATTTAATGTTCAAGCTCCCAATGCATTTACGCCTAATGGTGATGGGGAAAATGATTATTTTAATGTCAAAGTAGATGGCGGCACCGTTGAAGAATTGTTGATTTTTAATCGCTTCGGGCAATTAGTCTATAACCATGATAATCCAGCGCAAGGTTGGGATGGCAGACAAGGTGGAAAATATGCCCCTGCCGATACTTATGTTTTCCGATTGAAAGTCAGGACTTTAGGAGGTGAAATAAAAAATTACGCAGGGAACTTTATATTAATCAGATAAATTCCTTTTCAGGGGTGTTATCTCTTTGGCATTTGAGCTAACAATTTTAAATATACACCGTTAGTCCAGCCAAACCCATCTTGAGTGGGATATTCCCCTCCTCCGGCCACTAAACTGGTGTTCGTTACATTATATTTCTCCATCAGTTTGCCCGTTCTTTTATATACCCCCTCGTTGAGTTGTGTCCAGCGATACGCTATTTTGTTCGCTAATTCATGGTACCCATAATTTTTTAAACCCTGGTACGCCATCCATTGTAATGGAGCCCAGCCATTTGGAGCATCCCATTGTTGACCGGAAGGAATCACTGTGGTGACTACACCACCTTCTCTAAGCAAGATGTTCTCAATGAACCGGGCTGCACCTTCAGCTTGTTGTTTTGAAGCAATTTTAAAAAATAAAGGATAAACGCCAGCGGCTGTGGCTTCAGTCGAATATACACTTCTTCGCCAATGATAATCCATATAATAATTAGCCGAAGGTACCCAACAGTATTCATTAATGTTTGATTTTCTTATTTCTGCCAATTTTTGAAAATGATTGGACTTATCAGATTGACTCTCAAGATTATATGCTACGGCCAAAGTCTTTTCTAAATTATACATCAATGAATTCAGGTCCACCGGCACATAAAATGTTGTTTGAATGTTTATCAGGTCTGTAGACCCGGCCGTCCACCGTGTGCTGAAATCCCATCCGGATTCGGCTGCGGCTCTTATATTTCTGAATAAAAGTTTTCTTTCCCCATTGAACCTATTGGCTAATTCTACATCTTCTTTGTAGGCTTCCGGACGTGGGCTGGGGTGGTCATCCCAATACCTGTTCATAATTGCTCCTTTTGATGTCTTGACTACTCGGCGATAACCGCCGTAAGCATCCGTTATTTTGTCATGGCCATTCATCCAGAACGAGTACTCTTTTTCCAATACTGGTAAATACTTTTTATAAATATCTGCCTCGCCATATTTCTTGGCTAATAAGTCCACCATTAGAGCTAAAAATGGTGGCTGTGATCGTGACAAAAAGTAGGACCTGTTACCATTAGGTATATGTCCATACTGGTTAATCAAGTGAGCGAAATTGTCCACCATAGAATTAATCAGATCATACCGCCCTGATTCAGCTAACCCCAACATTGTGAAATAACTGTCCCAATAATAAATTTCCCTGAACCTACCGCCTGGCACTACATATGCATTTGGTAGTGGTAATAAACTGGATCCTTGAATGATCGGTTCAGGTTGTTTCGTTAATAAGGTCCATAATTCTTGAATATGATTTTGGATGTTTAGATCCGTTTCCACTTTTACTTCTGGTAAAGTTGAAATATCAAAATACCCTTGTATAAAATCTTGAAGATTTGTTTGATTTACTTTCTGAACTTGATAGCGAAATGCCTCATTAATGGTTGTTATCGATGCTTTGGGTGTCGCATCGGCGAAAGCCTTTGAATCGGGAAATAAACTGGATGTTTGAACTTGATGAAATAATTCAGGGTAAAGTAAATCAGGTGATGGGTTGTTCCTTATTACTTCATTTAGTTCAGTTGAATCCAACAAAGGTTGTGGATTTTTCTGGTGATTGGATTGTTTGTCCTCTCCACGCTCATTCTTGCAACCTGCAAGCATTCCGAGTAAGATCAGGTACAACACGTGATATCTCATGCTTAACATTTAATAAAAAGTAAACATTATGCCTATGTATAGGTTTACCCTTTGCTATGAATTAATTGTAAAGCTATTCTACAGCCTTCTGATCAGGTCTGAAATTTTACAACTATAGTATTATCTTGGATATTAAATCTCAGGGTAATTATGTCTTCCAAATATCAATGGACTCAAATTGGAAAACAAAAAATTAAATTAAGTAATCTGGACAAAGTTATTTACCCGGATGAACATATCATCAAAGCAGAAGTCGTTCAATACTACTACCGAATTGCTCCAACTCTTTTAAATCACATTAAGTACCGACCTTTGTCGTTGATACGTTTCCCGGATGGAATTAAAGCCGGGTCTTTCTTTCAAAAAGACAGGCCTGACTGGGCTCCTGACTGGATTCAGTTTGTACGTTTGGGTCGTGAGGACACTAAGGATTATATTTATTTAACCGATGAAGCATCCGTGGTATGGCTTGCTAATCTGGCATGTCTGGAATTACACATTATGCAAATAACCAAAATGGATCTGGAACACCCCGATTATTTTGTTGTAGATCTGGACCCTGGGCCTAGTGTCTCTTTTCATTTAATTAAAGAACTGGCCTTATTACTTCGAGAAGACATGTTGGAACTCGGATATATGCCTTTTGTTAAAACTAGCGGCGGATCTGGATTACATTTATTTATCCCTATCGAACCTAAATGGTCGCATGATGAGGTCTTTGAAGCTGTACAAGATATTGCCAATAGAATGGTCAAAAAACAACCAAAACTATGCACTATAGCGTTAAAAAAAGAAACTCGCACAAACAAAATACTTATCGATATTTACCGAAATCGCCCTTCTCAAACCATCGTAGCACCATATAGTCTTCGCGGTAAACCGGGCGGTACTGTTTCTACTCCGCTTAGCTGGGCCGAATTAGATAGTTTAGAAAGTAATCAAGCTTATAACTTGCGTAATGTTATCGAGAAAGTAATGACTTCCGGTGATGCGTGGGAAGGTTTTTCAAGCTATTCCACTCCGATTCACACTAAACAGAGTACGCCTCCTATAATCCAAAAGGACATCCCCGGCGACAAACATAAAACCCCGACCCAACTCACTGAATATGCTCGCAAAAGAGATTTCGAACGCACTTCAGAGCCATTGCCGGTCATTCCTGGCGGACAGGGAAATGCCTTTGTTATCCACCGACACCATGCCAGTCGTCTTCATTATGATTTACGCTTGGAGAAAGATGGAGTCTTAAAGAGTTGGGCTTTACCAAAGGGACTCCCCCCCTACCCTGGAGTTAAAAGACTCGCGGTACAAACGGAAAACCATCCTTTGGAATACTTAAACTTTGATGGCGAAATCCCAAAAGGTGAATACGGTGCTGGAAAAATGTGGAATTACGCCATAGGTAAATACACTTTAACAAAGGAAAAGAAAGATGGCTTCTATTTCAAACTAACCAGCCCTTCATGGGATGCGGAATTTAGAATGCATAACCTTAAAGATAAGGATTGGTTATTAGAACGAGTTGATACACCAATTATACTATATGACCAATATCCTTGGGATATTATGCTGGCGGAACAGCAAACTTCTATCCCAAATGATGGTGATTACCTTTTTGAAATAAAATGGGATGGTATTCGCAGCATTATAGTCATAAACGACAACCAAATCACATTGCATAGTCGCAATAAGAATATTTTAAATAAACAATTTCCGGAAATTCTCACCGCCCGTGACTATATCCGTGCCAGTAATGCAGTATTAGATGCTGAAATAGTTTGCTTAGATGAAAAAGGCCGTCCAATATTTAAAAAAGTTATTTCTCGCCTGCACCATCAACATGACAGCAAAATTGAACGTGCCGCAAAAACTAACCCAGCCTACGCTTATGTCTTTGATTTATTATATTTGGATGGTAAACCATTAATCAATGAGCCCCTCCATCGCAGAAAGGAATGGCTCCAGGACATCATTAAACCCGGTTCACCATTTCGTTATAGTCAACATATTGAAGATGGACCTGCCCTCCTCGAAGCAGCCAAAAGCCATCAACTGGAAGGGATAATTGTCAAAAATAGGACGAGCAAATATTATCCGGGTAAACGAACCAGCGATTGGATTAAAATTAAGTTTAGACAAAGTATCATGTGTAACATCATTGGATATACAGAGGGTCAAGGTGAGAGGGAAAAAGTATTTGGCGCAATCCACATTATGGAAGTTCATGGAGGTGATAAAATATATCGCGGTAAAGTAGGAACTGGGTTCGATGCAGATTATATGGAATTTCTAAAGGGTAAAATGGATTCTGTAGGTTCGGGTTCTAAATTATTTAATCTTCCGCCAGTTGAAGAAAAAGTCACCACCTGGATAAACCCAATCCTCGCCTGCGAAATAGAATTTGCCTCTATGACAGACCAGGGGACTCTTCGGGAACCGGTTTTTAAAGGTTTGATTGGGGAAGCCTGATTTTCGTTTAATATTCATAACACATTTCGGTACAGTTCTTGATATATAATATAAAAATGTTATATAATGAGATCTATTTGGAAGGGGCATATAAGATTTTCTTTAGTAACAATCCCTATTCGCATATATAGTGCTATTGAAACAGGTTCATCCATTTCATTTAAGCAATTGCACAAATCAGATAATGGTTTTATAGGCTATGATAAGAAATGTAAAACATGTGGGGAACCGGTCAAAACGGAAGACATCATGAAAGGTTATGAATACGAGCCGGAAAAGTTTGTGATCATGCAGGATAGTGATCTTGAAAAAGTAAAACTAAAAAGTACTAAAATTATCGAAATAGAGGCCTTCGTAGATGCAAGTGAAGTGCATTTAACCTTGTTTGATACTCCATATTTTGCCGGACCAGATGGCGAGGTGGCGGTTAAAGTGTATGGCTTACTAGCTGAAACATTGCGCAATACAAAAAAGTTGGGCATAGGCAAAGTAGTCATGCGCGACAAAGAGGACATTGTTTTGATAGCACCCGATGGACCAGGGTTGTTATTGTATAAAATCCGCTATCCTGAAGAATTACGTAGCATAAATCAAGTACCCCAAATGGATAATATATCATCCGATGAAGCTCAGGTTAAATTGGCTGATATGCTAGTCCAAACCATGACTAAACCCTTTGCAGAATTGAATATGAAGGATCGTTATAGGGAATCCCTGATGGAAATAATTAACGCAAAAATCGAAGGCAAAGAAATCGTGGCACCCGCAGAAGATGAAGCACCGGTTGTAGATATCCTCACGGCCCTACAGGAAAGTATTAACCAGGTCAAAGCTCAGATGAAACCCATGATTAAAGCTACCGGTAAAAAAGAAGAAAATATTTCAGTAGATAAAAAACAGAAAACTGCTTAATGGCATTTACCAGCTTGTATCCAGAACCTAAATAAATAAAGGCTCCACATCGGAGCCTTTAAAATTCGAACAATGCACTATATAATAAAAAACGCTTAACGAACTACTTGCACTTTTTTGCTAATAACCCCTTTACTGGTTCGTGCTTGCAACACGTAAAAACCTGGTTCCAAATGATGAATTTCTAGCTTTTCCTGTTTGTGTTGAGGATTTTCAATACGTTTAATGATCTTACCAGCCATATCAAATAATACTATGGATTGTAATTGATTGTAATATCCGTTGAGATACAAATTTAACTCACTTTGCGCCGGATTTGGAAATACAACCAGATCATTGTTGGTTAGAGGCCGATCCCTTTTTGCTTTAGTCTTAATGTTAATCATTCCAAATGCATCAGGCAGCTGGTAAATTTGGCCTGCCGGTCCGGGAATGTATACGTTGTGAAGCTTAAGATGCATAGGTATTTCTTCATCTGATTTGAACCCTTGAACATTTTCGCGGACCACAAAACCGACCTTAACTACCACGCCATGACCGCTGATTGTTTGACCTTTTGTCCTAGATACTCCGGCATCAATGCTTCCAGAACGAGGCTCCTTGGCCAGCTGCACCGAAGACGCGCCTTGGGTTAACCAGGAGTAATTATCAAAATTTACAAATACAGAATTATTTTCTACTAAACCAGAGTTGTATTCAAGAGTAAATAAAAAACCATTAATATCCAAGGCCGGTACATTTTCCTTGCCTAATACGATATTTATTTCTGCCATATCTCCACTATCCAATACGGCCTGAACAGGTTCAACAAACAAAGGAAGATCTTTTGGAATTGGAAGTATTTCAGGGATAAAACTATGAGCATGAGAATAGTTATTATCAATGGCTTTTAGGTCCTGGTCAGTGATAAATCCATCCCCATCTGCATCACTATGTTTTAAATCAACATTATTAATTTTTTTACCCCAATCAATTCCTGATTTACTAAACCAGTCAATGCCGGTTTCGGACCTCGGTGTCCCTACCTCCCCAATATTGGTTCCTAAATGTAAAAGATCAAGCATATCCACGCGGCCATTGTTATTAACATCCCCAGGCCATATCCTATCTTCTTCCAGATTGCATTCCTGGACTACATTTTGTACTTGGACATTAACGTCAATAATGGCTTCAGTCCTATCTTTGAGAATGTACTTTATCTTGAACCGGTCTTGCCCGGTATAATTGGTTTGAGGTTCATAAATGATTAGATTCGTACCTTTGATATTTCCACAGGTAAACGTAGGTAATTCAATATCCTCGTAAAAATCCAAGCTGCCGTGCAAAGGCTGCTCCAGGACTTCAAATCGAAATTTATCAGCATCAACAGGTATATTATAATGCACTAATAAAGGATGGTTCTTAGCTATTCTAAAGTCATAAGGTTCATCCGATTTTGGTTTAAACGCGCTTAATTGTATAAAAATAGTCCCGGTTTCACATTTATTATCTTTACACACCGTGTAGTCAAATGACTGCACACCCTCAAAATTATTAGGTGGATTATAACTGGCCAGTCCACTTTGTGCCACTGTTACATATCCCTGGGGAGGAATTCCTAAGGTATGCGTCCGTAAATCGGTATGGCTAATAACCGTAAGACCTTCCCGTTCTGAGGCTGTATAGAAATTATTTAATATATCAAAACGTACTTCCTCAGGGGTACTTTTAAGCACATACAACACACCGTTTTTAGCTATTGTGTTAGTGTAAGGCTGCTCATAAACTTCTATAAAGTAGTACCGGGAAAAAATTGATCCCCATGTAACTTTTATACTATCCCTACCGGTGAAGCCCGGATTAGGCTTGTATTCAAAGGAAAAGCCCGAATTTGGCACCATCTTAATTTCTCCATGTCGTGGTGGTTGGGCAATAGTAAACCCTTCTAAGGGGAAAAAGAAAAAATTTGACCTGCCTTTATAACTAAAGTTATAAATCGTGTCTACTTGCTTTAGATCCGTCTGATCAGGGATATAAATTTGGATGTCAGCCGAGGAACATTGCCCTGCTTCGTCACAGGCAATGTACCTAATATAGGCCCTTCCGGCATAATCAGGCTCGGGAACATAATAAATCATATCTCCTTCTGGGCTGACCTCTGCCTGTCCATGAGATACTAAAGCCACCTTACGTATGGACAATCCTTCACCATTATCATTAGTTAAAGGAGATATATATAAAGGCCTGTTTTGTTGTGTCTTAGCATAATCAGTCAACAGGTTTACCTGTGCTGAGAGCCCAAGAGCAATTAATAATAAACAGCCTCCCGTAAGACTAAGTCTTATTGAGTTCATTGTCCGAAATTTAAGCGCAATTACAAAACTACATTATTATAACGAGTAAATCAAGTAAATCGTATAATGAATTGTTAAATGTATATAAAGCGCAGATATATCATTTTATCTCGGTATACACCCTTAAAGCCAATTTTTCTTTTCGAGACAAATCTTGTTATTTGGTATCTTTGGAACATAACATGAGAGATAGTAAAACATACGCCGCATTATCCTCTTTAGACTCATATAAACTGAATAGGTTTATCAAGTTTTTGAAGTCACCTTACTTCAACCAAAATGAAGTAATCCTACTCCTGGGCGAACTACTTGTCCAGGATATTAAAAACCAAAACGGTACTTCCCTATTGGAAAAACAAGTATTATGGCATAAACTAGGGCAAAAAGGAAAGTATAATGATGCGAGAATAAGGTCCTGGCAAGCTGGGCTTCTAAACCTTTTTGAAGAATTCCTGGCACAAGAATTTTTTAATGAGAGAAAAGCTCTAAAAAGTTATTACCTACTGGAAAGTATCCATAAATCCAAGATAGCATCCTTATACAATAGCAGCATAAAACTTGCCAGGGTAAATTCCGCCAGAGCACTGTTAAAAGACTCAAATTATTATTTAAACGAATACTTAACTGAATTTAAAATACATGAAATTCAGCAAAAAGAATTAAAAAGATTTGAAAAATGGAATATGGAATATATTTCAGATAGTCTGGACAAATTTTTTATAATTGAAAAACTCAAAGTATTTTCCAAAGCACTTTCACACCAATCATTCATAAATGAATCCTATAAGATCAGATTTATTGACACAATTGAAAATTTTATCACGAATGAAGAATTAGAAAATAATCCCATAATAAGTCTATATTATTATAATCTTAAATTATTAACACAAAAAGATATAGAAGAATATTTTTTTAAATATAAAATATTATTGCTGAAGCACTTTAATGATTTGTATTTAAAGGAAGGTTTTGAGTTATTATTCGATGCAATAAATTATTGTATCAGAAGGTTGAATTCTGGAGACAACAAATATTTAGAAGAAGTCTTCGAGTTATATAAATTTGCTATTGATAATGAAATCCTGATTAGAAGCGGCGAATTTGTCCATTGGGATTATAAAAATATTATTTCTATTGGTTTAAGGCTGATGAAATTTAATTGGGTAAGTCATTTTATAGAAGATTATAAAGACAAAATAGATACACTGCATAGAAATAATGCATATCATTATAATTTATCTAATTTGTTTTTTTACAGAAAAGAGTATAATAAAGTTTTAAATACACTACAAAAAGTGAATTACGATGATCTTACCTACTCTCTGGATGCAAGAACATTGCAAGTAGCTACCTTTTTTGAATTGGATGAACTTGATGCCCTGACTTCAGCTTTGGACAGTTTTCAGGCATTTATTAAAAGAAAAAACTTCCTAAGTGAAGCAACTCAACGTCCTTATATTAATTTTATAAAATATACTAAGAAAATTATTTCCTCTTATGATAACTCTAATCTTTTGAAACTAAAACAAGTATTAATAAATACTTCCGGAATTGTAAATAAACAGTGGCTATTACAAAAAATTGAAGAAAAAATAATTACAAAATGATTCGTTACATTTTTTTTATCTCCTCCCTGTTCTCTATTTCCTCTTGTCAACCGAAACAGTGGTCTGATAGTAAATCATGGGATAAATCAAAATTACAAGTTGCTTTTCTAATAATGGATGGAACCTATAATACTGAACTTACCGCTCCATTTGATGTATTCCAGCACACGAAATATCGTTCCAACATTCAGGATATGGAAGTCTTTATGGTCGCCAAAAAAAAAGACATCATTAGTACCTTTGAAGGCATAAAAATTTATCCCCATTACAGTTATTTGGATGATTCCCTCCCTCGCATTGATATACTGGTAATACCTTCAGCTATCCATCATCTGGACAAGGACTTGGAAGACCATCAAATGTTGAATTGGGTTAAAAAAGTAGCTCAGGATGCAAAATATATTACCTCTCATTGTGATGGTGCATTTGTATTAGCTAAAGCTGGTCTATTGGATTCAGTATCATGCACAACTTTTCCTTCTGACATACCTAAAATGCGGGAAATGTTTCCTTATTTAACTATCATAGACAGTACATGGTTTGTACATGATGGAAAGTACATTACCTCAGCCGGTGGTGCCCGTTCTTTTGAGGCAGCATTGTATTTAACCGAACACCTCTATGGGGCTAAAATAGCCAAAGAAATTGCTGAAGGTTTAGTGATTGATTGGAACTTAGCGCAGGTCCCTCATACCATAGTCACCAGGAAGTAGCTAATCAAAGTTATTAAGAGGGATAGCAGTCATTTTCACGCAGGGTCTGGTGCCAAGACTATCGGTCCATACCGAAAAAACATTACCTTCAAAATAATCTATTTTAGGAAAACCACTTTGGCGATAAGCAGGTACTGCTACGGTCCATTTTACTGGCGAAATTGTACCATCTGGTGTAAACTTTTTCATACTTAAAGTCGCTGTTTGATCATCATTTTTTTCCATCCAACTGACCAATCCTTCTGTACCTTCAAGCCAACAAAGGTCTATACGCCCTAATGCATTACCTTCATCAAACCTGATGGCATTACCAAATGTTAAACCGCCATCTTTTGAAAAACTAATCTTACATCGGGCCAAATTATCCGGTGCAGTATACCAGGCATAAACAACATCTTTCTTTCGCGAAATTAATGCAGGTCCATTTACCGGACACCCTGATATCTTCCATTGATCCGCATTAGGAATTTGCGTAGAAATACTACCCTGCTTATTTATTGCAACCAGGGCGATATCCCTAGTTTCTTCCAGAGATCTATCCCGATATGCTATTAAAGGACCTAAATCCGTCACAGTTACTGATGTTTGGCAACAATCGCACACACGGTTATCTAATTCCCTTTCTTCATCTTTTAGGCCGGAAACATCAATTTTTGCTCCTCTCAAAGTCATTTCCCCGTTATGTGAATGATGATCAGTAGACAATGGACTAGCAGTCTTTCGGCCATCTAACCAGGTAATATAAACAATGCTGTCGCTGATTAAATCCATACTCACGAAACCATGTTCCGCATCAAGCCCGTCTTCATTAAGAAGCTGGGGTGAGATCCAATTTAAGCCTAAATCCGGAGAAACACTATAAAAAATATCATAACTGAATTTTGCTGTGTCGCTCTTGACTAACCAAGTAGCCACCAGATATTCTTTATAAATTCCTGAGAAGGATTGGATAGCTGGAAAATCAGCCCAATTAACGAACCAATCCGTTCCATTTGCTATAGGTCTAGGGTTGGTCCATTGCTGGTTTTCATAAATTGCAACGTATAAGCTATCTTTATCATTGTATGATTGGATCCAGGAAATATACAGTCTGTCCTTCGTTGCATGGAGAAAAGGTACACTGCTTCCGGGATTAAATTGGAAAGTATCTATTTCACCTTTCATGAAATGAGAAGGACCATCCTTTTCCCGGCAATCAATACCGACCAACACAATAAGCAAAATAAGGATAATATTAGCAACAGGTAAACTAGGGTACATTTGTACTGGTTGTTCGACAAGATAAACCAATAAATTAATAACATTCCTGTTGTAAATTCAAATATTTACCTTTGCGGCTTTAAAAAATAGAGAAATGTTAGATTGGCTGTTTATTAATGGCGCTATCACCACCAAAATCCAAGGTGTCATACCGGTAAATGATACGATTATTGGGCGGGGATACGGCATTTTCGATTTTTTACAAGCCAAGGAAGGGGTGCCATTGTTTCTATCTGATCATTTGGACAGGTTTTACAATTCAGCCCACATTCTTGGGATATCTATTCCCTACTCCAAAGATGAACTGCAACATGCAATCAGATCACTTCTGATCAAAAATAAAACCGATGCAGCGGGTATAAAACTCATTGCATCAGGAGGCATAGCTGCAGACGGTTATAGCGTAGGGCCAAATCAAATAATCATTTATTTAAGTACGTTTAGTAAAGTTTCTACTGAAAAGTTTTTGACCGGGGTAAAACTTAAACTCTTCTCCTACAAAAGGGAAATACCAGAAGCTAAAACCATTAATTATCTCTTTCCCATGTACATAGCCCCACTTTTAATATCAGAAGGCTTTGAGGAGCCTTTATATTATGATGATTGGGTTAGAGAAACAGCACGAGGTAATATTTTTGCTTTCTTTGGTAATAAGCTCGTAACACCAGCTTCAGGTATACTTAAAGGTGTTACCCGCAAACATGTAATACAAGTTGCTCAATCCTTGTTTGAGGTCGAAGAAACAAACCTTTCAGTAAAAGACCTTCTTAATGCAGATGAACTTTTTATGACCAGCTCAATAAAAAGGGTACTTCCTGTGGTTCAAGTAGATGACAGTATAATTGCTGAAGGTGGTGCAGGATCCAGGACATTAATTTTAGCCCGAGCCCTCTTCGATTATGAGGAATCCTACATTAAAAACTTGAGATAGGTTTAAACTCTAACATTGGGAGTAGTGAAACTGAGGATATGCACTGGCTTGCCCCACATAAAAATAGATATATCTTCATGTGCTTCCACGACGATGACTTCTACTTGTGCTCCTTCGATTTTTAATTGCTCAGGCATATTAATCGGTCGATATTCAGCACCTGATTCATTTATAATCCCCCAGAATCCCGGTCCAATATCCTTTTTTATCGCTCGTCCCGTAATTAATAGTTTTCTCATGAGTTAATTAGGTAATAGATTGAGGAATTAATTGTTCAGTAGGACCAGTTATTACAGGTTTATTAAGCACTCTTTCTGCCATCAATTGCCTTAGATACAATATTTCATCTTCACTGACTACTTTGCTTATTTTAGTATTTGGCGAAACATGGCTAAACGTACTTAGTTTATTCCGAACATACCAGATTTCTTTAACATCTCCAATAGGTACTTGATATGAGTTATAATATGGATTGTCAGAAATAAGTTCCAAATATCCCTTATGGCTGATATAATTACTCACCCTTTTTACCAAAATGTCCGACGTAGTAACTATGACATAAACATGTCCATCTTTAATAGACCCAGGCCAGTAATTTGGTTCCAAATAAGAACAAATCACTTTATCCCCTTCAACGAGGGTCGGGTCCATACTGTCCCCAGCAATATCAAATGAACGAAAAGTACCGGTTTTATACTTATACTCCGGCAAAGAATAAGTGGGCAAGTTGTCAAAAAACTCTGGTTCGGCTAACTCCGTAATATAGCCAGCTTGAGCTGGAATTGGCACGTGAACTATCTTTTCTTCATTGTACTGGTTAGTCACCACTGTCAATATCCTCACATCGTTATCTCTCCCAGGAATGACAAATTGACTTCCTTTACCTGCAAATAAGTAGTCTGCATTAATATGAAATACCTCTATGGCTCTCTTAAGCAGGTCAATGGTGACATCACGCCCTCCAGAAATTATATCATGCAGGTTCTGAGGTGGAAAATCAAGGGCAAGGGCACATTGTCGGAATGATGGCACCTTCTTATCTTCCTTAAGCTTATTAAGGCATTTGACGAATCGTTGACTTACTACATGATTCATATGACATGTACTGGAATACATGCCAAATGTAATTATAAATTACAAATATTTATAATATTTTATAAAAAATATCTATTAAAACAACACGCTTAGCTTTTTACACTTAAAAAGAATGTGTAATTTGTAAAAATTCAGGTACTTTAAGAGAAGCACCTCCTACTAACCCCCCGTCAACATCCTGTTGAGAGAATAGTTCCCTGGCGTTATCAGCTTTGACACTTCCACCATATAATATGGGTAATCCCTGAGCTAATGCCGGACCATATTCTTTTTCAATGTGGCTCCTGATGAATAGGTGCATCTCTTGAGCCTGTGCCGGTGTGGCCGTAACACCGGTACCAATGGCCCAGACTGGTTCATAGGCCAAAATAACCTTTTTTAGTTCTCCTTCATTAAGATGGAATAAAGACGACGAAAGTTGTTCCGCAACCAAGGAAAAATGTTTATTTATTTCCCGGACGCTTAAGGGTTCACCACAGCAGAAAATTGGTGTCAGCCCTTCACCAAGCACTTGGTCAACTTTGTCTTTAAGTACTTGATAATCTTCATGAAAGAATTGTCTCCTCTCTGAATGCCCTATAATTATGTGATTGATACCCAAACTTTTAAGCATTCTTACTGATACCTCACCGGTAAATGCCCCTTGCACCGCCTGGTGACAATTCTGAGCACCGATAAATACATTAGGATGTCCGTTATAACTAACTAAAGTTTGTAAAAAGGGAAAAGGGGCACATAGGATAACTTGGACATCAGAAGGAATGACAGCCTCATTGAGTAACTGAATATACTCCAAGGTTTCTTTAAGCGTAAAATGCATTTTCCAATTACCTGCCGAAATCTTTAATCGCATATGAAACTTTTAAGGATGCAAGGTATAACAACTCTCTATAACTGATATAATGTCTTTTGTTATTTTTGTCCTATAGCTGTGATTTGCAACTTATGATACGTAAAAAACCTTACCTGGATCGAGACGAGAGCTGGTTATCATTCAATTACAGAGTTTTACAAGAGGCCAAGGACCCAAGTGTTCCATTATTGGAAAGGATAAAGTTTATGGCTATTTATTCAAGCAACCTGGACGAATTTTTCCGCATTCGTATAGCAGGCCATCGTAGTCTTTTGCGTCTGGGGCGAAGAACCATGAAAAAACTGGACTACGAACCAGGTCAAATTCTAAGTGATTTGCTGATGACTGTTAAACAACAGCAAGAAGAGTTTAGTTATTTATTTGAAAATCAAATTGTTCCACTACTATCAAAGCATAAGATCAGGTTACTGAGAAGATATGAAGTAAACGAAGAACAAAAAACATTTATGGAACAATTTTTTTACAATAATCTTTTGCCATTTGTTCAACCAGTATTATTAGTTGAAAAAAGAATTCGCCCGTTTCTAAACAATGCCGCTTTGTACTTGGTCTTGCACATGCAAAAACCCGAGGAGACGGAAGATAAACCTGAATATGCGATCGTTAAAATACCTTCAGATCATATTTCCAGATTTATTTCTTTACCTCAAGGAAAAACAGATCATCATGATATTATAATACTTGATGATATAGTCAGGGAATCTGTAAAATGGTTATTTCCAGGTTACACTATTGTTAATTCTTATTCTATAAAACTCACCCGCGATGCCGAACTATATATTGATGATGAATACTCTGGTGATCTAATTCAAAAAATTAGAAGAAGCTTGACTAAACGCAACGTTGGTCCTGCATCCAGACTTGTTTACGACCGGGAAATACCACCTAAAATGCTTAACTATCTAATGAGCGTATTAGAACTCACAAAGGAAGATGTGATACCAGAAGGTAGATACCATAATAATTCCGACTTTTTCAAATTTCCTGATTTTGGATTGACTCATTTAAAAGACACAGTATTGCCGGTTCTGGCACACCCGCTTGATAAAGCGGAAAATATATTTGACGAAATCGACAATCAGGATCATCTGTTATGTTTACCATACCATAGTTTTTATCCTGTATTACGTTTCTTTGAATCAGCGATATCTGATCCGACAGTTACGCACATTAAAATCATCTTATATCGAGTAGCCAAAAGCTCGCGGATTATGCAAGCTTTAATTAAGGCTGTTGAAGCAGGAAAACATGTATCCGCTTTCGTAGAAGTAAAAGCCCGATTTGATGAGGAAGCAAATTTGGCATGGGCAGAAAAATTAGAGAAAGCCGGAGTACATGTGCATTATAGTTTTCCAGGCTTAAAAGTACATTCAAAAGTAGCATTAATTCGAAAAATAGAAATCAACGGACCTAAAACATATGGCTATTTCGGCACTGGAAATTTTCACGAAGACACTGCTAGAATCTATGGAGACTTTGGTTTATTCACTACGGATAAAAATCTAATCGGTGAAGCTACCAGACTCTTTGATTATTTAGAGACGGTTAAATTACCCACACAAAAATTTAATCATTTGTTAGTAGGGCAGTTTAACCTAAGATCACATCTGATTCAACTTATACAAGAAGAAATCAAGTTTGCAAAAGAAGGTAAACCGGCTGAAATTGTTTTGAAACTAAATGCTATGCAAGATGAAGAAATGATATCCCACCTTTATGATGCCAGTCAGGCAGGAGTGAAAATTAAACTGATAATTAGAGGGATATGTTCATTAATACCAGGGATAAAAGGGTTCTCTGAAAATATTGAAGCTATAAGCATTATTGACCGTTATTTGGAACACGCCCGTGTCTACCTCTTCCACCATGGCGGAGAACAACTTATGTATTTAAGTTCAGCGGATTGGATGGTTAGAAATTTAAGCTACCGAATTGAAGTAGCCTTTCCTATTTATGAACATACCATCAAACAACAAATTCTTGATCTATTAGATCTGCAGTGGAAGGACAATATTAAAGCAAGGATCATTGACATAAAACAGAACAATCAATATAAGAACCATGGAGATGATATTGGGATCCGGTCGCAGGTAGAGTCCTACTATTACTTAAAAAATAAATGAAACTGTATAATTTATGATAAATGCCATAAGTCCAATAGATGGTCGTTATGCTGAGATTACTCGACCACTTATAGGTTATTTTTCAGAATATGCTTTAATTAAATATAGATTAAAAGTAGAAATTGATTATATTTTATTTCTTTCAGAACTTCATTTAGCCGGGATTAAAACATTATCCTCTGAAAACAAAAAAAATATCCAAGCCATATACACCAATTTTACGGAAGATGAAGCTCATCACGTGAAAATGTTAGAAAAAGTAACAAATCACGATGTAAAGGCTTTGGAATATTATCTGAAAAACAAATTTGAAGGCTTAGGCCTGGTAGATCACAAAGAATTTATCCACTTTGGGTTGACATCACAAGATATTAATAACACGGCTATTCCGCTTTCGTTAAAAGAGTTTACTGAACATACTTTTATTCCTATTTTGCAGGAGGTGTTAACCTTAATTGACGAACGCAGCCAACTGTATAAGCATACTGCTTTATTAGCCAGGACTCATGGTCAGCCAGCTTCGCCAACGGACATGGGCAAGGAATGGAAGGTTTTTGCTGTCAGACTCCGTCACCAAATTTTGTCCCTGGCTCAAATGGAATTCCGAGGTAAATTTGGTGGAGCAACAGGAAATTTTAACGCCCACTTTGTTGCATATCCGATGGTAGATTGGTTCCAGCAAGCAGATAAGTTTATGAATCAACTGGGACTTGTCCGATCAACTTTTACAACCCAAATTGATCATTATGATCAACTGGCTGAATTTTTCCAGCTGATAATAAGGATAAATACGATTCTAATTGATTTTTGCCGCGATATGTGGTCATATGTTTCTATGGAGTATTTTTCACAAAAGACTTTACCAGGTGAAGTTGGGTCTTCAGCAATGCCTCATAAAGTAAATCCAATTGACTTTGAAAATGCTGAAGGTAATCTAAGCTATGCCGTAGCCATTGGCTCCTTTTTATCTCAAAAACTTCCCATATCAAGACTTCAGCGCGACCTGACGGATAGTACGGTATTGAGGAATGTTGGTGTGCCTCTTGCCCATACTTTTATAGCCCTTAAATCCATCCTAAAAGGTGTCTCAAAACTGGAAATTAACATCAACAAAATCACCAAAGATTTATCTGATCAGTGGGTAATTTTAGCTGAAGCAATTCAAACTGTGCTAAGACGGGAGGGAATTGAAAAACCATATGAACTCCTAAAAGACTTAACTCGCGGAAATCGAACGGTGAATCAGGATACTCTGCATCATTTTATCCAGAACTTACCAGTAAACTCATCTGTTAAGAATGAACTATTCGCTCTGACGCCTCTTAATTATTTAGGGCGCTGGGATATCGAAAGAGAGAAATAAAAAATAAACCCTTAGCTCCTGTAGGTATATAATTCACCCTGATGTTGAATAATAACTTCAGGTCGATCAGACCTTTCAACATGGCCTATAACCTGGGCGGGTATATTAAATGTGTGAATGGTTTGGATTACCTCATTAGCCTTTGCAGGATCTATATAAAGTTCTAACCTCTGCCCCATGTTAAACACTTTCCACATCTGTTCCATTGGAACACCGCCCTGAGAAATTAATCGAAAAACCGGAGGTATATCTAGCAGGTTATTTTTGAACACCTTTAAGTTTTTTAAAAATTTTATTACTTTAGTAAGCCCTCCTCCGCTATTATGTATTATACTGTGAATAGAGGATCTATACTCACCAAACAGTTTATGTAATAATGGCAAATAAGTTCTGGTAGGTGATAACAACAATTGTTTAATATAATATTCCTGATTATCCAAGATGACCTTATCTGTTAATCTCCATGAACCATTGTAGCAAAGATCAGGGGGAATTAATGGATCAAAAGTCTCAGGGTATTGACAGTAATATCTTGATAATAACTCATGGCGAGCCATGGTGAGGCCATTTGACCCAATGCCTGAATTATAACTATCCTCATAGCTGGCCTGACCATAAGAACCGATGCCAATGATCAAGTCTCCTGGTTGGGGGTCATTAACGATAATTTGATTACGAGGAATTCTGGCAAAGGTTGTAAACCCAACATCTATTGTTCTAACCACATCCCCAACATCAGCAGTTTCGCCTCCTGAATGATAGATATTTATACCCCAATCAGACATTTTCTTAATGAATTTCATGCTCCCCTGCATCAATTCTTCAAGGACTTCTCCCGGGATTAAATTTTTATTCCTACCGATGGTGGATGAAATAACAATGTTATCTGTAATACCTACACAAGCCATATCGTCCAAATTCATAACCAATGCATCCTGAATAATATCAGACCAAACACTGAGGTCACCAGTTTCTCGCCAATAAAGGTAGGACAATATAGTCTTGGTGCCGGCCGTATCCGCATGCATAACATTTGCGAATTCAGAATGGCCGCCAACAATATCAGGTATGATCTTACAAAAGGCATTGGGATACAGACCCTTATCCATGATCTTAATGGCGTTGTGTACATCTTGCTTAGAGGCGGAAACCCCTCTAAGATCGTATCGATCCTTTCCCTGTGCTTCCATTCAACGAAGGTAAGAATTATCAAAAAACCTGCAACCCCAGATCAATACTATCTCTTAAAAGATGCAAATCCTGGTATCAACTTAAAAGATTGGCCAAACGTTTTTTCCCAAACTCTATTTTACTTTTCAACTGACTGAAAAACCATGCCCTGCTTTTTTCAGATTTACCCGAAATTTTATCTGAACGGTCAACAATATTCTTAATCCAATCCTCCAACAAATTAGCGGTATGTTCATCATGCGACACTAAATAACTTGGGCTTGTAAATGGAGTGAACACTAATTTTTGTTCTCTGGAATTTAACAATATGTGACTTCCCGAATGTATCAATTCATTATGGTATGCATTTAACACCCCTTGTCGTGAACCATGCGGATGCTTGTATTTCGATTCTATAGAGGAAAATTCCGACAAAACCTGTAATTGAGCCTGAATTTCTTCCAGGAGTTCCCAGATCAGGTCTTGAGTGGAAAACTTACCACAATAAGTAAAATAAGTAATTTGGTTTAGTGTATCTTCATTCAACGAAGTACTCCATAACTCTGTAGTATCCAATTGTATGAATTCTGTCTGGATGGCCAGGATTAACCGATCAATATCAGGAGAAAATAATTTTAGACTAAAGGCATTTTGCGTAAAAAGGGGAATATTCCAAATTGTGCTTCCCCATACATATAACTTAAATTTAAAAAGTTTTGGGGTAAAAACATAATAAAAAATTGGCACATCACTCGTTGCCATGTGAATATGAACATCGTTCAATTGGCGAATACTCCTTAGGAATTGGAGCATGTTTTGTAAAAACGCTTCAATTGAGCTTGGAAGAGCAGCAAAATTATGAAAATCAAAAATAACCGAGTTGACCTTTTTATGAATAAATTGATCTAATGAAATACTAAAATGCCGGGATAATGCGAATAATTCTTGAGGACCTAATAGGGAGTCTCCCCGCATTCGGCGATAGATACCATCGATACTAATATGCAGAAGGTCCGACATTGTCTTAATGGCATCTGATCTACGGTCGTATTTTTGAATTATACTATCGAAAAGGTATGCCTGCAAGTCATTCATGGTCTTTCATTCTTAAAAGAAAGACCTAAACTAATAATATTTAAACATAACTTGCTAATTAACAACCAAATATCTTTGCTGCACCAAAAAAAACAAATAGCCAAATTAAACCTTTGATCAAAAAAAATAGAAAACCAGCTAACCCCAATCGCTTTAGCCAGGTTTTCTTGGAAGGTGAATTTAATCCTGCCATTCTGCTAAAAACAAGTTAGTATCTCGAGTACCTCCATTATTGCGGTTAGACGAAAAAACCAAATACTTACCATTATTAGAAAAAACCGGAAATGCATCAAAAGTGCCATCATGAGTGAGCCTTTCCAACCCGGTCCCATCCGTATTAATCATAAACAAGTTAAAAGGAAATCCTCGCTTAGAAAGGTGATTCGATGCAAAAACGACTTTCTTTCCGGAAGGATGGAAAAAAGGGCACCAATTAGCACCACCAAGTTTAGTAATCTGTCTCAGATTGGTGCCATCGGCATTGCATATAAACAGCTCCATTTGAGTAGGCATAACTAATCCTTCCCTCAACAATTCTTGGTAGGTAGCAACTTCCTCCGCAGTTTTAGGTCTTGATGCTCTAAAAATCAATTCCTTTCCGTCAGGTGAAAAAAAAGCACCTCCATCATAACCTAATTCGTGAGTTATCTGCTTTACATCTGAGCCATCAATATTCATAGTGTATAGATCAAGGTCACCGTTACGCAGGGAAGTAAAAACTACTCTATCGCCGCGTGGTGACACAGTGGCTTCAGCATCGTATCCAGGGGTATTGGTCAATTGTTTGATTAGTTTACCACTTATATCTGCAGTGTAAATATCAAACTCAGGGTAGATAGCCCAGACATATTTTCCATCGGCGCGTCGTGCAGGCGGTGCCGGGCAAGCTGAATTTGCTCTATGAGTGGAAGCATAAAGTATTGTTTTATTTCCGGGCAAAAAATATGAACAAGTTGTACGGCCTTGACCCGTGCTCACCATCGTGGCTTTATCATTAATTGTATAGGGTTTGTTGATCTCGCGGATAAATATTTGATCGCATTCGGCATTCCACTGTTTATTCGTGGCCTGGAAAACCAATTTCTTGTCATCAAAGCTCCAATAAGCTTCCGCATTATCGCCACCAAAAGTCAACTGTCTTATGTTTTTAAAATGTTTGGTTTCATCTGCATGTAATAATTGTGCATCAGGTTTGGTCACAGTCCCTATAATTTGGGAAGTGCAACTAAAAATAATAAAAGTCAAAAGGAGATTAAAAACAAATAAAATTCGCATAACAAAATTGAGTTAGGCGGCAAAAATAGTGCACAATCTATAAAAGCACTCTCTTAATTTGTTAAAATAAAGTAAATCAGAGGAATTGCAGGCAATAAATCAAAGGAAGATGTTGTGCGATGACCTCCCAGGACTCTCCGCCATCCCCCGAATAGAATAAATTACCAGAGGTTGACCCGAAAGCAAGTTCTTCCCCATTTTGAACTAGGCTATGACGATAAACCAGATCATAACAATATTCTTGGGGAAGACCTTTACGAAAGGCCGTCCAGGTTTTGCCGCCATCATTAGTCCTGCACACACATAAAGCCCGGTCTACCGGCACACGACACTCATCTTTAAGCGCAGGAACAACCCAAGCGGTTAGCGGGTCCTGGCAATCGGCAGCTATCGCAAATCCAAATTTTGCAGGACCATTTGTCTCACCTACATCATCCCATTGAGCTCCTCCATTGGTAGAGCGGTATATGCTCACATGATTTTGTTGCCATAAAACCTCTGGATGTTTTTGACACATTACCAATAGGTGAGGGTCATGTCCTACCTCAACATTTGGGTTAGGCAAGTACTCTGCATTTAGACCATTATTGATCGGCTGCCACGAGTCACCGCCATCTTTTGATTCAAAAACGCCAGCCACACTTACGCCTACATAAATATGGCGATCATCCTGAGGGTGAAAAATTATAGAATGGATGCCTGGGTAATCGCGTCCGGCACCGAACCAAAATTCAGGCCTGCTGGGATGTTTCCACAAAGCTGAATTTAGTAAAAAACCATTATCGGTAGATTCAACAAAAAGACCGCCAGGTTCTGTTCCCAAATATAATTTTCCGGCTTTATTCGTAGATATGGACCAAATATAGCGCAAACTGGCTGAAACCCCTGGTTTAATTTCTTCTCCCTCAGGATAATTCGGCGCAGGTTGTTCTTCCCAAGTATGCCCTTCATCCATGGATTTATGGAGTTTTGTACCCCAATGGCCATGATCCAGACTTACCCACCATCCTCCGTCAATAGGGTTAACATAAACCATGGACACAGTCTGCCCAAGGAAAACATCTCGTACAGGGTTCCACCGCCCTTGCGACCGTTGAAAAATTATCAACCCCTTGCGACTACCAATTAATAATTGTTTCATCCCCCTGATAGTGCTTGAATAATAAATATTTCATCCCTCTCTCCTACCCCATCACTTAGCCTCAGTACATCCTTAATTAATACACCATTAATGAAAATATTAACATGTGGCCTTAGCCTATGCTGATCATCCAAAATATAGCCTCTTAACCCTGGATACATTTTTTCTAAATTTACCATGATTTCCTTTACCGACTGCCCTTCTAGATCAATTGGTGAATCCAAACTTGGAAAAAATCGGGCTAAAGCAGGTGTAAACTTAAGAATAGCCATAATTACAGGATTCTTAGATTAATGTTTTATTGACTTATCCCTTGAGATGCGTGTTCCCATTGCTCAACTAATTCTTCAACTTCCGTTTTCAACTTTTGGTAAGCTTGGGCATAAGAAGCAGCATTGGCTTGCTTAAAAAAGTCCGGGTCCATCATGACTTTCTCCCTTTGACTTATTTCTTGTTCCAATTGTTCAATTTTCCGTTCCAAGTTTTGGATTTGGCGCAATATCCTTTTTCTTTCTTCATGTGATTGGGGTTCTTTGTACTTGTTAGTATTCTTTACATCGCTCTGAGTAAATTGCCGAATATCAGCAGCTTCCTTTTTCTCTAAGAAATAATTAATATCACCCAAATATTCAACAATCTTGCTATCCTTAATCTCCCAGGTCTTATTAGTCATTCCTTCTAAAAAATCTCTATCGTGGGAAACTACCAACAAGCACCCTTCAAAAGTAATCAATGCCTGTTTTAAAACCTCCTTTGACTCAATATCCAAATGATTGGTTGGCTCATCCAGGACTAAAAAATTCACCGGTTTGGTTATCAGGCAGGCCAAGGCTAGCCTGGCCCTTTCTCCACCCGATAGCACACTGACTTGTTTGTCAACCGCTTTTGAGGAAAATAGAAAGGCCCCTAAAATATGCCTTAATTGGGTCCTCTTTTCTGGAGGAGCAGCTTTCTCAATCGTCTCCAGGACAGTTATATGGGGATCCAGATGTGCCGCCTGATCTTGGGCATAATATCCGGCCAAAACATTATAGCCAATTTCAATGTGTCCACTAGTAGCTTCAATAACCCCTATTAACAGTTTTACCAAGGTAGACTTTCCCTGCCCGTTTTGTCCTACAATGGCAATGCGGTCCCCCTGTAGTATTTGTTGATTAGCTTGCTCAATGACACAATGGTGTCCATACACTTTAGATAAATTATCCAGAGTCAGAACAACTTTCCCGGTTCTTGGTACAGGATCAAAGCTTAAACGCATCTCCTGATAATGATCATTATCCAACTCTATCCGATCGATTCTCAGCAACATTTTTTCCATGGACTGGGCCATCCTAGCTTTAGAAGCTTTGGCTCTAAACCGCTCTATAGTCCTCTCCTTTTCAGCAATAAGCCGTTCTTGATTCTCATAGGCTGCAAGCAATCTTTTTTCCCGATCGGCTTTTTCAATTAAATAGCGGTCATAAGGAAATTTGTAGTCAGTAATCCGCTGATGTTCAATTTCCCAAATGCGGTTTACAATTTTCTTTACAAATACTCGATCGTGAGATATCAAAACTAATCCGCCGGGATAAGTCGATAGATACTTTTCCAGCCAGATGATTGCATCTATATCTAAATGATTTGTAGGTTCATCCAATAATAAAAATTCAGGTTTTTTTAGTAAAATCTTAGCTAGTTCAATCCTCATTTGCCATCCTCCACTAAATTCTTTAACAGCTCTAAACAAATCGGTTTGTTTAAAACCCAACCCCTGTAAAATTTTACTTGCTTCGGCCTCAACTTTATCGCCTTCCAGCGTTAGCCATTTTTCCTGTAAATTATATAAATTCTGGCTAACCAAAATAGGGTCGCCTTGTCCTGAAATTAGGTGATTTTCATGCTCTTGTATTTCTAATTTTAGCTGATGCAAGTTAAAGAAGGCATCCAAGCATTCGTAGATGACTATTTGGTCAGGGTTGGCATGCAGAGTTTGTTCAAGATAGCCTACGGTACCCTCTTGATAGTCGATTTTACCTTCATGATCTTTCAACTCCCGATTGATCATCTTCAATAGGGTACTCTTTCCAGTCCCGTTACGCCCCAATAATCCAATTTTATCATTGGAAGATATGGTTAGGTTGGCTCCACTAAAAAGTAATCTATCGCCAATCCGATACCCTGCATCATATAGCCTAATTGACATAATCCATGATTAACTGGGGGCAAATGTAATGACTATTGGCATAAGATAAAATTAAGGCCAAAAGCAAAATATTTATATATATTCAATTATTCAATATATATCATATTGGCATTAAGCCTTTAATAAAAAAGGGTTGTCACAAACGACAACCCCTAGTTGACTATACGAAAAAACTACTCTGTTCAAAATTACTTATTTTCTACCAAACTTCCTAATCGCATATATAAAACTTAAAAGACCATAACGCCCTAGAACATTGGTTTGTTCGTAATCAATATAGTTTAAACTGGTAAGTTGATTTATCCCGGTCTTGCGATTTAACAGGTCCTGAACACTTAGTCGCAGTTCATATCTGCGATTACTAAAATATTTGGATAGTCTGATGTTTAACAAGGGAAAAGTTGTATTTAGTCCGTTACTTAATCCAACATACTTGTTATAAGAAAATGAAGGGTTAAAGGCCCAGGACTTAAAAAAATTAAGTGTACCGTTAGCAAATAGTTTATAGTTGTAATAGTTATTATTCAGGCCTTCATTGAACGAGTAGTTTACTTGCGTTAAATTCAAGTTTCCACCCCAACTGTATTCAAAGGTTTCGTTATTACGATCGGTAATATTTAAGCGCAATCCATGCGTCACGGAAGTTACTTCATTTAATATATCATTTACATAGACATCACTCTTATTAAATGAAGTCAGAAAAGTCATGTTGGCACGGCTATGTATGAACCGCACAGGAAACCCAAAATTTACATTCCCATTCAATCTAAAGGATACATCTGTATTAACAGGCCTGGAAAATTTTCTAAACAAGCTATCGATCGTTTGTGTATTTACAATTGAATTCTGTTCAATTGACCCATTAATAAACGCAAAAAAGTTGATATTTGAAAACTGATTGAAGTAGTTATAGTTTAAGTTACCTTCATGGATGTACTCAGGTTTTAGTCCAGGGTTACCGGCGTAGATATTTAGGGGATCGGAATTATCAATAACAGGTTGTAACTCCTGGAGAGAAGGTTCGTTAACCCGTGTATTATATTCGAAATTGAGGGAGCGACTGGTTGTGAATTCATAACTCATCCTCATAAATGGAAGGATGTTTAAGAATGATTGCTCGATAGGCTTAGCGATGTGGTTAAGGTCGCCATATAAGGCAGTTCTGCGCAAATCTGCTCCGGTACTTACATTCAATTTTTTTCGATTATAACCCATTGTTAAGCCACCAGTCTGATAATTTTGTTTCTGATTAAATGACCTGCTCAGTAACTCATTTAAATCGGCATCAATGGTTGGACTGTAAATCAGATCATATACTTTTCGTTCCAAATCACTATCATTATTTCTTAGTTCTCCGTGTGTTTCTAGGGAGAATCTCTTATCCAAAGGGACCATGAAAGATGCCCGCGTGTTGTATAATATACCTAAATTGCTTTGCTGGTAATTTTGTAATATGCTGTCTATGGCAGGATTAATACCTTCCAAAAAAGTATTTATTGCGGTAAGATCTCCCTCAGAATCACTCGGATTATAACCAATCGAAGCATTAACTGATAAAGCTGTTCCATTGGGGTGTAGTTTTTTCCGATAAACCAGACTTGAGTTATACCCGGTAGCAGAGCCAATACTCGCGTTCATGCGATTACCTGAGGTAATTATTTGGTTCTCATTGTAAAAGTTCTCAGACAGGGATTTATTCCGATAGTTACCTTTGCTGTAAGTAAGATTATTTCTCCAACGCAGGTCCTGGGTGGAATCAATCTTATAAACCAGGTCTGAACTCCAACGCAGATTGTCCGTATGATTTTTTTGAGTAGTATTGACATCCGTAAAATACACTCGTGTAGGGTCTAAGATATTTTGGCGAAATAGATTGGATTCCGTAAAGTTATTCAGGAAGTTACTAAAAATACTGCTTGTAATATTAACTTTAGGGCTGAAGGTATGGGTTAAATTCAATCCTGCTGACCATACGCGGTTTACCCCTCGTCTTGAATCAATCTCGCTTCTTCCATCCGTTCCCTCTACTGAAAGAACAATCCTTCTTCCCCCTCCACCACTTGACAAGCCGGATAATCCACCCATAAAGCTAAAGTAGTCCCTCATGGTAAAGTTCTGTTGGTTAATATTATTACCAGCCCCTATAAATGATAATTTGGTTTTATCAGAAAAAGTATTCACGCTGGTACCCAACTGAAACCGCTCTTTATTTCCAAAACCGACAGTTGCATTACCAAATTTTCCCTTTTTATGCGAGTCTTTAAGTGCAAGATTAACTGTGGTTTCTCGTTCACCATCATCAATACCAGTGAACTCACTCATATCCGACTTTTTATCATAAACCTGTACTTTTTTTACAGCTTTTGCTGGAAGGTTTTTTGTAGCTATTTGAGGATCATCGCCAAAAAACTCCTTACCGTCAACGAGCACTTTCTGTACAGTTTTCCCCTTGGCTTTTATATTACCATCTTCATCCACTTCCATACCTGGGAGCTTCTTTAACAGATCCTCAACTGCCGAATTCTCTTGAGTCTTAAAAGCATCAGCATGGTATTCTATAGTATCCCTATTGATACTGATGGGCACGCGATCGCTGGTAACAACCACTTCCTTCAAAGTTGTCGATTCAGGTTCAATTTTGATAATACCCAAATCAAGTTCAAATTTAGAATCTTGTAAATTCAGGTTAAGGTTATAAGGGGCATAACCCAGATAACTTACCTGAAAAATATATTTACCTGGTTTTATGCGATTTATTTTAAAATCACCAGCGGGGGTAGTGATATTGTAATAGGCTAAAATTGAGTCTGATTCTTGCAATAATACTGCTGTTGCACCAGCCAAGGGTTGATCAGATGTATCTTTTACTGAACCTGTCAGAATATAGGTTTGGCCTAAAAGGAATAACCCACCACCAGGGCAAATAAATGCAAATAAAACCAGGTAGCGTAAAACCATGATTTTGAATGTTATAGGAGTTAAAAAATTGGCAACTTACTTAGTATAGGGATACTTAATTTTCTGTCCGTATAATCACTTTCATTTCACCTCCTGATCCTTTCCGTGCCCCCATCTCTTTCATTTTTTCATCTCTGATTTTTTCAAATTCTTCATAGGTAACTTCTTTACCTTTATCGGGAATAATTATGTCGCCAGTTTGGAGGGACTTTAATTCAATTTTGGAAGCTTTAATGACACGCCGCCCATCGTTGAAATTCATTTCCAGTATTAAGCCAGGAAGCCCAGCATAATTTTCAGGCCCGGCACTTACCGGAATTTGGGGGGAGAACCAAGCCTCAATGGTATTTAAAGAATCCTGAACATAGACTGCTTTTTGACAAACAAAAGTATTTATGGTTTTAATATCTTTAGTCATCTTCCAGTTTTGTCCTTTGGGAGTACCCTTGATCAGAAAGTACTTGCCTAAAAAATCCCGGCTTTCAGTTGCTACTCCTGTTTCTAGATTGCGATATATCTTTACCTCTGGGATAGGCATTTTCAAACTAAAAACAGCTCCGCCTTGGTTACCGTTTATTTCTGTAGGTTGGCCATCGTCTTCCCCGTTTAAATAATAACTCTCCTTGGCGGAAAAGAAAAGGAGGTGTTTAAAGCTGCGTTGAGTAGGCATATGCTCCATCATGGGAGGAGGAGGACCATCATCAGTCTGCACATTAAGCTTAAATTGCACAGTGGTTTCATATTCAATAACTCCTGAGCTTGGGTTCTGTGCAGATAATTGGGATAGGATAATAAAGAATGGCGCAAAAAGTATCGGTTTCATTTTTAACAAATTTTATACAAACTTAGTCCTTTCGAAGAACAATAGAGTTAATTAAACTAAAATTAGGTTAATTATTGTTAATAAATTAGCCTGTACAAGCCAATTAAACATACATTTATATTATAACTTAACCATGGTGCTCAAACCAAGTTGGCCCTATATAATGATGGCAGGAAGTGTATTCCTCTTGAGTCTCCTAATAGTCCTATGGCTAAAAAACAGTTACCAGGGGAGAATCAACGAATTAACTCAAGAAACTAACTTCCTTTTTGTAAGAGCAATTCGCAACATAGAAGACTCTCTGGTACAACAAACAATCCTTAGGCTTGAAGCAAATTTAGAAAAGCCAAAATTCCAGAAGCATTCAGATTTTGATTCAATACAAACTGACACTCATAAATTTATCGCTTTTTCTACAACCAAAGTACTTAAAACACAAGCTTCAATAATAAATAAAACAAATCATGATACGATAATTTCTTTGCCCGGACTGCCAAGCAACATTCCTGGCACAATCTCATTGCATGTAAATTTCAACCCTACTGAAGGATTTCTTTGGACTCCTGAACAAACTGATACGGCAATTATGGAATTATTAAAACATCACTTTACTAATATTGCTAAAAAAGAAAACTTCTCTTTGCCTTATTTAATTATTAAGACTAACGAGACGCATGCCAAAACACCTAGCCTTATCAGTACTAGTTACAAGGATATAAATACCGGAAAAGAATATGCGGTTGTTTTACATGGTTACTCTTGGTATATTCTTAAGAAAATGGGTCCGGAGATCATTTTTGGGTTTGCCCTGTTCTTATTAACGGTTTTGTCGTTTTATCTGATTAATTCAAATCTTCAAAAACAAAAAAATCTGAATCTGATTAAGAATGACTTCATCAATAACATGACTCATGAATTAAAAACACCCTTGACAACCGCATCTGTGGCTGTAGAAGCTATTCGAAATCAAACGGGTTTTCCAAGTACGCCCGTAAATACTGAATATTTAGACATTTGCCAAAGGGAATTAAGACGCCTTGATAAATTAGTAGATAAAGTACTTAATGTCTCCCAATGGGATGAATGTGCTCCTGAACTGCAAATAACAACTGTAAATATGAACCATATTATTCAGGAGGTCATCGAAGCCCTTCAAATGCAAGTCGAAAAATTAAAAGCAGATGTAAATGTTCAAATTGCAGAAACACCTGTCATCATATTGGGAGATAAAATACATCTTTTCCAGGCTATATTTAATCTAGTAGATAATGCCTTAAAATATGGAGGCCATCAACCAAATGTCACTATCAGGGTAATAAAGGATACCAAAAAGATAACCCTGAAGGTAGAAGATACAGGTCCAGGAATACCATTAAAATATCAAGATAAAATTTTTGACAAATTTTTCAGAGTTCCTAATTATGATGAACATAATGTAAAAGGTCATGGTTTGGGTCTCAATTATGTAAAAAATATCATTAACAAACATGGAGGACATATATCCTTTAGATCCAGCAGCAAAGAGACTGTTTTTAGTATAGATTTACCAGCATGAAAGGTCAGATAAAAATTCTGTATGTAGAGGACGAGGAAGCCCTCGCCAAAATTGTTAAGGAGACCTTGGAAAACCGGGGTTATAATGTAACCTGGGTTGCCGATGGGGCTGGAGTTGAGCCTCTTCTGCAAAATTTCGTACCGGATATTTGTATACTTGATATCATGCTGCCCTATAAAGATGGTTATAGCATAAGCCATATAATTCGGAAAAATTTTCCGAAAATTCCAATTATCTTTTTGAGTGCCAAAGTAATGACTGAAGATGTATTAAAGGGTTTTAAATCTGGGGGAAACGATTACGTTAAGAAACCATTTAGCCTCGAAGAGCTATTAGTTAGGATAGAAAACCTGCTCCAATTATCCAGGACTAGACATACGGAAGATAAAGAAGGAATCATTGCGTTGGGTAAATATTCTTTTAATGAAAAAAGAGGTGAATTAATCCTTGGTGATCGTGTCCAAAAACTGTCAAACCGAGAAGGACAACTTTTGCATTATTTGTATTCGCATAGAATGCATGCTATTGATCGTCGTAAACTATTAAAGGACTTGTGGGGAGATGATAATTTATTTAATTCACGTAATCTAGATGTATACATATTAAAGCTGCGACAATTCCTTAAAGAAGATGATAGTATGCAAATTGTTACCTTAAAGGGTACAGGATACAGGTTCGTTTGTTAATTTCAAAGTCTTGTTAATTAGTTTAAATTATCATTTAAATTTCCTTTTTCCTGAGCAATTACTCCCCGGATACCAGGGGAATTAATTTAAAAAAATAAGGCGTTGGCAAACAATATGCGCCCTTCTTCCCAAAAAGCTCTAAACAATGGGTTGTCAACCATGTAGACAATGGATCCTCTTCCAAGGCTACGTTTGCCGAATACTAAGCTATTTTTTAGTTTTGGAACCAGTTTTGAACCAGTAAAGCCTACATGAAACAGTTCATTATCCAGATAGCCTACATTCCAATCTTGTTGCATTTTTTCGAACAATAAAGTATTGGTTTTCAAAGTAAAATAAGGATCTTTCAATCCAAAACTCAGGGGATGAGTCTTGTCTAGCTTTACTTTAAATATAGAACCGGGGTTATCTTCTGAAATGTCATGCCGGTATCGAGCAGCAAAGGGAGTGGAAATGGAGTCCTTATTCTGATCAATTTTTATTTCTTTCAACGCAAATGTTTCATCGGCCCTCAAATTATTAATAGCTGAGCCAATAGCCAGCACTTTCCCGCCATTTGACACCCAAGCTCGGACTTTATCCATAGTGTTTTTATCCAAGGCATAAGAACCTTCCGGCATCACAAGACAGTGGTATGTAGCCAGGTCAATACGTCTTAAATCATCTGGTTTAATAACCGTTAAGGGATATTCAATAATCTGCTCAAAAAAATGCCATATTTGGCCAAATGCATTAGAATTTACACCTTCTCGACCAACGACCAAAATGTTTTGGGGTTTTATGATAACCATCCGATCGGATCCAAAATCAGGACCGCTAGATGAAAATCCATTGTCGAGAGGAGTTACCGGAATGGACCAACGGATAGCCAGTTGCCCAATTAAGTGGTGGTAATCGCCATTTTTCCTATTATCGCCCCTAAGCACTAGCAGAGTTCCCGCAGGAAAATTTCGACCGGCAGAAACAAAAGACTCCGTGACGTATCTTACGATGATTTTGTTTTTTAAAAGATAAGATAAGGCTTTCACACTGGTCGAGGAGGTCCAAGGAATGGCGTAGGCATAAAATAATTTCTCGGTCGGCACAGTGACGGGTTGTGGAGAGTACCCTGGTGAAAATGTTAATTTCTCATTTAAGGCATATGCCTCTAGTCCAAAAGCATAAGGCAAAGCCCAAGCAGTAATATCATATGTCATAGAATCGGAAAGCGCTGGCTGTGGTTCAAAGAGAATGTGGGTTAGAACCGCATAGGGTTGGTCCACTGGAATAAAGAGGTCGCCAGAATCTACTTGGATCGTATTCGTTATAAGGTGAGTGTAAGTGAGTCCTTTAGTTGTCGTTGGTTTTAAAATGGTACCATAAGTTATATGATTTAAGTCTAGCAATTCACATAATAACTTAACCTTAGCGGGATAAGTATTTTTAATTAAAAATCCGGAATATTTCAGGGGTTTACGGTTATGATAAAATTTCTCAAATTCTTGAACCACGGATTCATGATGGACTGCTCCCATTTCAACTGTCGATAATGCGGTAGTGACATGATGAGCAATTCGATCATGTAGTGTCAGAGTGTCACCGGTAGGCAAGAGAATACCGCGACTGGCGGTTCCACTGCCGCCTTGTTCATAAGTCATGCCTATGGCACCATGATAGGTGGGATATGTGTCTCCATAACTGGGATAGAACAGATCGAAAGTTTCTTTTGTGTAAAAGAGCCAACCATTGGCAGAAAAATATTTAGCATGATTTTTCCCTATGGTCACTTGAAAATCTCGTTGCCAAGGTGTTATTAATTCGTGATAAGGCTGTGCGGCCGGTGCGAAATAGTATGGATCCTGATACCCCATTTCATGAAAATCAGCTACAATGTGAGGTAACCATTTTTTATATTGTACAATTCGCTGTTTTGATTCAATCTGAGATTGCCATGCCCAGTCGCGGTTTAAATCAAAATAATAATGGTTAGTTCGTCCACCGGGCCATGGTTCATGATGTTCCAATGAGTTATAATCTGGGGTAAGGATACGATTAACTACCTGCCGATTCCAGTTGGTGTAACGAGAGTAACCATCAGGATTAACAGCCGGATCAATAATGACTACCGAATGCTCCAACCAACGGGCTGCCTGTGGATTGGTGATCAATTCGTAAATAACTGGCATAGAGGCTTCTGAACCACAAGCCTCGTTGCCATGTACACTGAAACTTAACCAGACGATAGATATTGGTTGGTTCGACGCCTGTCCTGATATGATTCCAGCTCGTTTTAGATTGTCGACCCGAATTTCTTCCAGGCGTTGAATATTATCTGCGTTAGATATAAAGGCTAAAAACAAAGGTCTTCCTTCATTGGTGTGTCCATATTCTATCAATTTTACTTTTTGACTTCTTTCGGCAAGGTGTTTAAGATAATCAACTAAGAGATGGTGAGGGGTAAACTGATCTCCTAGCTGATGAGGCAAAAAATCTTGCGGAGATAAAATATTTTGACTTAAAGCTTGGTTAAGCCAAAACAAACATAACAGACTGACTTTTAAATACTTCATAAGATATTTAATGTTTGTTAATATTACTTTAGAAACAAAATAAACGAATTTAATCCAACAGTTTCCTGTCTATTAATTTTTTGTCTTGGAGTAATTCATTATTTTTCGGTTCCCCGTTTAATTAGCAGAAATAAATATGTTTGACACGACTACTTATATAAATCGACGCCAAGAGCTCGCCAAAGAAGTAAGGACTGGACTAATTGTACTCTTTGGTAATGACATTTCCCCAATGAATTACGCTGATAATGGATATCCTTTTAGGCAAGACAGTACTTTTTTGTACTTTACCGGTATCGACAGACCGGAGGTGGCTTTAGTGCTTGATACTGACTCCGGTGAAAGCACGCTTTTTGGTGACGACTATAGTTTACAAGACACAGTGTGGATGGGCCCACAAACCTCCCTTGAAGAGTTAGCTTCCAAGAGTGGCCTTTCCAAGGTATGTGAACTTAAGGACCTTTCTAGCAGACTAAAAAGTTCGAAAAATGTTCACTTTTTGATCCCTTACCGTGATAAACAAAAAATCCAACTGCATGAATTCTTGGGTTTAGAGTTACCAGAGATTTCTTTAAGGGCTTCAACTGCACTTACAGTCGCCGTGATTAAACAGAGGAGTATAAAAGAAAAACAAGAAATAGAAGAAATCGTCAAGGGAGTCAATATCAGCGGTCAAATGCACCTGACTATGATGCAAATGACCAGAGCCAACATATTTGAGCATGAGATAAATGCCGCAGTGACCAGTGTAGCTTTAAAAAATGGAACCATGCCGGCTTATCCCAACATTATCACTGTAAATGGCCAAATATTACACAACCATGTGTACAACAATTTAATGAAGACAGGCCAATTACTGCTAGGTGATTTCGGGGCGGAGTCTTCTATGCACTATGCTGGAGATATAACCAGAACTATTGCCGTATCCGGCCATTTTACAAGTAAACAAAAGGAAATTTACCAGTTGGTTTTGGAAGCTAACCTAAAATGTATTGATGCCTGTAAACCCGGAGTCACTTATAAATCTATTCATTTATTGGCCGCTAAAATCATTACCAAGGGTCTAAAAGAGTTAGGCATCATGAAGGGGGATGTGGACGAAGCAGTGGAAGCCGGTGCACATGCATTATTTTTTCCCCATGGATTGGGTCATATGCTGGGACTAGATGTGCATGACATGGAAAATCTGGGTGAAGATTTGGTAGGTTATGATAGCGAAGTAACCCGCAGCAGTCAATTTGGACTAAAATCTTTAAGATTAGGCAAAAAATTACAATCTGGATATGTTTTAACCGTTGAACCGGGAATTTATTTCATTCCACAATTAATTCTGGAGTGGAGTGCAGAAAAGCGTCTGGATGATTTTATCAACTACGAAAGCTTAAAAGATTATTACAGTTTTGGAGGGGTTCGGATAGAAGATAATATTTTAATTACCGAAAAAGGTGTTCAAGTTTTGGGTGATCCAATTCCTAAAACCATCGCGGAATTAAAATCAGCATTTAATCATTGATAATAATTATTATAATATTATGATGAGTATAGCCTAAAAAACTATACTAATCGGATTGATTTTCTTATCAGTTTGTTAATATTTAGTTTGATTTATGGAAGTAATTGGATTCCTTGGCCGATTCCACCCGGTAGTACTTCACCTGCCTATCGGCATGCTTATTCTAGCTGCCATATTAGAAGTAGGTAATAAGGGTAAGGGACAGAAGTCTATGGATTTGGCTATTACTAAAACTCTTTTTTGGAGTACCACCACAGCATTAATTTCCGTCATTTTCGGTCTGTGTCTGCAGAATGAAGGCGGATTCGAAAATGACATTCTTTTTTGGCACAGAATTACAGGAATACTTACTTTTATTTTATCCTTTATATTGTATATTTTAAAATATTCAGGGCTTACATCTACCATTTATGGGGTTTTCTGGATAATAATGTTAATCAATTTATTATTGACCGGTCATTTGGGAGCGACATTAACCCATGGCTCAGGATACTTGCTGGAATACCTTCCACAAGGAATTAGACATTCTTTAGGTTTACCAGATATAACAAAAGACATAACAAAAGAGCAATCCGTTATAACCAGTATGGCGATGATGGAGGAAGCCAGTGTATTCGATGATCTAATTAATCCAATTATTCAAAACAAATGCGGTAGTTGTCATAATGAAACAAAAGCAAAAGGAGAACTTTCATTTCATTCAATTGCAGCCTTGCAAAAGGGAGGGGAGACGGGCTCTGTGTTTGAAGCCGGTAGTGTCAAAAACAGCCTGATGATGGAACGCATTCACTTAGCTCTAGATCATGATGATCATATGCCACCAAAAGGTAAACGGCAATTAACAAAAGAAGAAATTGTATTAATGGAATGGTGGATTACCGAACATAAATCATTTGAAAGCAAGGTTAAAGATTATTCAAAAACTGCAGAAGTTGAATCGATCCTTACCAAGAAAACCAAAAAAATAAATCCAGTGTACAACCTGGACCTACCCATGCCAAAGGATGATAAAATTGCAAAAGTAAATAATAAAGGTATTATTATTACCAGAAATGCACGAAATAACCCTTTTGTAGAAGGTAAATTCAAAACCAATCAAGAAATAGAAGGAGATGATTTAAAAGCATTAAAACCATTTGCTAAACAATTAATATCATTAGATCTAGGCGGAAGCAAGATTACTGATGATTTGCTCAAGGATTTAAGTCAATTTCCCCATTTGATAAAAGTACAATTAAACAATACCGAAATAAGCGATGCCGGCTTAGTTCATTTGCAAACACTACCCTATTTGGAAAGTTTAAATCTATATAACACGAAGGTTACTGATAAAGGTATTAATGCGCTACAAGGGTTAAAACATATGACCAAATTATATGTGTGGGATACCGAAGTGACTGATGAAGGATTGCGGAACTTACAAAGGATGTTACCAGAGCTTATAGTCTTTACCGGTATGAATTTGAGTGAACAGTTTGACAGTATACAACTAAAAGCACCAGCCATTCAAGCTGACGAAGAAATTTTTAAAGATTCCTTAAAAATAACCTTACGTCTGAATATTAAGGACGTGAACATATATTATTCTTTGGATGGGTCTGAACCAGATTCAATAAAATTTAAATATCAAGGTCCCTTTTATATACATAAAACTGCGTCAGTACGTTGCAAAGCTGTAAAGTCAGGTTGGGTGAGCAGTGAAGTATCAGCAAAAACCTTTGTACGACAAAAGTATAAAGCAAAAGCTGTTACTTTAGCTCAACAGCCTAATCCAAGATATAAAGCAGAAGGTGCGAATAGTTTAATTGACTTAAAAAAAGGCTCAGTTGAATTTACAGATAACAAATGGCTGGGGTTTCAAAAACAACCGGTTATAGCGGTAATAGATTTAGGTGATACGGTAGAAGTGGCTTCGGTAACTATTGGGTCAATCATTAACATCGGGTCCTACTTATTTCCTCCACGTGGAATGACGGTTGAGGTATCTATGGACGGGAAGAAATTTAAATTAGCAGGCTCTAAGACATCCCCTGCTTTGGCGAAGGCTGAGATCAATCAAATTATTGACTACAATGTAATTTTTAAACCACAGAATTCTCGTTATTTGCGTGTAAAAATAGCCAGCCAAATGACCAACCCAAAATGGCACAATGCACCAGGTCAACCATCCTGGTTGTTCATTGATGAAATATTAGTGGAGTAAGGCCTATTAATAAGGAATATAAAATAATCAGTCAGGTAAAAATACCGCATTGATGCAGATCAAAAATTTATTAATTGATGCTGACCACACTATATTTGATTTTGACCGTTGTCAGAATGAATCGTTAGAAAAAGCTTTTTTCGATTGTAAATTGTTTTTCCAACCTTCATACTGTGAACTATATACTTCTATCAATAAGTTTTACTGGAAATCATTTGAAGAAGGAAAGATAACCCGGGAACAATTAAAGGAACAGAGGTTCAGCCATTTTTTTGGTCAAATTAATCAATGGACCGATCCGATAGTTTTTCAATTAAAGTATGTATCACATCTCAAGTATTCAGTTCATTATTATGATGGGGCAGTAGAAGCATTAAGGCTTTTGGCTCAAAAATATTCATTAGCCTTAATTACAAATGGTTTAGCTGAAGTTCAGCGGCCAAGACTGGAGAAGTCAGGATTGGAAACTTTATTTAAGGCAGTTTTAATTTCCGGAGAAATTGGATGGGCTAAACCCGAAAAAGAGTTTTTTTTAGCTGTTTTTGAGGCTTTAAATTGCTCGAATCCTCAGGACTGCCTAGTAATAGGAGACAATTTGCATGCAGATATTTACGGAGGCCTACAGGCAGGTACACGCACCTGTTGGTTCAATTATAAAAATAGTTTAACGAAAGCAGATCATGAACCTCAGGCACATTATGAGGTCTACAATTGGACAGAAGTGATAAAATTATTAGGTTCATCGTAATAATGCGTACGTGAGACGGTAATTATGGAGGTCCAAAATTTTCAGAATAAAATACTGAAGGTCTCTAAAACCGTAAGCTTTTCTTTTAAGTACTTTAATTTTATTATTAAAACCTTCTAATGGA
>JAYRWN010000085.1:0-7946 GCA_041917975.1 Saprospiraceae bacterium | reverse complement strand
CCCGGATAAATACAAACCTCAACATCCTCACTGGTTACGGCACAGTCAAAACAGCCGGTGCGATACATACACAGGTCGTCAATAAAATAATGGCTGGCGGTGTTGGCATAAAAATTTACTGCACCCAATTTATTACTGCTGACGGGGCTACTATTTACCGTGCCGGCAGACCACGTCCATTTACCGACAAATTTTCCATCAATGAATAACTCCGCAATGTCCTTATCGATATCAATGATCTGGGTTACCGAAATCCAGACGTTCTGTTTGTATTTAAACGAGTGTTTATCGGCATTTAGATATTTGACGGAACCGGTGCCATTGGTATTAAAAAACACTTCATACGCCCAATGCCCTCCGGAAAATTTATGTTGCAAATTATAATAAGCGGCCGCACCATTATCCACGAACATTTTCCATTGCAACCGGTAACGACCATGGTCGATATTGCCTAAGGGAAATAATACATCCGGTGCGGAAGTGGTTCTCCGGATCATTAATGATTTGGAGCCGTTGTGCGCACGTAGGGTACTCACGTTAGCATCAGCCGAATTGGCGGCAAATTTTTTCCACATCGTGGTCTTGGTACTGATGCCGCCGGTGGTGTATAATTCAAAATTTTCGTGCAGGTTCAGGTGGTTAAAAGCACTGTAACTGGGCGTGCAAGATCCCGTGCTGGGTTTGTTATAACAGGTCAGGCGAATGCGGAAATTACCCCGGGTAGCAGAGTTAACACCATCAACAATGGCAAAGATCTGGTCGGCGGAACGTAAATATACCGGACCGATTTTTTCGGAACTAGTCCCTGTTTTAGTGCTGGCGCCAAGACATTCTTTAAAACCGTCATCACTACAAACATTGAACATTAAAAACAAATCCAGGTTAGCGCTTAGACCATCTACGATAATGTCGTACCAATCATCTTTAGGCAGATTCAGACGAAAAATGCGGTCTTCGCCATTATAGGTATTGGCATTGATCACACAAGGATAACCCAGTGCGGCCCAATCGTTGATGCCGCCGGTGGTGGTGGTGATTATAGCTACTCCGCAGGATAAGGCCAAGGGATTATTACAATTTATACCCTGGGCTGATAAACGACTGACTGATAACCCTATGAAACAGGATAACACGGTCAACTTTAATACTATCAGCCCGGCTGTGGCAGGTAAAACACGTAAAGTTCTTAGTAACATTTTCGATGGTTTTTGGGAAAATGATAAAATATTTTTACAGTAAATTATCTTGTAATGTAACAATAATATGTATTTTATTTAATTGAAAAAATAATATTCTGACCAGGATATATTGGGACTTGGCTGGAGCCTATCCACAACTTGTAGAAAAAATAAATAAAAAAGAAAAGAGGCGATCAGGATCATGACCGCCTCTTTTGAAAGGTTATTTATACGTCAGTGATTATTTCACATCAAAACGATCCAGGTTCATCACTTTGGTCCAGGCTGCGACAAAGTCTTGAATAAACTTCTGGCGGCTATCCTGACAAGCATACACTTCAGCGATGGCTCGCAACTCGGAATTTGATCCAAAGATCAGGTCTACCCGCGTTCCGGTCCATTTCACTTCACCGGTGCGGCGATCGTGTCCTTCGAACAAGTCCTGCTCCGGAGAGGTAGCCTTCCAGGAAATACCCAGGTCCAGCAAATGCACAAAAAAGTCATTGGTCAGTGTACCGGGATGTTTGGTAAACACGCCGTGCGGAGCGTGTCCGGTGTTAGCGCCCAAGACCCGCAGACCTCCAATCAATACGGTCATTTCCGGAGCTGTCAAGGTCAATAATTGCGCCCGGTCCACCAGCATCTCTTCTGCCGTGACAGCGTATTTTTTCTTCTGGTAATTGCGGAAACCATCAGCATAGGGTTCCAACACAGCGAAGGACTCAACATCCGTCTGGTCCTGTGTAGCGTCTGTACGGCCGGGGGTGAAAGGCACGGTAACGGTTTGGCCGGCCAGGGAAGCGGCTTTTTCCACCGCAGCACAACCGCCTAACACGATAAGATCGGCCAGGGATACCTCTTTGCCTGGATGTTGTTGGTTGAAGTCTTTTTGGATACCACTTAGGGTTGAAAGGACTTTAGCCAATTCCGCAGGGTTATTCACGGGCCAGTCTTTTTGTGGAGCCAGCCGGATGCGGGCGCCATTAGCTCCCCCCCGTTTGTCAGAGCCACGGAAGGTGGACGCGGATGCCCATGCTGCCGACACCAGTTGGGTGGTAGTCAGGCCAGAGGATAAAATCTGTTTTTTCAAGGCGGTAACATCATGCTCATCTACCAAAGCACGTTTTACCGGCGGTAGGGGATCTTGCCAGATGAGTTCCTCGGCAGGTACTTCCGCTCCCAAATAGCGGGTCCGGGGTCCCATGTCGCGATGGGTTAACTTGAACCAGGCGCGGGCAAAGGCATCAGCAAATTCGTCCGGCTGCTCAAAGAAACGGCGGGAGATTTTTTCATAGCTGGCATCAAAACGCAGGGCCAGGTCGGTAGTCAGCATAATCGGAGTGGTGCGTTTAGCCGGATCATGTGCTCCCGGTACTGTGCCGGCGCCCATGCCATGCTTAGGTATCCATTGGTGCGCACCAGCCGGGCTTTTGGTTAATTCCCATTCATAACCGAACAGGTTCCAAAAGAAATTATTACTCCACTTGGTGGGGGTGGTGGTCCAAGCCCCTTCCAGGCCGCTGGTGATGGTGTCACCACCATGCCCGGAGCCATAAGTATTTTTCCACCCTAAATTTTGTTCTTCAATACTGGCAGCAGCAGGTTCCCGACTCACGTACTTCGATGGATCGGCTGCTCCGTGGGTTTTACCAAAGGTGTGACCACCGGCGATCAGGGCTACGGTTTCTTCGTCATTCATGGCCATCCGTCCGAAAGTTTCGCGGATATCCCGGGCGGCTGCTACCGGATCTGGGTTACCATTAGGGCCTTCCGGGTTTACATAAATCAGACCCATTTGAACTGCCGCCAAGGGATTCTCCAATTCGCGGTCGCCGGTATACCGTTTATCGCCCAACCATTCGGCTTCTGACCCCCAATAAATATCTTCTTCCGGATGCCAAACATCTTCACGGCCTCCGGCGAAGCCAAACGTTTTAAAGCCCATGGACTCCAGGGCACAATTTCCTGCCAGGATCATCAAGTCTGCCCAGGAAATTTTGCGCCCATATTTTTGTTTTATGGGCCAGAGTAACAAACGTGCTTTGTCCAGATTGGCATTATCGGGCCAGCTGTTCAGCGGTGCAAACCGTTGGGTACCGTTTCCGGCGCCGCCACGGCCGTCAGCAATACGGTAAGTTCCGGCGCTGTGCCAGGCCATGCGGATAAAGAAAGGTCCGTAATGGCCCCAATCCGCCGGCCACCAGGCCTGAGAATCGGTCATTAGAGCGTACAGGTCTTTTTTTACCGCAGCTAAATCCAAAGATTGAAATTCTTTAGCGTAATCAAAATCCTCGCTCATGGGGTTGGATTTGGCAGTATGTTGCCTTAAAATATTCAAGGGCAATTGATTTGGCCACCAGTCGCGATTAGAGGTTCCGCTTCCCCCGGTCTGGTGGAGCGGACCATGAAACGGGCACTTGTTTTCACCATTAGAGCCGTTGGTCAAAGGTTTATTACTATCCATAACATGATTTAATTGTACGTTAATCTAAGGTCATCAGCTTAAAAAAAGTTTATTTTTTCTAAGCATTTTTTAAGGTTTGGACGCTAATATTAGTCATCGCCCTTTGTGCTTAATTACCTCACAGTTCTAAGGTAGGTTACCCTGGCCCGAAGCAGAACCGTTTTTAATACTCATAAACAAAATATTTAACCCACAAGAGTCCGGATATTTTGATCAGTAAAACCCTTGTAGTCCGGAGGAAGAAATACCTATTTAGGTGCCTCCAAATCCCTTGGCATTCTTATTTTTTTACTGTACGAATAACTCAATCTTTTTCAACGTTTAGCAACTGTTGGATAGAACGTCCATTGATCTGTACATCGATTAACTGGGACTGGCCTTCGGCAATAGTTACCAAGGCATAGGCTACCTGGCTGGGATCACGGAGGGCATCGAAATAAATTTTTTCTGCTTGGGGAGCTTTAAATTCTTCCAAATAAAAACGGGTAAAGGGATATTCCAGTACCAACAGAGGGGGATCGTTTTGGATGGCGCTAATGTGGGCTTCAAAATAGAGGTTGGAATGCGTGGGAGCATTTACCAGCACCTCATCGATAACCGCGAACCCGGTAGAATCTTCCCGTACGGTGACAAACACTTTTTCTCCGGCATTAACCCCTAAGTCGGCAGGAAATGGAGCCGTGATGTCACGAAAAGTCAGGGTCATGTACCGGCCACGAAAGGGGTCAGCCGGATCGATGGGCGCGCAACGGAATCTGTAGGTGTGACCGCTGCTCAGCACGTTTTCCTGCCGGAAGACCATGCGCAGGGGAATGAACCATTGCACCAGAAGCATACCCAGAAAGGTGACGATAAGTGGCGTGGTTTTGTTCATAATGATTTTCTTTTCAGCATGCGATAATTTATCAGGAAAAAGCCCAGTCCAAGACCTACAAACAGTAATCCCCGAGTAACAAATGACAGGTCCAGATCAAAAAACCGGCAGATCAACAAGGCAGTAATGATCAACAAGCCAAAATTTAGACGTGGCAGGTGATCCTGCTTAGCTCCTTCCACCAAAGTGAAAATACCCAGGGCTAAGAGTAGGACATTTATGGCGACCTGCGGCCAAACTACAGCACCCAAACCGCTGATAAAAATGATTAAAAACAAGGTCGGAACCAGCTCCCAGGGCCGGATAGACCGATCAGTCCGTTTAATCCACTTAAAAGCCATTAGCAGACCTGCCCCGATTATGAGGACCAGGGCGATCAACATTTCCCGGGAAGTCCATAAGCCCGACAAAGGATGGCGGGCATATTCCTCCCAGAACCAGCTGAAACTTAGCATCAGCAAAATAACCACCATCACGAGGGTAGCCAATGCCTGATATGAATTCAGTTGACTCTGATCCACCCCATGCCACAAAAGACGGCCTACCCCAAAGAGAAAACCGGCTAAACTCATGTAGGTCAGAAATAAAAGCGGCTGATGTTGGCCTGCAAGGGTACCCAAAACGATAAATAAGACTGCCGGAAATAGTGCATGATGGAACTTGGTGAAATTACTTCGCGGTTGATGCAGAATCAAATGCCGGTAGTGCCATAATACGGGAAGGATAAACAATGGAAACCAAACCGGTAAATGGGTGGGGTGGCTCCAATAGCCTGACTCACAGGCGTACCAGGTACTACCGACCAAGACCAACAAAGAAGCCATTGACGACCCGGTCACCAGGATCACCGGCAGAGCCAAGACGATCCATACCACCAGGAAACCGGCCAGATCACCCGGAAGCTGATAGATCTGACTGACTAAAGCCAGACAAGCCCCGAGACCAAAGATAAGCAACACTGCGCTGCTTTCTTTCCAGGCCGGGGAAGCAGACCGGAGTTTAAAGATGCTGTAAGCCGTAAGACCCTGACCAGCTAACAAAGGGATAAAAGCCAGTAGAGTCTTTAGTTGCTTTGAAAAATTATCCCAATTATGGGCGATAATTAACAGGACACCTGCTCCAACTAATAACGAGCCCAGGATTCCGAAAGCGATAAGTAGCCGGGGTCCGGCCGGCTTTTTCTGCCGGGTGTAATAGGCTTCGATGTCTTGTGCAGTGGATGCTTGAATGATACCCTGGGCTACAAGATCGGCCAGATCGTGTTTTAATCCCATAATACTTTTTATAACAACTGATAAGTTAGTTTCATTTCCTCGGTCAGAAAAAATTATCCTGTGAAAATGGATGACAAGATGAGTTTCATTTTGAGTAAGGTTTATCGTTTCAGGACTTTGAAAGTTTTCTTGTTGTGATTATCAGACAGTTGTGCATAATAAGTTCCTCCTGGCAGGTTGTGCAAAGGAATGCGGTGGGTGGACTGCCCGGCACCAACGGTGACCTGTTCGCTCCAAATAAGTCGTCCGCTCAGATCCATTAAGCTCAGCTGTCCGGTGAGGACCATCGGCGTCTCCAGCCGGAGGAACACCTGATCCTGGGCCGGTAGTGGGTATAAGGTGACCGTCCAGGCCGGCTGGTCAATGACTTTAGTCGTGGTAAGATCAGTAAGATTGAGCTGCATGATGGACCGACCATAGGTACCGGCATACAACGTTTTGGTCGACTCTTTATAATCCAGGTCATTGACCACCACCGGGGGCAAACCTTGGCCTAAAGGCTCCCAGGTGGTGCCTTCATCAGAGCTATAATATACGCCGGCGTCCGTGGCTACCACCAAAAGCTGGTGAGAGGCTATCACCACCAGATCATTGACCGGTACATCCGGAAGGTCATCGCCGATGGATTGCCAGGTGTCACCGCTGTTGATACTTTTATAGACATGGGAAACTTTTTCACCCCAACGGTATCCGGAGAGAGTTACAAACACCGTTGGGTAATCGCGCGGATCGGCTACCACACGGGTCACCCAGCGTTTGGGTAACCCGGCGGATATCTCAGACCATTGGTTGACGCCGGTGTAAACCCACACCCTGCCATCATCGGTACCACAGTACAGCCGGGAAGAGTTAAGCGGGGAAACGTCGATGGTGGTGATGGTATTGAAAGTAACCGGTGCCCTTTGATCATGGGTTAGATCGCCACTGATGGGAAACCAGTTTTGAGCTCGGTCGGAACTTTGATACATGCGGTTGGTGCCGAGATATAAGGTGAAAGGTTTTGCCGGATCCAGGATGGCAGGCGTATTCCAGTTACGCCGGTCGTTGGGTGAGATGCCTTGCGTGGCGGTGGTAAACTGTCTTCCCCCGTTGGTGGAACGGACAAAATATCCATACTGGGACGTCGTATACACAAAATTCGCATTCGTCGGATCGGAAAAAGTGGCAAACCCATCCCCGACCCAGATGATTTCCCAGGCGTCCGGTGCCCCGTTTGTTCGCATAGATGCATTGTCTTGGGTGCCTCCATAAACCCTCCCGTTGATCAAATGGTCCGCCTTCACGGTATAAAACTGGGTGATGGGGAGGCCCGCTAAAAACTTATAAGTACGTCCTCCGGTACGACTGAGATATACGCCACCGTCGTTACCATTCAACATAAAATCAGGGTTTTGCGGGTGAAAAAATAAGGCGTGTTGGTCTACATGCGCATCAGAAAAGATGGTCGACCAGGACGTGCCATCCACGGTCGTATACGTTTGTAAGCCGGCGACATAGATTTTACGGGCATTCAGTGGATGGACCCAGATGCGTCCAAACCACCACATAAAGCCGGGATCAGGTAGACCAGAGGTTACTAACGGCTGCCAGGACTCGCCGCCATTCTCCGACCGGTACACTCCTTGCAGATGACCTTGGGTCGTGGCATAAACGGTGTAAACCATACTGGGGTTATTCGGAGCTACCGCTACACCGATGCGGCCTTTTTCATGGGCCAAGGTCGGTAAGCCATTCGTCAAATGGCGCCAGGTGGAGCCGCCATCTATAGAGCGGTAAAGCCCTGAGGTGGCTCCACCATATTCACGATAGTCCGCCCGGCGCACCCGTTCCCACATAGCTGCGTAGATGGTGTCCGGAGACCGGGGATTGATAGCTAAGTCTATGCCTCCTGTAGAGTCCGAAACAAACAACACCCGTTCCCACTGTTCACCTCCTTTTAATGAACGGTAAATGCCCCGTTCCTGGTTTTTGGCAAACATAGAGCCCATGGCGGCCACGAACAATCGTTCGGGTCGAAGAGGGTCGATGACCATGCGACCGATGGATCCAGAGTTGGGGAGGCCGATATTTTGCCAGCTTTCACCGCCATCCTTGCTGCGGAAGATGCCCTGCCCTTCGTAAGTGATGGAGCCCCCTCCGGCATTGGGTTCACCGGT
>JAYRWN010000084.1:0-41221 GCA_041917975.1 Saprospiraceae bacterium | reverse complement strand
GGAGCAAAAAATTACCCTTACCTGGATAACCTGGACGGAAATACCTGGAAGTCTGCAGCAGAATTTAGGCGTCGCTTTGCTCCGCTTCACGACCATTACACTGCTGATCAAACGGCGTTTTATTGTGGCTCAGGAGTAACCGCCTGCCACAATGTGTTGGCTTATACGCATGCCGGATACGGGTTTCCCAAACTCTATCCCGGTTCGTGGAGCGAATGGATCACTGACCAGGGGCGTCCGGTGAATACCAGCAGTGAGGGATAGTTTTTTATTTCTTAGGCTCTTCTTCTTTTTTTACCTCTTGGACGGCATCCTCCACATCCTTAGTGGCCTGGATCAACGTATCTAATTCCTTTTTACGGGCTGCGGCTGCGCCATTTTTATCTTCTTCAGCCGGTTTAATAGTTTCTACCGGGACCATCATTTGGCCATTAAAACTAAAACTATCTTTGTTGGCATCCACCACAATGGTGGCACCTTCTTTAAATTGCCCGGATAGCACTTGTTTAGCCAGTTCATTGACGATTTCTTTCTGCACCACCCGTTTTAACGGACGGGCGCCAAACTGGGGATCATAGCCCAATTCCGTGATCAGATCTAAGGCCTTATCCGAAAGCTCTAGTTTAATACCTTGGGCTGAGAGGTTTTTATTCACGCTCTTTAACTGTAATTTTGCTATTTGTTTGATCTCCGTTTTGGTCAGCGGTAAAAACATGATTTTTTCATCAATTCGGTTGAGAAACTCCGGGCGTAGATTTTCTTTCAGCATTTTCAGCACTTCCTCTTTGGTGGTTTCCAGGATTTCCGCCCTATGTTTGTCCCCCAGTTCTTCCAGGTCCTCAAAATTCTCCAGGATGACTTCAGAGCCCATGTTAGAAGTCATGATCACAATAGTGTTCTTAAAGTTAGCTACCCGCCCTTTATTGTCAGTCAGACGACCGTCATCAAGTACTTGCAGAAGAACATTAAAAAGGTCAGGATGCGCCTTTTCTATCTCATCCAAGAGTATGATGGAATAGGGTCTGCGGCGCACAGCTTCTGTGAGTTGGCCTCCTTCATCATAGCCCACATATCCGGGAGGAGCTCCGATAAGGCGGGACACCGAATGTTGTTCCTGAAACTCACTCATATCAATACGGGTAATGGCTTTTTCGTCATTGAACAGAACTTCGGCGAGTGCTTTGGCCAGTTCTGTTTTACCTACTCCGGTTGGACCAAGGAATATAAAGGACCCAATAGGTTTGTTGGGGTCTTGTAAGCCAGCCCGGCTTCGACGTACGGCATCAGATACAGCACGCACAGCCTCCAACTGGCCGATGAGACGAGCCCCGATTTCTTCTTCCAGTTTGAGCAGTTTATCCTTTTCACTTTGCAGCATCCTCTGCACCGGTATACCTGTCCAACGACCTACAACAACGGCGATGTCGTTGGCCGTTACAGCTGCGCTGGTAAAACGTTGATCAGCAGGTATCTGATCCAGCTTAGTTTGAGCAGAGGACATTTGGTCCTGAAGCGTTTTAATCTCCCCATAGCGCATTTGTGCCACTTTTTCGAAGTCGCTCGCACGCTCAGCTTTTTCTGCTGCTTTCTCTAGCTCATCTATTTTTTTTCGCATGTTTTGGATCAGCTCCACCTGTTCCTTTTCAAGGGTCCAGCTGGAACGCATGGAGTCTACTTTTTCGCGTGTATTAGCTATTTGTTCCTGTATGACCTTCAGCTTTGCAGGATTGTTTTCACGCTTGATGTATTCATTTTCTATCTCTAATTGGCGCAGTTTGCGCTCCCATTCATCGACGTCTTCAGGTATGGAGTCCAACTCAAGCCGCAGTTTGGCAGAAGCTTCGTCTATCAGATCCAGGGCCTTATCGGGCAAACGCCTGTCCGTGATATAACGGTGGGAATATTCGGCAGCGGCCATAAGAGCCTCATCCAAAATCTCTACTTTGTGATAGGTCTCAAATTTTTCTTGTACCCCGCGAAGAATAGATACGGTTTCGGCTACAGAAGGTTCATCGACATTTACAGTTTGGAATCGGCGCACCAGGGCTTTGTCCTTCTCAAAGTGTTTTTGGTATTCATCCGCGGTAGTTGCCCCGATGACTCTGAGCTCTCCGCGTGCTAAAGCAGGTTTGACCAGGTTGGCCGCATCGATAGCCCCTTCTCCACCACCAGCGCCTACCAAGGTGTGAATCTCATCAATAAACAAGATGATTTCTCCATTCGAATTATTGACTTCTTGAATAACGGCTTTGAGTCTTTCTTCAAACTCACCCTTAAATTTTGCCCCTGCTATGATACCGGGTAAATCCAATGAAAAAATCTTTTTGTTCTGCAGGTTGGCCGGCACATCCTTCTTTATTATGCGCCACGCTAACCCTTCCACAATGGCCGTTTTACCCACGCCGGCATCACCCACGAGGATAGGATTATTCTTACTGCGCCGGGATAAAATATGCAGAATACGTCTGATTTCATCATCACGTCCAACGATGGTATCCAGTTGGCCATTTTGAGCCCGTTCATTAAGATTGATGGCGTATTTAGCCAATGCATTATACTGACCCTCCGCACGGTCATCCGTGACCTTGCGTCCTTTGCGCAGATCGCGTATAGCCAATTTTATTTTTTCGGGAGTAATGCCCAGATCCTTCAGTGCTTTTCCGGTTTTATCCAAGCCCATGACCAACCCGAGAAGCATCAACTCCACTGAAATGAACGCATCTCCAAACTCCGGAAGCAATCTTTTGGCCCTGCTAAGGGCAGAATTAGCTTCATTACTCAAATGTTGTTTATCTATTTTGGGCACTTTGGGTAGAGCGTTAATAATCACGTTCATCGCTTCAGTAACTTTTGATGCTTCCACCTTACATTGGCCCAGCAAGTATTGAGTGATGTTGGGTTCATGTTCCATGATACCGACCATCAAGTGTGCCGTATCTACGGTCTGTTGCTGGTTATTGGCGGCAGCTTTCTGGCCTTTAAGGATACATTCCTGGGCTTTGATGGTAAAATCATCGTAGGTCATATGACTGAATCTTTATAATTATTGAAAACAAAGGTAACACTTCACGGCATACATTCAGCAGGTTGGTACCTGGCATTGGATGACATAATTCTTTGGGTGACACCCATTTTTTTCTGTAGTTTGTAGCTCTTTTTTTAACTTTTATTTATCATTCCTTGGGTAACTGATTGATGCTTAGACTGGTTATTATTTATTACAAGAAGTTCCTCATTATGAATTACCGATTCTCAAAATTGCTTCTCTTTACCCTTTGCTTGACCCAGGTGTTTGTGCTTGAGGCTCAGTATTTCGGTAAAAACAAACCACGTTACCGCAGTTTCGACTTTAATGTGTTCCAGACACCGCATTTTGAAATTTATTCCTATCTGACCGACCGCAGTGCCGTCCAACGTCTTGGACGGTGGTCAGAGACTTGGTATGACCTCCATCAGGAAGTACTGAAAGACACATTTGATCAGCTTAATCCAATCTTGTTCTATAACGATCATGCGGATTTTCAGCAAACCAATGCCATTCAGGGCGCGATAGGTGTAGGTACGGGAGGTGTGACTGAAGCGTTTAAAAACCGCGTTATAATGCCCCTAACGCATACCAATCAACAGACCAACCATGTGCTTGGTCACGAGATGGTTCACGCCTTTCAATACAATATGATCATTCATGGAGATTCTACCAATATTTCCAATCTCCAGAATTTACCGCTTTGGATGGTGGAAGGATTAGCCGAGTACATGTCTATTGGGCGTTTTGATGCTAATACAGCGATGTGGATGCGGGACGCTGTGTTGAACAAAAAAGTACCCACTTTGAAAGACTTAAGTAAACCGGAGTTTTTTCCTTACCGTTATGGGCAAGCCTTCTGGGCATTCCTTACCGGATATGCTGGTGATGACATTATTAAGCCGTTCTTTGTCATGACGGCCAAGTATGGAATAAACGCCGCCTGTGATTCGCTTTTAGACGTAAATTATGAGAGTTTATCCCGGATGTTTAAGTCAGCTATCGAAACTTATTATGAGCCTTTGCTTGGCGAAAAGAAAGAGAATTTTTACGGCAAAAAACTGATTGATGATAAAAATGGCGGCGAACTGAATATCTCTCCATCTGTAAGTCCGAATGGCCGCTACTTGGTTTTTCTTTCTGAAAAAGATCTTTTTGGTACCGACTTATTTTTAGCGGACACAAAAGATGGAAAAATAGTCCGCAAAATATTCAGCATAGTTAAAGACGGCCACCTGGATAATTTAAATTTTTTGGAATCTGCAGGGACTTGGTCACCCGACTCCAAAAAATTCGCTTTTATCGCCTTTAAAAAAGGTCGCAATACCATTATTATCAAGGATATTGCTAATGGTAAAACCCTGGAGGAAATCACGTTAAAAAATATCCCGGCCATAACTAATCCCAGCTGGTCACCGGATGGAAAATCCATCGTCTTTTCCGGTCTGGTGGAAGGTCAATCTGATTTATACCTGCTGGATTTGCGGTCCAAGCGGGTCTCTCGTCTTACTAACGACATATACAGTGAAATTCATCCCAGTTGGTCAGCAGATGGAAAAAGAATTTTGTTTGCCACTGATCGCATCAGTATGGATAAGGGACAGTTTCATGGTAAATGGACCATGAATATTGCTGAATTAAATGTAGAGACCAAAGAGGTGATCAATTTTGACCTGTTCTATGGCGCAGACAACCTTAATCCGGAATATAACCATGAAGGCACAATCGTCTTTTTATCAGACCGCGACGGTTATCGGAACATTTATACCTTCGATCCAGAGACCAACAAGACCCTCCAGCTCACCAAATATAAAGTAGGCGTGAGCGGCATTACAGCTTATTCACCTGCATTGTCTGTCTCTAAATCACGGGATGAACTGTTGTTTTCCCAATACTATGACGGAAAGTACACTATTTACAAAGCCTCTTCTAAGGATTTTCCTGCTGAAGAAATTGATCAACAGGCTATTGATTACACAGCTTCCACCTTACCCATAGTTGGTTTACAGCCCCAGGATATGGTTAATACCAACCTGGAATATATGAATACACGCAATCAAGGTGAAATCAGCACTAAAAAGGTGCCTTACAAACCCCATTTTAAATTGGATTACATCGGTGGGAGTGCCGGGGGTGGCGTCGGAACAAGTAATTCTTTTGGGACCCGTTCAGCGTTGTCCGGTGGTGTCGATTTGTTATTCAGTGATATTTTAGGCAATAACCAGTTGTATACCGGATTGGCGCTTAATGGCGAGATATACGATGTGGCCGGTATATTTCAATATACCAACCGCAAAGGTCGACTGGCCTGGGGGGCATCTTTGTCGCATATCCCTAATCTTACCGGTACGTACCCAACCTGGATAGGGGAAGAAACCCTTACCGATCAATTGGGTAACAGTATCCTGACCCAAAAAGTAGAACAGAGCCTTATTCGCATATTTCAAGATGGTGTGACGGTTTTCGCTCATTATCCCTTTTCGGTGACTCAACGATTGGAAGCATCTGCAGGCACTACCTATAATTACTTCCGCCGGGACGTTTATACCAATTATTATGACGCTTATTATTGGGATCTCGGGTTTTATCGTTTGGTTTGGCAGGAGCGAGAAAAAGTACCCATTGAAGGCGACCTGAACCTGAACGGGTTTATTATCCGTAAGGATTTTCTTTATAACACCGGGATAGCGTATGTAGGGGATAACTCTTTCTTTGGTCTGACTGCACCGCTAACCGGATATCGTTATCGTCTCAGCATTGATAAATACTGGGGAGGATACGATTTTTTATCTACTTTGGCCGACTTTCGTAAATATCAGCGTTTTGGTCAGTTGACTTTGGCTGGTCGAGTCACTCATTTTGCGCGGTATGGTGCCGACCAATCCAGTTTCTTTCCTATTTTCTTGGGAGATATGGGGTTTGTACACGGTTACCCTTATCGCAAAATAGACGAGCTAAAACAACGCTATAATCTGGATATCAATAATCTGTTTGGATCAAAACTGGCCTTATCCAGTCTAGAGCTGCGCATTCCTTTTTCCGGTCCTAAACGTTTGTCCCTGATAAAATCGGATTTTATTCCTGCCGACTTAAACTTTTTCCTGGATGGTGGAGTAGTCTGGGACGATTATAGTCAGTTTAAGGATGCAGAGCCACCAAAGCTGCTGATGAGTGCCGGTGCAAGTTTTAGAGTTAATCTTTTTGGTGCCTTGATCCTGGAACCCTATTATGCCTTTCCTTTGCAAAAAAACAGCAAAGGAGTATTTGGGTTAAATCTGGTCCCTGGTTGGTAAGGTTTTTTAAGCCAATTCGGCTGTAAGTGATTAACTTTAGGCCATTCGATGGTCAACCAGTAAAATGGAATCAACTGTATTTCAGAATGCAAAGGTGTATGTAGAGTGCTTAATGTCTAAGCAACTATCCCCAAAGTACACCTATCACAATCTTTTGCACACCAACAAAGTTTTGGAAGCCATAGAGTTACTCCTCCAGGAGACCAGTCTAACCGCTGATGATCGAGAGGTTCTGCGACTAGCTGCTCTATTTCACGATACGGGATTTATCATCCAGGTTAATAATCACGAGTTACACAGCAAAGAAGTAGCCAGAAAATACCTTACCGGGATACAGTACCCTGAGGAAAAAATAACACAAATAGAAGACATTATCGAAGCGACCCGGCTTGATGTAGAGCCGGTAACCCATTTACAACAACTTATGGTGGATGCCGATTTGTCCAATCTGGCGTCAAAAGATTATGAACAATGGTCAGAAAATCTGCGTCAGGAGAATTCAAATGTGAATGGGGAGAAAATCCGCAAACGCGAGTGGCTAAAGTCTAATATCGCTTTCTTTAAACAACATAAATATTATTCTGAGGCTGGCATAGCCCTTTATCAACAGCTCAAAGATCAGAACCTGGCAAGTCTGGAAGAACTAGCTAAAATAAAACAGGAAGAAGAGGAGAAAAAAACCAGTAACTTGCTTGAAGATAGCCGCACGGCCCAAAATCAGTTCAAAACAGCCTTACGCAATCACATGGACCTGAGTTCCATTGCCGACAACAAGGCCAATATCATGCTGAGTATCAATGCGTTAATTCTGACTATTTCGCTGCCCTTTATGGCCGAGAAAATTCACGAGCCATTTATGCTCATCCCCTCCATCTGCCTGATCCTCGTTTGTGTATTATCCATCATCTTTGCCACCTTGTCTACCCGCCCGGTAAAGATGGCCGGCAAAGTGGAGCAAAGTGCCATTAAAAACAACCAATCCAATTTATTTTTCTTCGGAAATTTTTTTAAAATGACTTATCCGGAATATTCGGCAGGGATAAAAATAATTTTGGCTGAACGGGATTTGTTGGAATCGTCTATTACCCGTGACCTTTATTTTTTAGGTAAAACGTTGGGCCGTAAGTATACCTATTTGCGTACTTGTTACAATATTTTCATGTATGGGATGATTTTCACTGCCCTCGCTTTTGCCATTGTTTTTATGCTTACCAGGGGCAAGCTATAACCCTATAAAATTTAATTAGAAGAAGAGCCCCGCATGAAATCCCAAACTTCTTAACCGCTCTGGTGCGTCGCTGTGAAATTTGGTAAGCCCGTAGGTATATTTTATATCAAGAGTTAATAAATATAAACGCACACCCAGGCCACCTTCCAAACCAAAATTGCCCATGGGAAAATGCTCTTCATTAATGTTTTCCAGGTTATCATCTACCTTCACTAATAATTGGGTGTAACCTCCACCATAAACTCTGCAGTTAAAGCGCTTGTTTTTCAAAAAACGTTTCCCTACAAAAAGTTGTACTTTCCCAAAATGCATGGCTGGGTCCGTTCTGTATCCACTTAATAATTCGTGTTGTCCGGTCGGATAAAGACTCATTTTTACATAATGTATGCCGGGTATGAACAATAATGATTTATCATCGGCAAAAACATTCAGACCTACGGACGCTGTCGAACGGCAATCTTCAGACCCTACAAACGTGTTAGCAATACCGGTCTGAATATTTACTCCGGATTGTGCATAACTGGAGCCGGCGAAGAACAAAAGAAAACATAAAATGCCCGAGGCATACAGACGAAAAGTCATCATGCGGTGTAAGTTTTGAGAATATACAGGCAAATACCCTTCCAATTTTTAATTTTGCTGACCAATACTATTTTATGTATCCTAATTTGTCCTACGTATTTCACGATCTTTTTGGCACAGCCCCTGATAATGCCTTTTCGGTCATCAATATGTTTGGCTTTTTTCTGGCCTTAGCTTTCGTAGCCAGTGCCTATGTGTTGTATTTAGAGTTCAAACGCATGGAGGCTGCACATATTTTACATCCTTCCAAGATTATATTGGAGGTTGGAAAACCGTTGTCGTGGCCGGATGTGATTTGGAACGGAGTTTTTGGGTTTATCCTGGGATTTAAGATTTTATACATCTTTCAGCATTTTAACGAAGTGAAGTTGGACATTGCGGGAGCAGTTTTTTCCAGCAAAGGACATCTTGGCGGTGGTGTTCTGTTAGGGCTGGTGATGGGCGCCTGGCGCTGGTGGGATCTCTCTCAAAAAGCTAAAGTAAAACGTGAGACCAAAACCCTGCTTCTTTATCCACATCAGCAGGTCGCGGATATTACGATTGTCGCCGCCGTATCCGGCATTTTAGGGGCTAAAATTTTTGCACTTTTTGAGGGGCCTGGGTCATTCAAGGCTTTTTTGCAAGACCCGGCCGGTCAACTCTTTTCTGGCAGCGGCCTGGCTATTTATGGTGGACTAATTGTGGCTTTTTTTTCTGTGTTTTATTATGTGCATAAAAAAGGAATGCCGACCATCCGGGTTATGGATGCAGCTGCACCGGCCATGATCATGGGCTACGCTGTCGGCCGCATCGGCTGTCAAGTGGCGGGAGACGGAGATTGGGGCATAAATAATACCTTGCCTAAGCCGGATTGGTTTTTCTTGCCGGACTGGATGTGGGCTTACACCTTTCCGCGCAATGTACTTCACGATGGTATCCCTATCGAAGGCTGCGTCGGTTATTATTGTAATCAACTAGCTACCCCGGTATTCCCAACCCCCTTCTATGAAGTTATACTCTCCTTAATCATTTTTGGGGTCCTCTGGGCGTTGCGCAAGCGCATCAACATCCCGGGAATAATCTTTTTTATCTATTGTATTCTTAATGGGTTAGAGCGATTTTTCATTGAAAAAATCCGGGTTAACGAAAAAATACCTTTAGGCAGCTTGGAACTATCACAAGCCGAGATTATATCATTTTTAGTGTTTATTTTAGGGATTGCCGGATGTTTGTATCTCTGGCTACGGTCTCGGCGCAGCCAGCCGGTTTAATCTGACCGACAATCTTTAGTGAAGATCCGTTCAGCCATTTTTTCATCTTCCAGGATTTCAAAAGATTCTTCCAGGAACCGAACAAAATCGCGTTTAGCCTTTTCTTCAAGAAGGGTAGTCTGCGCAAGGTAATCCATCATTTCAGGTTTTTTATCCAAAACAAATTTACGCGCCTGTCTGTATGACTCCGGTGAAAGGCATTTGCCCCGGTTGTACCGCTCTTTTATGTCTTTAATGGGTAAGGTTTCATGGGGTACTGCGTAATCTGTCCCAACTATACCGGCATAATCAAAATCATAAGGTATTGCGATAGGATAACTGCCTTTTCCTCTGATGACAAAACAATTGTGTTGATTACCAATAGCCCAATCTGTATTTGCTATCAGGTATTGAAAAATGGTCATTATCCCTAATGGTATACTATCCACACGGGAGGACAACGTTACTTTGGGAGCATATATGGTGCTTTCAAACCTGGACGCAAACTGTTCTTCACTTTCCAGAATAATGCTGTGCATCACTACTGGTTTTTTGGTCTCCTCGTGGTCATATACCATATTGATTAATTGAGCCCGAAGCGATTTATCCGTCAAGATATTGTACAGTTTATAAATCAAATATTCTTTGATCAGGTACTCATCATAAGTGGGAGTGGTACGACACGTGTTGACCACTTTTATATCATTAAAGGTGTCCAGCTCTATTTCTTTTTTTGAAAATTTGACCTTTAATGGAGGAAAGTAACAGATCTGCTTACGGGATACACCTCGTGTGCGCACTTCAACGTGGAACGTATCCGGAAAATTTGGGTGCTTTACCAAAAGTAATCCCGGGATATATTTTTCCTCGGCCTTGTTGCGAATGAGGTATCTATAATCGGTGATGATACGGCACTCCGGATTCTCCAGCGCCATAAACTGGTCAAAAATACTTTTTTCTTGTCCGGAGATAACGCCGGACCACAAGAAGCAAATAATCAAGAACACGTACTTATTCATGGTGTAATTGGAATTTCGGATTTTAAAATATGATAAAGTTGCAAACTACTCTTCATCCAGTCAAATTTTGTGCGCTGTATTTTACTTTTTTCCGTTAAAGTTTTGCGCACTTGTTGGTCTGTAATTGTTTTTTCCAACAATTCACATAAAACACCCGGCTCGTTGGGTTCAAAATACAGCACGGCATCTCCTCCTATTTCGGTTAGTGATGAGCTCCTGGCTGCAATCACCGGTACTTCAGCATGCATCCCTTCCAGCAATGGAAAACCGAAACCTTCATACATCGAAGGATATACCAATACCGAGGCATGAGCCATTATCGCGGCCAATGTTTGATCCGGAATTTTCTGTAAATGATGAATAGCAGTTCGGGATGGTGTTCTTCCTAAAATTTTGGTGAACTCACCTCTTTTCCATGCTAACCGCCCGATGATAAGTAAATGATGACGAAACCCTCTTGACTTTAATAATTCAAAGGCTTGAATCAATACCGGCAGGTTTTTTCGGGGGTGAATAGAGCCAACATATAAAATGTAAGGTTCTTGAATACCGATTATCCCTGGAATATCTATTTCAGTAAAGAAGGAGGCCGGCTTAAAAACTTCCCGACAAGCGTTATAAATAACCGTGATTTTTGCTGCCGGGGTGTCAAAATACTTGATAATTTCAGCTTTTGAGAAATTAGAAACGGTTACTATGGCGCGGGCTTTTTTCAAAAAGCGGGGAATAAAAAAATGATAATATCCACGCATAAAAAAGGGGATATGCCCTGGAAAAGCCCGATGCGCTACATCGTGAATGGTGATTACCGCAGGAACTGATGAAGACAAAGGCATAAATCCATCCGGGGAAAAATAAACATCCGGATTTATTTGCTTCAGTGTGCGATTGACGCCTATTTCAAACCACCAGATGAATAATAAGGGGTGGCGTGCGGGAGGAGCAATAACCACCGGTATGATATTATTATTCATTATAAACTCCTGAGCATAGGGACGATCAAATAATAAATAGAATCTGTCATCGGCATGTGTTTTAGCCCAAAACCTGATCATTTCAAAAGTGTACCATCCCACACCTTCTAAATTATCCTTAAGCAGGTGCCGGGCATTTATAGCTATTTTCATTACTTTGGGTCCGCTATTTTAAATGTTAAAGATAATCACGAAAAAAAGGTGAAAGTATCTGATGTTTTAATTCTTGGATCGGGGGTAGCCGGCTTAAGCACAGCGATAAAATTAGCCGAATCTAACCCGAGCTTAGAGATCACCGTTATCTCTAAAACCGCCCTGAATGAAAGTAACACCCGGTACGCTCAAGGTGGAATTGCCGCCGTGTGGAACCATCAAGGGGATAGTTTTGAAAAACATATCGCTGATACTTTGGATGCCGGTGATGATCTGTGTAACACCGATATCGTTAAAATTGTAGTCACCGAAGGCCCTCAGAGGGTAGAAGAAATCATCTCCTGGGGCACCCGTTTTGATAAACAGGGCGTCGATTATGACTTGGGTCGGGAAGGTGGGCACAGTGAAAACCGTATATTACATTATAAGGATCTTAGCGGGTGGGAAATTCAGCGGGCTTTATTAGAAAAAGCACGTACTTTAAAAAACATTACTCTCCTGGATAATTATTTTGCTATTAACCTCATCACTCAGCACCACCTGGGCCTGAACATCACCCGTGTAACTCCCAACATCGAATGTTATGGAACTTATTTATTAAATAAAACTACCAACCAAATTGAGACCTTCATCGCCAAATGCACTGTATTGGCGACCGGCGGAGGTGGACAAATTTATCGCAATACTACAAATCCTACTATCGCTACTGGTGATGGCATAGCGATGATGTACCGGGCTAAAGGCCGGGTGTCTAACATGGAATTTGTGCAATTTCATCCCACAGCACTTTATAATCCGGCCGGAGAGAATCCCGACTTCCTGGTTTCTGAGGCCGTGCGCGGGTATGGTGGGATCCTTAAGACCAAGGATGGGAAAGAATTTATGCATAAATACGACGAACGCAAAAGTTTAGCCCCTCGTGACATCGTAGCTCGTGCCATAGATAACGAAATAAAAGTCCGTGGGGATGACTATGTCTGCCTGGACTGTACGCATTTGGATGAAGCTGGATTTATTGCCCATTTTCCCACCATCCATGAGAAATGTATGTCTCTCGGCATTGATCCCATGAAGCAGATGATACCCGTCGTGCCTGCCTGCCATTATTTTTGCGGAGGTATTTATGCCGATGACATGGGTCGCACGTCTATTAACAACCTGTATGCCGGTGGTGAATGTACCTGTAGTGGATTGCACGGCGCTAACCGTCTTGCCTCAAATTCTTTATTGGAAGGATTAGTATTCGGCCACCGTATTGCTTTAGATATCCTACAGCATATTCCTCAAAAATCGATTATGCAGGGCATCCCTGAGTGGAACGCCGAAGGGACGACCGAGCCCAAAGAAATGGTGTTAATCACCCAAAGCTGGAAAGAGCTTAAGGAAATAATGAGTTCATACGTAGGAATTGTGCGTTCCAATGTGCGGTTAAAACGAGCCTTAGACCGGTTATATTTATTATATCAGGAGACTGAAGATTTGTATAACAACACTGTTTTGTCTCCCCAACTGTGCGAATTACGTAACCTTATTACTATCGGATACCTGGTGACCCGGGCAGCCAGTATGCGCAAAGAATCACGCGGATTACATTACACCACAGATTATCCGGATAAAAATCCATTTTTAGAAAACACGTATTTGTAGTCTATTATTGATTGACCCTAAAAGCTATTTCGTGTTCATACCCTTTCTGGCGCAAATATTTATAGAGCCGGACATCCGGTCGAAGCACGCCGAAGCGGGTTGCCAGGTATTTTTCAGCCAGGGCTGTCGCTGCTTCCATATACTCCTCTTCCGGGATCTCGTTTAAGGCTTCTGCCACAAACCCTTCGTCGAGCCCCCGCAGATAGAGTTGTTGACTGATTTTTTCGCGACCCCAACGTTTGATCCGAAATTTACTGCCGGCAAAATGTTTAGCAAATCTCAATTCGTCTTGGTACCCTTCCGCCTGGAGTATTTCCAGATAAGGATCGGGAATTAGAACCCCCAAACTGGTCAGCTTTTGTTTTATCTCCAGGACTGATCTTTCCTGAAAGGCACAGAAGCTTTTTATTTTTTCCAAGAGATGGCTCTCCATGTCAGCTTTATCTCTCTACTTGTATTTAACGAGGAGTTTAAAGGGTTCTGCGTTTTTATCACCGAACATTGAAGGTCCTTTAACTTTGATGGTTTTCTCATCGATTTTAGTATGTGAGATGTTTACGGATTTTATCTTACCTGGAACATGGATGATATACTCGTAGTCCATCATCCCGCCTAGTGAACCCAGCATATCAAGTGGGTTTTCTTCCCCCGGATTTTTACCAAGTTTATCCGCGGCAATTGGTTCTTTGACCAGACTAAATTGTTTTTTGGTCAGTTCGTATTTAGGCACAGCCTGATTTAATTCATCCATACCTTGACCCAAAATTTCCGGTTTGCTTCCACCCATCAATCCAGGTAAAGCCGTTAGGAATTTTGCCGCTCCGGCAAATTCTTTTGCACCAAATTTCTGCATCAAAGTGGCGTTGTAAACCCCCTCATCGGCATCGATTTGCACCCGCAAGTTAGCTCCCAGAATGGCTTTTAGCAGAGCTTCCGCATTTTTACGTTCGTCTTGTTTTACATCTTGCAGGGCTTTTTGGATGAATTGGGTCTCGTTCACTCCTTGCTTTTGCATAGCATTATTGAGTAAAGACTTGATATTAATGGTAGTATCCAGTTTGGACACAGCCATCATTTTTTTTAGAAAATCATCTGGTGGAGTCCCTTTATCATCATTCCCTTGGGGCATGGCATCCTCGAACTTAGGCAGGCCGGGTAAGTCTAAGCCCTCCCCTTGCATTCCCATTTGTAAAAATGGCACCACAGCACTTAAATCTATAGAGATGTGTTGGCGTACGGACTGGTCTTTTTCAATCCATATTTCTTCAGTAGTCTTACAAGAAATGAAGAACAAAAACAACCAGAAACTGAGAGGCCAATATTTTTTCATGCTAAACAGATGTTAAATTTTTTAAATGAATAAACCGGTGAAAGTTAATTTAATTTTTAATTTTTGCCTCAATTTATCCGACGAATGGCTGTAAAAAAAGGAGCGAAGAAAGCCTATCCTCTCCCATGGGACTGGCTGGGTAAACCGTGGGTAAAGTGGATACCCGCCTTGCTGGCTTGTTTATTATACACGAATACCCTCCTGCACGACTATACCCTGGATGATGCGATTGTCATTACTGAAAATACTTTTACCAGACAGGGGATTAGTGGGCTTAAAGGCTTGTTTACTTATGATACGTTCTATGGGTTTTTTAATGATGCTTCTAAGGCTTCCCTAGTATCGGGAGGGCGTTACCGCCCATTTACTCCAGCCATGTTTGCCATAGAATATGCATTGTGGGGTCCAAATCCTTTTTTCGGGCATCTGATCAACATCCTGCTCTATGCTTGTTTGTGTCTCGTTCTTTTTTTACTGGCCCACAGAATTTTCAGTCCACTTTTATCGATATCCGGAGCCAGGCTGGCTGCCTTGGTCGCTGGTTTATTGTTCGTTGTTCACCCACTACACACCGAAGTCGTAGCGAACATTAAAGGCCGGGATGAGATCATGGCCTTTTTAGGAAGTGCCCTGGCCTTATGGTTATTGGTCAAACCTGCTTTAAGAATCATGCAGCTTTTTTTGGCCTCCCTGGTCTTTTTTATAGCCTTACTGTCTAAAGAAAACGCTTTTCTTATGATCATTTTGGGTCCGGCGCTCTTTGCCATTGTTTTTAAATGGCCCTGGTCCAAAATCATCCGGCGGTCCTGGGTGCTGTGGATACCTGGAATAGTATTTATTATCATCCGCCAGTCCGTTTTGGGCTTTACCAGTTTTGAAAGCCCGTTAGAATTGATGAATAACCCCTTTTTAAAATTTGAAAACGGCGCCTTAGTGCCCATGGCTATTGATGAAAAACTCGGCACTATACTCCGCGCGTTGGGATATTATTTAAGACTAATGGTCATCCCTTTTCCCCTGACCCATGATTATTATCCGCGCTTTTTTCCCGTCACCGGATTATTCCATCCTTTGGCTCTTTTAGCAGCTTTACTCTTTTCAGTTTGGTGGGTGATGGTTTTTGTTAAACTGAGGTCTTGGCCCGTTTTTGCCTGGAGTTCATTGTGGTTTTTATTGGGATTGGGGTTGGTCTCAAACTTATTATTTCCGGTAGGCACCCATTTATCCGAACGTTTTCTTTTTATGCCTTCCTTCGGGTTATGTCTTATGGCCGGTGTGGTTGTGGATAAAGCAATTCATACTGTAACCTGGTTAAAAGCAGCACTAAGTCTTACGGCCGCAATTTTACTTGGTTTTGCTGTATTGACTATTGCACGTAATCCAGCCTGGAAAGATAACTTTACCTTATTCCGTACTGACATTAAACACTCTCCCGAAAGTGCTAAGCTGAACAATGCACTCGGAGGCGAGCTTTCGGTGCAAGCGGTAACCCTTAAAGATTCTTTGCAAAGAATAAACTATTTGCAAGAAGCGATTCCTTACTTACAAAAAGCCCTGGAGATCTATCCTCTCTATAGCAACGCTTATCTTCTGCTAGGCAATTGTTATTTTCACCTGAAAGATTTCCCCTTGTCCATTCAGTATTATAACTCCTGCTTACAGGTCAATCCGGGTTCGACAGATGCAAAAAATAATCTACATCTCGCTTACCGGGAAGGCGGGAAATATTTTGGAGAAATAAAAGGAGATTTAACCCAGGCCCGGCAATATCTGGAACAGGCTTTTACGTTAAATCCGGCCGATTATGAAACAAACCGACTGTGTGGTGTTGTTTACGGTGTCATCGGCGATCATCAAAAAGCATTGACGTTTTTTGAAACCGCCTACAAAATGGATCCAAATAATAAAGGAGCTCTAGAGAATTATGGCCGGGCTCTCATCAACACCGGAAGAGCAGAAGAAGGAAATAGTTATTTAAACAAAGCAGCCAATACAAACTAAAGCCAAAAAGAATATGCTTAGATTAGCTTTGATCCTGGCAGTGGTCCTGATGGATGTACGGTTGACTCACAGCCAGGCCGAGGCCTGGGTAGATTCCGTATATGCTCAGATGAAAGAAGACGAACGCATCGGTCAATTGTTCATGATTCGCGCTCACTCGAACTTAGGAGCAGACCATGTAGAGGCCGTTAAATCAGCCATTAATAAGTACCAGGTGGGTGGATTGTGTTTTTTTCAAGGTACACCTCTTAAAGAAGCCGAATTAACCAATGTCTATCAGGCCATGTCTAAAGTTCCGCTCATGGTGGGCATAGACGCTGAATGGGGTTTGGGTATGCGTTTTAAAGACCACAGCATCAGCTACCCGCGGCAGCTCATGTTAGGGGCCATCCAGGATAATTATCTGATCTATGAATTTGGAAAAGAAGTGGCCTTTCAATTGAAGCGCATTGGTGTTAACATCAATTTTGCGCCGGTGGTGGATATCAATAATAATGCGAACAATCCGGTGATCAATGATCGCTCTTTTGGAGAGGACAGGACCAACGTTTCCGTCAAGGGGTATATGTACATGCGTGGACTTCAAGACGCCGGAGTAATGGCCAGCGCAAAACATTTTCCGGGTCATGGCGACACGGATGTTGATTCGCACCTGGATCTACCCATCATTGGGCATCCCAAAACCCGCCTGGATAGTTTAGAACTATACCCTTTCCGCTCTTTAACCCAACAGGGCATAAAAAGTGTGATGATTGCTCATTTGAACGTTCCAGCCATTGAGCCCAGAAAAACCGTTCCTTCTTCATTGTCTTCAAACATTATTGATGTTTTGCGCAAGGAGATGAACTTTCAGGGCCTGGTCTTTACTGATGCCTTGGAAATGAAAGGAGTAACTAAAAATTACCAGGTAGGTCAAGTGGAAGTGGAGGCTCTGTTAGCCGGGAACGATATGTTATTATTGCCGCAAAACCTGGATGAATCGGTTCGTGCTATCAAAAAAAGCCTCCAAACCGGTAAATTGACCTGGGATCTCTTACAACAAAGGATTAAAAAAATATTATACCACAAGTACGAAATGGGTTTAACCGCTACCCCGGTCATCACTTTAACCGGTCTGCAAGAGGATATTCAAAGACCTCAGGCGATTGCCCTTAAACAAAAGCTTATAGAGCAAGCGGTAACACTTGTTCGAAACGATCACCGCCTCTTACCCATTGTTAAGTTAGATTCCCTTAAGCTGCATAGTCTGGTGTTAGGTGCAAAGACAACCAATAATTTGCAGACCAGGATGGCTGATTACACCCAAGTTAAAAATTATACTTTGGGTTATGACCTTAGTGAGGCTCAGCGTTCCAATTTGTTACAAAGTTTTTCTTCGAAAGACCTGGTCATCGTGAGTTTGCATGCATTAGGCCGTTTTTCCAAAGACCAGTATGGACTTCCGGCAACCATTACACCTTTTATAGAACAGCTATCCGCAAAAACCAATGTGATTCTCATCGTTTTTGGCAACCCGTATAGTCTAAAATTTTTTGAAAAGACACCTCAGGTCATTTGTGCTTATGAGGATGATCCCCTGGTCCAGGATGTCGTAGCGCAGATGTTATTTGGGGCCATTCCATTTCAGGGTCGTTTGCCGGTATCACCCTCGACTACCTTGTTATTTAATACCGGTTATCGTACTTCCTCCTTGGGACGCCTGGGTTATGGCCCACCCGAACGGGTGGGCATGTCCTCACAACAATTGCTAAAAATTGACCAGGTCGTTGGTGAACTATTAGCTCGGCGGGCGACTCCTGGCTGCCAAATACTCGTGGCTAAGGACCGTAAAATTATTTATGAAGCCGCCTTCGGCCATCATACTTACGATAAAACCGAGCCGGTACTTATTTCTGATTTATACGATGTTGCCTCGGTCACCAAAGTAGCCTCTACCACTTTGGCGATCATGGATCTGGTCGGTAAAGGCCAATTAAATATTACTCAAACGCTTGGTGATTATTTTCCAGATTTAAAGGGGACAAATAAAGGTCCTATTACCATCAAAGAAATTTTAGCACATCATGGTCGGTTGATCGGTTGGATTCCGTTTTATCGCGAAACCCTGGTAGGAACTAAACGAAAAATACATCCCAGCCCAAAGTTCTATCAATCCATAGCCAGTCAAATGTTCCCCACCCCGGTAGCTAAAAATTTATATTTACAAAAAGCCTATGAAGACACGATTTGGACACGCATTGCTAAATCGGATTTAAGAACAAATTCCAATTATCGATACTCAGATCTCGGTTTTTATTACCTGGCCCAATTGGTACGAAAAATCAGCGGATTACCTTTGGATGAATATTGCCATCGTAATTTTTATGAGCCTTTAGGGTTGCAACGCATAGCATTTAATCCTCATAAAAAATTTCTATTGAAATACATTGTACCCTCAGAAAACGATAATTACTTCCGGTTTCAACGCGTACAAGGGTATGTACATGACATGGGTGCTGCCATGCTGGGCGGAGTAAGTGGTCATGCCGGTTTATTCTCTAATGCCCATGACTTGGCTGTATTGATGCAAATGGCCTTGAATGAAGGGCAATATGGTGGGAAACAATTTTTGCAACCTGAGGTCATAGAATCTTTCGCCACGCGCTATATGACCTCCACCCGCCGGGGTTTAGGCTTTGATATGAAAGAACTGAATGCCAATAACAATCAAAACACTTCTCCACTAACATCGGATAAAACTTTCGGACACACCGGCTTCACCGGGACGGCGGTGTGGGCGGACCCGTCATTTAATTTAGTTTATGTGTTTTTATCAAACCGCACCTACCCCTCCTCTTCTAACAACACCCTCAACAAAAACAATTACCGGGAGAAAATCCAGGATATTATCTACCAGTCTATCCTGAATTAATCGCATGAATCTGTCCTCCATTATAGCCCGACGGTATCTGTTCAGTAAAAAATCGTCGCATTTAATTAATTTTATTACCGGCATTTCGGTGGTGGGTATCACGGTTGGAACCACGGCTTTAATCCTGGTGATGTCGGTATTCAACGGATTTCAAGATGTCATTTATTCTTTGTTTAACACCTTCAATCCCGACCTGAAAGTGACTCCGCAAAGCGGCAAAGTGTTCACTATTACTGCACAGCAATTGGAGGAAATAAGGGGTATTCGTGGTGTAGTCGGAGTCTCCCGCACTCTGGAAGAAACGGCCTTATTTGAATATAAAGACAATCGGGATTTTGGTAAAATAAAAGGAGTGGATTATTCTTTTAGTCAAGTCACTTCTATTGATTCCATGCTTACTGAAGGGGTAAACCTGGTGGCGGACACTGTCGGCATTTATGCCTTGGTCGGCCATGGCATAAATCTCAGTTTGAACACCGATATTGAAGATCAGTTTACTCCCATCACGGTGTACGTTCCAGGCCGTTCAGCCTCTTCCGCCCTGGTCAGTGGCAGCCAAGCCTTTGTGTGGCGACATATTTATCCTTCCGGAGTATTTAGCATCCAGCAGGATTTTGATAATGAATATATTCTGGCCCCATTATCACTTTGTCAGGATTTGCTGCACTATGATACGGATGAGATAGGCGCTTTGGAACTTAAGTTAGAGGCCAAGTCGGAGGTAAAAACAATTAAAAAAACCATCCGGGGGATATTAAACAATAGTGGCCCTTTTGATATCCGCAATAAATACGAACAAGAGGAAGCTTTTCTCAAATTAATGAATGTAGAAAAATGGATGGCTTTTGCTATTCTGAGTTTATCTTTGTTGCTGGTGGCTTTTAATCTCATCGGAGCCTTGTGGATGATCGTTTTGGAAAAACAAAAAGATATAACCATCCTTAAAGCCATCGGAGCAGAAAGGCGCCTGATTATGCAAATCTTTATCAAAGAGGGGCTATTGATCAGTGCACTTGGGTTGATGGGAGGTTTTATCTTAGCTCTATTGATTTATTTCCTGCAAAAACAATTTGGCCTGGTGCCTCTTAAAGAAGGTTTCATCATTGATGCTTACCCCATCTCACTGCGGTGGTGGGATTTTTTAATGGTAAGCGGAGTTGTCCTTGGTATAGGTTGGGTCGCATCGTTATTGCCAGCTTTTCGTTCAGACAAAATCGGTACATTCATCAGGCAGGAATAAGACAGATAATGATAAAATTACCTTTGTAATGGAGAGTTGGGAAAGAGATTTTCAGTGGCTACGCGTACGGCATTTTCTAAAAGATAAGTTTAAACGCACCGAATTGCCGGATATGAATGCGGTATTATTTCTTATTGGCATCAGGGAACTCGGCCAATGGAAAATAAAATATACCAAAGAAGAAAAACAAGATTTAATGCACATCGCCACCTGCCGTTTGTTAAGCAACGATGGCTATTATGCCTTTAAAGGTATAGATGCGGACGGCTGGCCCCATTGGGAAGTGTCCGGGCAAGTGCCCGCATGGGATTTAAAAGAGCAAACCGAATACCTTCAAGAAAAAATAATTCAATATTTTGCACCAATTTTAGAACAATGAACAACTTCACACAAAAAATTTATTGGGGGCTTTTAGCGCTTTGGCTGTGGTCCGGCTGCCAGTCCAATGAAACTCAAGTAATCATCGAAACGTCGTATGGTCAAATCACAGCCATATTAAATGATGATACTCCGGAACACAAAAAGAATTTTATCAAATTAGTTAAGCAGGGCTATTACGACGGCACATTATTTCACCGGGTCATCCCCACTTTTATGATTCAAGGTGGAGACCCGGATTCGAAAACAGCAGCCCCTGGTATGATGTTGGGAGCAGGTGGCCCGGATTATACCCTCCCTTCTGAAGCAGGCAAACATCATCATTTACGAGGTGCTTTAGCCGCAGCAAGACAACCTGACGGAGTGAATCCAGAACGCCGCAGTTCCGGTTCACAATTTTACATTGTGGATGGCTTAGATGGAACACAATTCACCGATGAAGTTTTTAATACCATTGAGCAACAGAATAAAATGACTTTTTCGCCGGAATTACGGGCCCAATATCGTCAGAATGGCGGTTATCCTCCTTTGGACAACTTATACACCGTTTTTGGGATGGTCACCGCAGGTCAGGATGTGGTGAAAAAAATAGCCAATGCCCAGCGTGATGCCAATGACCGCCCGGTCCAGGACATTGCCATGAAAGTAACGTTAAAATAATTTTTAAGACATGGCTAATTGGCTACACGTGCGATATTGTTTTTTGGGTATTCTTGTCTGGTATGGATGGGCATGCTCCAGACCATCTTCGGCCTTTCTGGTGTCCCCCGAGCATGTGCAAGTCCTTGATACCTGTAAAATGCTCAATCAATCCTCACTGGCTGATACTTATCTCTGGGACTTTGGTGATGGTAAGCAATCTTCTGATCCTCACCCGCAACACATTTATAAGCGTTCAGGACGTTATACTATTCAGCTCACCGCCTCCAAAGGAAATAAATTAAAAATCAGTAGTAAAAATATCATGGTAACGCCTCCAAATCAATGCCTGGTCCTCATTGAGACCCCCTTCGGTCAGATGACCGCTGTGCTCTTTGATGATACGCCATTACATCAGGATAATTTCACCTCTCTGGTGGATTCTGGTTTTTTTGATGGTCTCTTATTTCATCGGGTCATCGATGGTTTTATGATCCAGGGCGGCGATCCGGGTTCGAGGAATGCCCCGGCCGGAGCCCCTTTAGGCGCAGGCGGGCCAGGTTATCAGGTGGATGCAGAATTTAATGCTGCACATGTTCATACCAAAGGGGCTATTGCTGCCGCCCGCACCGGAGATAATGTCAATCCACAAAAAAAGTCTTCCGGATCACAGTTCTACATTGTCCATGGCCGCACACAAACTGAAAACGAGCTTAATGCCCTGCAAGCCCGAAAAAACATTCTTTATACACCAGAACAAAAAAATGCTTATCTTGAACAAGGAGGAACTCCTGCGTTGGATATGGAGTATACCGTATTTGGACAAGTAATCTCGGGCCTTGAAGTTATCGATAAAATAGCCCAAATAAGCACAGATGGAAGAAACCGCCCCGTAGAAAATGTAAGTATGAAAATAACCTTGATCAAATGAGTAGCACAGCGGCCTTAGGTATTGATATCGGCGCTACAGGAATAAAAGCGGCTATAGTAAACTTAGCCAATGGTGAATTTGTCAGCAGTAAAGTAAAAATGGGGACTCCGGAAGGTGGTGATCCTGATGACATGGCTGCAGTGATAAAATCCGTTATTCAAAAATTGAATTGGCAAGGAAAAGTCGGCTGTGGATTTCCCGGCATCATCCATCATGGGGTGTGTAAAAGCACCGCCAACATCAGTAAGCGCTGGTATAATCTGGATGTTCCCGATTTTTTATCTAAAAAAACCGGTGGATTACCCTTTAAAGTAGCAAATGATGCCGACCTGGCGGGGTTGGCCGAATTGGAATATAGCGCAGCTGGAATACCTGCTTCCGGCACGGTTATTTTCCTGACGATCGGCACAGGCATTGGATCCGCCCTTTTTTATGACGGCCGATTAATACCCAACACCGAATTCGGTCACTTGTACTATAAGAAAAACTCTTACGAATTATATATATCCAATAGCGCGCGCAAACGTCGAAAATTATCCTGGAATAAGTGGGCTGTTGCATTTAGTCATTATCTGGACCATCTCAATCTTCTTTTTTCCCCAGATCTAATTATCCTGGGTGGTGGCATCAGCAAACAATTTAATAGTTGGGGTAAATTATTGACTACCCGTGTTCCTGTTCAGCCTGCCACTTTGGAGAATAATGCCGGTATCATTGGTGCCGCTGCATTATGGCATGGTGAAGTCAAATAGGTATTGTTACAAAGTTAGAAAAGTAAACAACATCCAATAAAATAAATAGTCGAGTAAATAGTTTCCTTCAAACGAGTCATCAGTCCTGCTGATAATAACGCAACATGGCCTTCACTTCCGCATCTTCCAGAATAGTCGGATACATCAGTTTCAACACGGCATGCGCGGCGTAATTATCTTTAAGTCCTTCAGCCAGAACATCCATGGCTGCTTTATTTTGATCGTCGAGATATAAACATAGACCTTTAATAAATATAATTTCTGTATCCCCGCAGGCGTGATCGGCTTTATTTACCGCTTTATGAGCCTTTAACAATTGATGTGTGTCAATAAAAAACTTGATTAATTGTGCCCAATATATGTATTGATCCGGAGCTAACCGCGTAGCTTCGACCAGATGACTTTGTGCAGCTTTAAGATTATTCGTTTTGATGTATGCTTCAGCCAGCCCGGCATGAAATTCCTCCCGGCGATCCTCCAAATCCAATGCTCTTTTATAAGCATTGATGGCATAATGCCACTTCTCTTCTTTGCTAAAGCATTGACCTAATAAATAATAGATTTCATCATTGTAGGGGTCCAATTTTACAGCTTTGATCAAGATTTTTTTTGCTTGAAAATATTGATTGAGTTGAATATGACATTCACTAATGGATACCAAGGTCTCTTCATCCACTCCAAATTTGCTGATGATGTCGTATAAAACCTGTAAAGCCTTAGGATGGTTTTGGATTTGCATACAAATATCTGCGCAATCCCGATAGCCCATCTCGAAAAATTCATTGATGAGGAATGAGTATTCTAAAGCATCAATTGCTTTTTCGTACTCACCTATACTGGAAAAAGCCTGGCCCAAATTATACCAGGCTAAATAAGCATAAGGGTGGTTATTTATAAATTCCTGATGAAACTCTATCGATTCTTCGTATTTTTTAGATAACTCCACACTGACCCATATTTTTTCAAGAGCTTCCTGATTGTCAGGATCAATGGCTAAAGTTTCTTGCAGGACCTGAAACATTTTATCATAATCTTTCATGTGCTCAAATACATAAGCCACGCATAATTTTATTCTGGCCTGTTGGGCTACCGGTACATCGCTCGAGATTTGTCCTAATAATTGTAAAGCGGCGTTATATTGATATTTTTCGCAAAAAATAATGGCATTAAGTATGGATATTTCTACTTCACCTGGTGCTAATGATTCTGCGTTCTTAAGTATTTCTTGTGCTTCCTTTATCTTATTCTTTTTAAGTAATAATCTGGTTTTAGCCAAATAAAAGTCTACCTGGTACTTAAATTGCTCGATAGCAAGGTTAACGACATCTAAAGCCTTATCAACTTCCTTTTCTCTTTCGTAATAAGAAATAATGTTGAGAAGGTTTTCTTCGTTAGAAACTGGAAGCTCACCTTTTGAAAAGCTGGTTTCAAAATTATGTACCAATTCGTGGATAGTACTGCTTCGTTTTGCTCTTTGTTCCATTACTTCGCCTAGGGATTACAATTAAAAGCTGGGTAAATATAAGTATTTAGAATTCAAATTTTGTACCCCCCAAAGGAGCTTTTTTTCCACATTTTTTGGTATTAAATTATTTTATAATTTCTTTATATGCCTGATTTTCAGCTTTTTATAAATTTGATATCCCTGGTTCGAATTTTTATCATGCTTAATATACTCTGCGACACCTATTAACACATGACATCAATTTACTTTGTGTGGTGTGTTAAAGTTGGATTTTTCAACTCGTTTGAGTCGTTCTATAGGCCAGGAAACCAGACCGACCCCTAAAAACACCAACCCGGCAGCAAAAACTTTATGACCATTTAGCTTCTCTAGGCCAAAAAACACGGATAAGAACCCAGCCAAAATGGGTTGAAGATAAATGTACGCACTGACCACCGTAGGCGATAGTCGCTTTAAGGCTATCGTGTTAAACATGTAGGCTAATACAGTGGTAAATAATAAAATATAAGCTAATGATAACCATACCGGGCGTCCAAACGTGGCCCATGGTGTGTCGCCTAAATAGGGCCAGGCCAGAGGCAACATGATCATCAGGCCAATACTGAATATCCACCTCATCACTGTAAATGGAGAATATCTAAGCATTAATTCCGTGGCCAGAATAAGAAAAATACTGAAAGAAATAGCGTTGGCAATAATTAATATATCTCCAATAATTATTTCTTGGTCAAAATGTAATTTTTGTCCATTCAGGATCATCCAGGCAGCTCCGATCCAACCCAATAATACTCCATAAATTTGACTGCGGTAGATCGTTTTTTTAAAAAAGATTACGGCCAGGATAAATGTGACCATGGGTGTAAGGGTCATAATTACGCTGGCATGAATTGGTACTGTTAATTTCAGGCCGTCAAAAAAACAGACTTGATTTATTACAACACCGAATATGGCGCAATAAATGAATCTAGGCCAGTCTTTTTTTTCAGGCAACGGGCCTCTTCGAAAAAAATCAACGGATGTAAATACTAGCGCCCCAAATGCTACTCTCAATAACACAAATTCATGTGGGTGGATGGGATATGTGCGCATAGCCTGCCGGGCGATTAAATAATTCACTCCATAAATAACAGTTGCACCCAGCAACGCCAAATGCGCCGAAGTAGTTTTATTCAAATGCAGGATTTTGTCAGGGCTGCAAAGGTATCAATTAATTTTTTCTAATTGTTTCTCTCCGTTGAGCTGCGATGGATTGAATGAGCCGATTATTGAATTCTTTTTCGGTGGTTAATAAACGGGCTATTTTACGTATGGGTAATACCTTGCGTAAATCAAGATAAAGTTTTTTCTGCATCTCAACCTCCGTTTGGGAATTAGACAATTGTGTCTCGATGTATTTTTCTATTTCTGCATCAGACATCAAAGCAACATCACGGGTGTCGCGTGCACGTAACTCTTTTTGTTTTTTACGATAGTCGTTGTAGAGTGGCCAAAAGTTCTGTGACTCTTCTGTCGTCAATTGTAATTTTTCGGTGATAAATCCAATTCGAAAGGCCTCCACACGGTCTTCCTGGATTACTCTAACCTGACTGTAAAGCTGGTTAATTACAATTAAACCGATTATTAATAGTTTTATTTTTTTCATAACAAATGTTATTATAATATTTCTTCAAGTTCAATATTTTCAGTTTCAAGGTATTGTTCTAATTCAGACGGATTAAATGGCAAAATTAATTCATCTCCGATCGTTGAGGATTGGTCATTTAACAGAGGGATCAGGTCGTCCGGTTCAAGGTAATCGCTATTATCCAGCAAATATTTTTCCAGTTCATCTTTACTTAAATCCACCAAGCTGTGTTCTCCCGGTGTTGTATTTGGTGTTTCGTTCCATAAGCGGGTTATCAATAAAATTCCTAGCATTAGTGTAGCGGCAATGGCCATTACTTTCCAAAGCTTTATAGGCCTGGTTTTTGTCAAGGCGCCTATTTGCGGTGGTGCGATAGCTTCGTTTTGAATGCGCTGCCACACGACATCCGGCAATTGTTCAAAATAACCTTGAGGCACGTTCATGCCATCGGGATGCTTTTGCTGCGGCAAAGATGACTGCAGGCCCAAAATTTCTTTTTTTATTTCTTCATTCATTTTGCTCTGGTTTAAGTCATGTAATTCTTAATGTAGGATTCAATCTTTTTCACAGCATGATGATAAGATGCTTTCAGCGCCCCCTCCGTGGTTTGTAATACTTGTGACATGTCCGCATAACTCATTTCATCATAATAGCGAAGATTGAAGACCACCCGTTGTTTTTCTGGTAGTTCTTGGATGGCTAATTGCAACCGTTGTTGAATAGAGTCACCATCTATATAATGATCCGCTTTCAACTGCAGGGTTATTAGCGAAGGATCCACACGTTCGGCAGGCTTGTTTTTCTGTTGATTAAGCCACCCCAACGTTTCGTTTGTAGCGATGCGGTAAATCCAGGTGTACAATGAACTTCTGCCGGCATAATCTCCCAGATGGTGATAAACTTTGATGAATACATTTTGAACCAAATCGTTAGCGTCATCATGGTCCTCAACCATCCGCCGGATGTGCCAGTAGACCCTTTCCTGATATTTGTGCATTAACAACCGAAACCCTTTTTCGGCTAGTTTGTCCACCAGAATCAAGTCTAATATCTCTTGGTCTCCCACCGGATCCATAATCTTGCTTTTAGATAAAAAAATAGCCGGCAGGTTTAAACCTGCTCATCATTTTTTTTATCATCCAATAGTTCATAATCATTTAGTTGGTCAAGATGCAATACCGTTCCTTCTTTTTGTGTATCATACATCAGGCGAAAGCGGGCATTCCAAACTATATCTTTATAATAATAAGAATGGTAAGAATGAATAAGTTGAGTGTATAGTTCATCGTACCCACGAACTACGACCATTATTTCAGTTTTTTGAGCAGCAATTTGTTCTTTAGACAGCTTATATAATGGACTTTTATCATCAATAATGTGGATAGGTGTCCAGTTGATGGGAAACAAAATAATTTTTTCTTTTACCAAGACGATCCGTTCAAATTTACGTCGTAAGCGTCCTAGGTCGTCAGCCAGCCAGGTCACCACCACCATCGCTTCTAGGTCAAATAAATTGTTTTTATCCTGATTAACCAATCTGAATTGGAGGGTTTTTACACCCTGTTCGTCATTGATCAAGGCATTTTTACTAAAAGCAATGCGCTTGACGGGTTTAGAAAAGCGCGCAAACGTCAGACCGGCAAAAAAGGAAAAGGTAGAAAATCCGCTAAAAGCGATGAACCCGGCCAACCAGTTAGCCGCATGGCCTTGAGGGATGATCACACCGTAACCTACCGTAGTGAATGTTTGGACAGAAAAGAAAAAGGCTTCCCGTAAATCCAGCCAAAAGTGCCCGTTAGCAACCCCCGCCAGCTGATCCACGCCGATCAATAGTAAACACAGGGCATAAAAAAAATTAACCATCAAAAACAGAAGAAATGTCGTCAGCAGATATTGCCACCAGGTGGTGGTAATCAGCCAATCGTAAATCTGTAAGCCTCCGCGGCCTTTGCGGATAATGTTAAATGTCCCGTCCGGGTTTATCAACCGATGGTCCCGGTCGACCATTTTACTGCCAAATCCAAAATCAGCCTGTGAATACCATGGGTCTTTTGATTTGTCTCTGGTGGCCATTGAATATTTTTAATTTTGACTCAACAGACTGAAAGTTATGGTTTTTTGCTGGTTAAGTAAATTGATTCTGTGGTTTTGGGGCTGGAAGATATCCGGAAACATACCACCACAAATACATAAGGTGGTGCTGGTGGTGGCCCCACACACCTCCTGGAAAGATTTTCCTTTGGGACTATTGACACGCTCTGCAGCGCGTATAAAGGTCAACTACGTAGGGAAATCTTCACTGTTTAAAGGACCTTTCGGATGGTTTTTCCGGTGGACGGGAGGATATCCGGTGGAACGCTCGGGACATGCCCATCAGGTAGATGAGATCATCCGTTTATTCCAAACTCATGACCATTTTATCTTAGCAATGGCTCCTGAAGGTACCCGCAAGAAGGTGGACCATTTGCGCTCAGGGTTTTGTTTTATTGCTAAAGGAGCGCACGTGCCGGTGATAAGAGTGGCTTTTAACGGCTTAAAAAAGGAAGTATCCTTTTCAGAGCCTTATTATTTAGTGGAGGATTGCCCGACTGAAGTCCAGCGTTTGTGGGAGTATTTCCGCAATATTCCTGGGATTAATCCAGAGCGCGGTATAGAATAAATTATTTAATAGAATTATAGATACTACATGTATACTGTTGCTGAACAAAACCGTCTGTATCAACTGACCAAAAAATTATTAAGCCCTGCTCCCTCCGAAGAGCCTAATGAACAAATTTTTGGGCTCAGGGAGGTCATCCGTTACCATGAGTGGCGGTATTACATTCTTAATGATCCCGTCATTAGTGATTATGAATATGATCAACTGTTCAAGCACCTGGAAAAGTTGGAAAAAGAAAATCCGTCCTTAGTGACGGAAGACTCACCGACTAAACGTGTCTCGCCGGATTTAATCGATGAATTTAATTCGGTACTACATTTTACGCCTATGCTTTCGCTGGCCAATTCTTACGACCAGGAGGATTTGTTAGAATTCGACCGGCAACTACACCGCTTGTTGGGCCTAGACGGTGAAACAGATCTTGCCTATGGCGTAGAACCAAAATTTGATGGAGGTACCATTGTTTTGGTTTATGAAAATGATGTTTTAGTCCGCGGTGCCACACGAGGAGATGGTGTGCGGGGAGAAGAAATAACCAAAAATATACGCACAGTAAAAACTATCCCGCTTACTGCCGCATTTTCGCGTCATGGTCTGCGCAAAGTAGAGTTACGCGGAGAGGCGATTATAAAAAAATCCGTTTTCAAAAAAGTTAACACTGAAAGGGAAAAGCAAGGGTTGCCTTTGTTCGCGAATCCACGCAACTCTGCGACTGGTGGTCTGCGGATGAAAGACCCTAAAGAAACAGCTTTGCGTGGTCTTGAGGCGTTTATTTATCAAGTCAATTATGTGGAATGGACAGACGGCAGCATTGGATTTAGAACTACGGACACACATAGCCAATTTTTAAGTTTACTGTGGGAATTAGGCTTTATGGTACCCAAAGAAGAGCGTAAGTTATGTAACAACATTCGGGAAGTCATTGAATTTTGTAATCACTGGGCAGCCAAAAGGGACGACTATGCTTATGAAATAGATGGTATGGTCATTAAACTAAACCGGATGGATTTGCAGGAACGGGCAGGTTACACCAGTCATCATCCCCGCTGGGCCATCGCCTATAAGTTTCAAGCCAAACAAAGCAGCACCCGCTTGCTCGCTGTGGAGTTTCAGGTAGGTAAGGTAGGTTCGATAACACCAGTGGGAAAATTAGAGCCGATGCCATTAGCCGGAGTGACTGTTTCCTCCGTATCCCTGCACAATGAAGAATTTATCCGCAGCAAAGACATACGCATAGGCGACGCGGTCATCGTGGAAAGGGCTGGCGACGTCATACCATATATCGTAAAATCACAAACGGACTTGCGCACCGGATTGGAACAAATTATTCAATTTCCCAGCCATTGCCCGGTTTGCCAATCACTTTTGGTCAAAGAAGCTGATGAAGCAGCCTGGCGTTGCCCGAATACTACCGGATGCGAAGCGCAGCTGTTACAACGCCTCATCCATCATGCTTCCAAAGATGCCATGGATATTGAAGGATTAGGTCGGTCTACCATCGAGCGTTTTTACCAATTAGGCTGGTTAAACACTTTGGCTGATATCTACCGATTAGATTATGGAGCGATTGCTCAATTAGAAGGTATGGGGCTTAAGTCAGCACAAAATCTTCAATCCGGAATCGATAAAGCTAAAAATAACCCAATCCATCGTTTACTTTTCGGGCTGAGCATCCATCATTTGGGTAAACGGGCAGCTGCATTGTTGGCCCAAAGTGTAGACCATGTGCTGGATTTGCAGGAATGGGATATGGATAGACTTATGGCCATTAAAGATATTGGTCCCGTGCTAGCTCAGAACGTGGTGACTTTTTTTAATAATCCTCAAAACATAGCTCTTCTGGAAGAGTTGGAAGACTTGGGTGTTAACCTTAAACAAACTGAGGAGGACAAACCTAAAATAGTCCCCAGTTCAGCTCCTTTAGCTGGCAAGACCATCCTATTCACCGGGACGCTAACTTCTATGGATCGTAAAAAAGCAGAACAGCTGGCGGTAAATGCCGGAGCAAAACTACTCAGTGCAGTAAGCTCCAACCTGAGCATCCTGGTGGTGGGAGAACAAGCCGGAGCAAAACTGGATAAAGCCAGCGCTCTGGGGACCGTACAAATTCTCACTGAAAGAGAATATATAACAATGATAGAAGGATGAAATATTCCCTCGTCCTGGGTTTGTTCCTGGTCATCTTTTCCGATTGTCACCCATCTCATGCTCCTGAGCAGAATACCCCAGAACACCTTATTGATTCGTCCAGCACAGATCCGCTTACACCACACCAGGCTGCAGCACCGGATTTCGACACCTCTGTTTGGCAAGAAATTACAGCGAGGCCTGGACTATTGCTTGATATAAAATATGCTACTTTAGAAAACTTCACCAAACAGTCCTTATATCCTTGCGGCAGGTGTTTTGTAAGACCGCCGGTTTACCGGAACTTGCTGGAGGTTATCGACTCCATCCGGCGATTGAATTTGCATTTAGTGTTGTTGGATTGTTATCGGCCGGATGAAGTACAACTTCGTTTATGGCAATCTTACCCGGATTCTACCTACCTCACTCCTCCTGGGCGCGCCTCTATGCATTCACGCGGGCTGGCTCTTGATGTTACTCTGGCTGATAGCCTTGGTCAACACTTGGACATGGGCACAGTATTTGATGAATTTTCACCCCGTTCAAGATCCGGTTACCTGGGCTTGCCACAACACATTTTGACCAATCGCCAACTCTTGAGACAACTAATGATACTGGCCGATATGCATCCGATTAATTCGGAATGGTGGCATTATTCTTACCGGCAAAGAAGTGCGTTTAAAAAGGATACCACGTGGTGGCCTTGTCCTGGAAAAATGTAGGGTATAAGAAAGGACCCGTTCATGACATGACTATCCAGCTGTTAAACATTGGTTAAGCCCGTGTGTTTCAATCAGGTTTATTAGCTATTTTTGGCCATTAAGTAAAAAATAATATGGATCAGATCAAATCAGACGTACAAGCCATCGATTTATTATCAGAGAAATATAAACAACTCAAAAAGGAAGTAGGCAAAGTCATTATCGGGCAAGAGGAAGTGGTGAAAGCAGTGCTCATCTCTTTATTTAGTAATGGCCATAGTTTACTCGTAGGAGTACCTGGGCTTGCGAAAACCTTATTAGTTAACACTTTGGCGGATGCCCTGGACCTTGAGTTTAAGCGCATACAGTTTACCCCGGACTTGATGCCTTCGGACATCACCGGCTCTGAGATCTTGGACGATAGCCGCCATTTTAAATTCAATAAGGGTCCGCTATTTGCTAACATTGTTCTGGCTGATGAGATAAACCGTACCCCCCCAAAGACCCAGGCAGCTTTGCTGGAAGCAATGCAAGAACGTTCTGTGACAGTGGCCGGTTTAAAACACGTGTTGCCTAAGCCGTTTTTTGTATTGGCCACTCAAAACCCCATTGAACAGGAAGGTACCTATCCGCTTCCCGAAGCACAATTGGACCGTTTTATGTTTAATATCCCTTTGGATTATCCTTCTTATGAAGAGGAATTACAGGTGGTCAAACAGACTACCGGTCAGATTTCGTATTCTTTAACCAGTTCCATGAACGGTGAAGAAATCATGTTTTTTCAAAACCTGATTCGCAAAATACCTGTAGCTGATAATGTTCTTGAATATGCGGTAAACATTGCTGCCAAATCGCGCCCAAACACAGCAAAGGCCACAGCGAAGGTAAATGATTATATCTCTTGGGGAGCCGGACCGCGTGCCTCCCAATACCTCATCCTGGGAGCAAAGTGTCACGCGGCTATTAGCGGTAAATATTCTCCAGATATAGAAGATGTGCGGGCTATAGCTAATTATGTGATGCGCCATCGCATAGTACGCAACTATAAAGCAGAAGCTGAAGGTATAACCGAAGAAACTTTAGTAAAAGCCTTACTATAGGCACCAATTGATGTCGGTTTTGCATCTATTATAAAAGACATTTTAATACTATGGTGGATAATCGCTTTTGCTACTTCCTGTCTTTTTTATTTATTCTGACCGTAGTGGGATGCTCCGGCATATCCGATAAATTTAAAGCAACACCAACCGCCATTAGTGCCAGCAACACCATCGTGGTCATCGCGGATGAAGACCTGTGGGAAGGTCCGGTCGGAGATACGTTTAGGTATAAATACGAAGGGCCTTATATTATCATGCCTCAACCCGAAGAAATATTCGACCTGAAGTATTTCACTCCATTACAAATGGAGGAGGGCTCTATTCGTAAGGAGTTGAGAACTTATATTTACCTGGCTGACTTGAGCGATACTACTTCCATGACCACTAAAGCGGTCAGAGCAGATTTAGGCGCTTCATTGTATGCTCAAGCAATGAAGAATCCATCGATCAACAACAAGGTGGGCAAGGACAAATGGGCTTTTGGTCAAATGATCATTTATATCTTTGGTAACGGCCAAAATAACCTCATTGATAATATTGATAAGACCTTTGCCTCCGTACGCAAAAAAGTTAATGATTTTGATCGGCCACAGATCGCAGCTAAAACGTATCTGAAAGGGGTGAATCAATTACTTACTTCCGGCCTTAAGGATAAATTTGGGATAACTATGGATATACCCGGAGAATATGTCCTGGCGGTAGAGGATAGTACCACGACCTGGCTACGCCGGGATGAAAAGGAAATGATCATGAATATTTTGATCAGTAAAATCCCTTACCGGTCCAAGGACCAATTCACCAAAGAGGGATTTAAAGAGCTCTTTAAAAAAACTTCTAAAGCGGTTATCAGTTCCAGCACACCTGGATCTTCCATGATAGTTAACGATGAAGACTTGCCCCTATTTTCTGTTACATTAGAGGTAGACAAAACTTATGCCCAGGAGTACAAAGGCATCTGGGAAATGTCTTATGATTATATGGGTGGTCCCTTCTTTGCCTATTTAATCAAACACCCACATCGGGATGAAATCCTGCTGGTCAATGTGTTCATCTTTGCCCCAGGAGAAAAGAAAAGAGACCACATGCAACTACTGGAGCACATCGTCTCTTCCTTAAAATTTATGTCTCCAGGTTAATTATTCATTAACTCCAAGCTTTGTTTTACGAAAGCAGTAAGGTCTTCGCCTTTCAGTAAACCTTGATTTAACAAGGCTAAATTGACCAAATATTTAGCAAACATGGTCTTTTTATCCTCGCTTTTCATTTTTAAGAGTTTTTCAGCCACCATGGGGTGGTTTGTATTTACCACAACATTATAAAAGTCACCAAAAGCATCGTTGTGCATACCCTGCATAGCTTGCATTTCACGCATCCGTCTTAAAAATTCCGGCCTGGTGATCATGACCGGTAAATCTTCAGCAGTCAATGCTTTTAAGGTAATGTTGGATTTTTGAGCCGGCATGGCTTCTTCGAATATGGTTTTAACTTTTTCTTCCTGACTTTTGGTAAGAATGGACTCCGTTTTATCTTCCTTTTGAATCAGGTTGTCTGGAGTTTCCGAGTCAATCCGTACGAAGAGCAGGTCATTATGTTTGTGTTCCAGGTTCTGCATAAAATGGTTATCCAGGGGAGTATCCATCAGTAATATATCGTACCCTTTGTTTTGAACCGGCTGCACATAACTGTTGAAATGGGTTTTATCCGAGGTATAAAGACAGACCAGTTTATCGTGTTTATCTTTTTGAACTTCTTTAATTTTGTCTTTGTACTCTTGGATGGTAAAGGATTGTCCTTCCAGGTTTTTAAGCAACGCAAATTCTATAGCGCGCTCATAGAATTTTTCATCTGAAATCATGCCGTACTTAATAAAGATGCCGATGTCGTCCCATTTGGAAGCATACTCCTCCCGGCTTTTCTTAAATAAATCCTGCAGTTTATCGGCTACTTTCCGTGTGATGTAGCCGGTGATTTTTTTAACGTTTTGATCGCTCTGAAGATAACTTCGGGAAACATTCAGCGGAATGTCCGGCGAGTCGATTACTCCATGTAAAAGGGTCAAAAATTCTGGTACAAAATCCTTTACTTCATCCGTGACATAGACCTGGTTAGAATATAACTGAATTTTATTTTTTTGGACTTCAAAGGATTTGGATAGTTTGGGAAAGTACAACACCCCGGTCAGATTAAACGGGTAGTCTATATTTAAGTGGATCCAAAACATAGGTGCTGGACTGAAGGGATAAAGCTCTTCATAAAAAGCAGTGTAGTCCTCATCCGTTAGACTATTGGGTTGTTTCGTCCATAAAGGGGTGGGGTTATTCACCACATTAGGTTTGGTTTCTTTGATTTCCTTGGCGTCCTTTCCTTCACCTTCCCACCGGCTTTCTTCCTTTAACCCAAACTGAATGGGCACCGGTAAAAAACGACAATATTTTTTGAGCAAGCCTTCCAATCGAGCTTGGGTTAAAAACTCAATATTTTCATCATTGATATGCAGAATAATATCAGTACCCCGCTCCGTTTTATCATTTTCTACCAATATATATTCAGGTTCTCCTTCACAAGTCCATGTCACCCCGGGAGCATCTTCCCGAAATGATTTGGTGCGCACTTCTACTTTGCTAGCCACCATAAAAGCAGAATAAAAGCCCAACCCAAAATGACCGATGATGTTGCCTTCTTTATACTTTTCGATAAAATCATTGGCACTGGAAAAAGCCACTTGATTCAGGTATTTCTCTACTTCTTCACCGGTCATACCAAGGCCCCGGTCTGAAATAGTTATGGTTTTCGAAGACTCGTCATTATTAATATGGATGGTCAGATCTCCTAATTCTCCACTGAAATCACCCTTGCTGCTCAGGATTTGCAGTTTAGTCGTTGCGTCAACCGCATTTGAAACCAATTCTCTGAGAAATATTTCATGATCGGAATAAAGAAACTTCTTGATGATCGGAAAAATGTTTTCCGTTTGCACTGAGATTTTCCCACTTTGCATAACCACTATTTTTTATTTACTGCGTGGTCAAAGGATATGCCATCTGTTAAAGGGTGACATTTTGTCGCAGATCGCTCAATCATATTGGCAGGAGAAGCCTTTGTTTAACCTTTTGGCCTGTCAAAAAAAAGCTAAAATCATATTACAGTTAATACAAACGCTTAAACATTTGAAAACAAACCTCTAATTAAGTAAGGAAAAAAAAATTTGATTTTAAGTCAAATTCCATCTGTTTTTGGCAAGGTATGTGCATAATGAGTACCCAGTAAAGCATTATTCGAAGAGAAGAAAGCTTTATCCGAGATCGGTTCGCTGGGGGGTAAGAGCCGATCTCATTTTTTTTTAAGGCCCTGGGTGAACAGCCTTTTTCTTGTTCAATAAAAAACCCTATATCCCTATAATGTAAATGCTTTTAGCAAACACTTATTTTATCCACCCGGCGTTGATGACGTCCACCTTCAAATGCAGAGATCAGAAATTGTTCAGTAATAGACAAGGCCAGCTCCGGATGAATAAAGCGAGTGCCAAGGCACAGAACATTAGCATTATTATGCTGCCGGGCGAGTTGAGCTAATTCAGGATTCCAACACAAGGCTGCACGAACATGCTGGTATTTATTGGCCGTGATGGCCACTCCATTGCCGCTACCGCAAACCAGGATAGCAAGATCAGCAACTCCGGCTTGCAAGGCCCGCATGGCTGGATGCACAAAGTCAGGATAATCTACAGAGGCTGCTGAATCTGTACCAAAATCAATCACCCCGTATTGATCCGGGTGGGCGCGAAGGTAGTCTATAATGACCGCTTTCAAAGGAAAACCGGCATGATCGCATCCGAAGGCTATTTTTATCATTACATCAGATTTTCTTCAATATATACACGATAGAACTGGAGCGGGTCACCTCTCTGAATCCAGCCAGCCACGAGCGGAAGCCGGTCCAAAACGCCTTCCACAACCCTAGCCACCCGCTGCCCTGGTATTTTTCACTGAGCATGGATACATAAAAAGCATCAAAAGGCAAGGTATGCATGCTCTGAAGCACAAACAATTTTTTGGTCGCCTCTAGAACGGTCTCTGCCCGGAAGTGCCATAAATGGCGGGGTACATCGTAGCCGCCCCAATATTCCCGGTACGTCTCGGCATCCAGCGAATGGTGATTGGGCAAGGCCAAAATAAGGTAGCCTCCGTCCTGTAAAGCCCGGTGCAGATGATGCAGGGTCTCTGCAAGGGTATGCACATGCTCCAGGACATGCCACAAAGTGATGATATTAAAGGCCTTTTGTTGTAAAGCCAGGTTGCTTACCGGAAGGACATTCAACCCAAATTTTTTCCGGGCAATGCCGGCAGCCGCTGTACTGATTTCCATACCGGTTACCTCCCAGCCGGCTTGCTGCATGGTGTGTAAAAAATACCCGGTGCCACAGCCATAATCCAAGAGTTTTTTTCCGCTTTGTAACTGGCTGACCAGACGATATTTACGTTTCAGCATCCAGGACCTGACTTCATGATAGAGCCAGTTAATCAATCCCCGCCGGGTGTCAGAATGTGACACATAGTCTTCCGAAGCATAATATACTCCACTCTCCGAGGCATCAGGATGATCCTGGGTAAGCATGAAAGCACAGGCGTCACAGCGGACCAGCATAAAATAGTCCTGGCTGACCTGATGGTCCCGCACCGAAAACAATGGCGTCAAAGCCCGGCTATGGCATAAAGGACAGTGGTCAACATGTACTTTGGCCATAAGTCGTGATGTTTAATTAGGCACCTGGGCGGTGTAATATTTACCCAGCAACCCATTTATTTCGGCATCAAAGGCGGCATCATTCAGCGTTTTGCTGACTCTTAGGACCTGAGGAATGGTATAGGTGCTTAGAATGTCTTTCTCACTATACCCATTTGTCGTTTGAAAACTGGCCAGTTCATTGGTGCTTAATGAGTTATAAAATTCCGCGAACTGGGCGGTTTCTTTAGCCAACAAACGCAGATGGTTTTTGGCTTCATCCAGGCGATTGTTTTTAATCAGGGCGTTGATCATTTCCAAAGTAAAGTTTTGACCCGTAACCGCATTCATATCCGCAGGATCGTAAGGAAAGTTTTCAAAAGGAAAACCTTCAAAATATTTTTGAGCCAGATCCGCAGCCTCCTGGAGTTTGCCTTCATTTTGTAACGCCTGGATGGTACGGAAGATCTGATACCGCAACGTCTGTAAGGTGGGGGCAAAACTGTTGTCCACATACATTTTATGTTTATCAAAATTACCCCAGCGAAACTTGTTCATCATGTTGTCAAAAGCCCTTTTGGTATCTATGCGGCCAATGCCCTGAATGGATAGAGCACGGATGGGTTCGGTGATCAAAGGTACCAGGCGGGCCGCCACCCCTTCCACCGAAGTGTATTTCTCCAAACCATTCAGTTTGTCTAACTGCGATGTCATGGCAAAATAAATAGGCCGGTCGTTAATGTTTGAAGCTATGATGTCGATGATGGCCACATCGTCTTTGGTCACATAGCGGCGGCCTGACCAGTTAATTTCCAGGCGATTGGTTATTTTAGCCGAGTCCTGCTGGTAAATCCAGCCATTGGCTAAAGCTTTATTTACATCCACCGGAATGGATAGAATTTGTGATGGGAAAACTCCCGGCCCATAGGGCCCCTGATGATCTTCACCGGCAAATTTTAACGCATCCACCGCATTGACCGGAGTCGTGCTATTACCAAAACTGATCTGATTACGCGCATCGCCGCGGTAAGCTTGTTCGCTCATGGTCAGTTTTACCGGCGGTGAATCATTAATTTTTCTGCGTTGTCCATTGATGTACCAGTCCACCGCGATGAGGCTTAGGTTAATGACGCGTACGTCCCGGCGGATGCCTTCCACCTCTTGGGCGTACCACAAGGGGTAGGTATCGTTATCGCCGTAAGTAAAGATGATGGCATTGGGTTCCAGGGAATTCAGAAAGTTGGACGCATAGTCCCGTGCGCCTTTCAAATTGCGGCGGGTATGATCATCAAAATTTTCGGCCAGCATAATCCCAGGGGCTATTAAGACCACCATTCCTGCCACGATGGCGGCTACCATTTGTTGTTTGGCTAAATATTTTTTTAACAGATCAAAAATGGCCAGTACACTCAGCCCTATCCACATACAATAGGTGATAAACGACCCTACCAGGACGTAGTCCCGTTCACGGGGCTCGCGGGGTGGTTGGTTTGAATAAACGATGATGCCTAGTCCGGTAATCAGGAACAGTATAAACAGAGTGAGGAAATTATCCGGGCGGTGTTTAGCCTGATAAAATAAGCCGATCAAGCCCAGAAGGAATGGGATCATAAAATAACGGTTGCGGGCTTGATTATTTTTGATGGTATCGGGGAGCTTATCTTCGTTATACAGGCGGTTTTCGTCCAGGAATTTTATACCCGTATACCAGTTACCGCTTTTAACTACCCAAGGTTCGTACCCCTGATCGCCATTCTGGCGCCCTGCAAAATTCCACATAAAGTAGCGCCAATACATCCACATGACCTGGTATTGGAAGAAGAAGCTGATGTTCTCGCCAAGGGTGGGGTTGCCGTTGCGTTTCATGTAGAACTGTTGGTACAACAGTTTGCGCATATCGTCGCTGTGCGACATGCGCGGAAAAAACATTTTATCTTGTGGGCGGAAGATGGGCGTATATTTTTTCTCCATGATTTCGTATTGGTCAGTGCCTTTACCATAACGATCTTCCGTTTCATAGTTCACCGGCAAAGCATTAAAATGCGGGCCGTTAAGAATAGGTCTTTCACCGTATTGTTCACGGTTGAGATATGGGATTAGCCTGAAGGCATCATCCGGTTGATTCATATTAATCGGTGGGTTAGCATGTGCTCTGAGGACAACTACGCCGAAGGTGGTAAAAGAAATGGCCACCAGAAGTATACCAGTAAACAGGTTTTGCACCAAAGGCCATCCTTTGCTTTGGATAAATTTGAGACCAAAATAAGCAACGGCCAAAAGGATGAACAAGGTAGGTATGATGCCGGTATTGAATGGTAAACCCAGACCATTGACCATCAGCAATTCCATCCAGCTCCACAGCTTTGGTATGCCGACGATAATGAATTTCTGCAAAACAAATATTAAACCGGCTCCGATACCCATAGCCGCAAAAGCGCCAAGGACGGTAGGCTTATTATATCTTTTAAAATAATAAAATAAAGCCAGGGCTGGGAAGGTCAACAAGCTAAGCAAGTGAACTCCGAGGGATAAGCCGGTCGAATAAATGGCAAAGACCAACCAACGATCGGATTTTTCATTATCCGGCATAGAGTACCACTTTATGGTAGCCCATAAGGTCATACAAGTAAAAAAGGTGGACATGGCGTAAACCTCACCTTCTACGGCCGAAAACCAAACGGATGAAGAAAATGCAGTAGCCAGACCGGCGGTGATCCCAGTCATTGCTAAAGCGATGTCTTGGGTCAACGAGGGCTCATCAGCGCGTCCCACCAGGGTTAGTTTACCCAGGGCAATCGTTGCCCAACAGATGAATGTAGCTGCAAATGCACTACACATCCCGGACATGAGATTGACCGCAAATGCTATGTGCTCAGGGTTATCGGAAAACAAGTCTCCAACCCATGCAAACATTCGGCCGACGATTAAAAACAATGGCGCTCCGGGTGGGTGCACAACCTGCAGTTTATAAGCCCCTAGCACAAATTCACCACAATCCCACAGACTACCCGATCTTTCTGCAGATAGAAAATAGACGATCATACTAATGGCAAATACGAGCCAACCAGCCAATCTGGAAGTATTTTTATATGACAGCATAGAGCGGAAGGAAATTATCTTGGTCTATAAATGAATTCATTATTAATGGCAAAAATATATAATGTTTAGGTTGTAGAAGGATAAAAGTAACAAAGTGGTTGAGAAAAAAATAGATCGTTGCTCACTGATAACTTTTAGTGGCAAAAAAAATTGTCAGCTGTCCGCATTTTTTTAAAGTAATTTTGCGGGAAAACTAGACATGTTCAAACTGTTATTCCTCATCTCCGCGGGTTATATGTTGTACCGTCTGTTTTGGGGACCTAAAAGATCGGCGGGGCAAAAACCGGTGGACACCCGCTACAACGAGTTTCTAAAGCAAGAGGGAGATCTGATAGATTATGAAGAAGTGGATCATGGAAAAAAATCCTCTTAAACCTTCCGACTTCGTTTGT
>JAYRWN010000083.1:0-22117 GCA_041917975.1 Saprospiraceae bacterium | reverse complement strand
TCGAAAAATATTTCCTGACTTTCGTCAAATGGAGGGCAAAATTACTAAAAATAATTCTTTTCCTGAGAAAAAAACTAAAACCTTAACTCCGGAATGGCTCGGCTTCAAGGACTTAGCGGTCGCCAAAAAGGTACCGGACCGGATTGGTATTGGTGGAGGTGGTGATAACCTTGAGGTTAATAAACTTTTTGACCAGGATATCCCGCAGAAGTTCTATGGTAAATTGTTCGCTTTCGTAATGCCCAAGGTCTACGACCAAAATCCTGCCATCGGCTTCAAAAAAATCATGGTATTTAAAGTCCGCAGTCACCAAGGCCTGGGCGCCTTGGGCTTGAGCCTGAGCAAGTAAAAAACTCCCGGATCCGCCACATATTGCCACTTTACTGATCTCCTGATTCCCAGGTTCTGTATGCCTTATAACGGTAGCCTGCATGTTTTTTTTGACCATATGCAAAAAATCCAGGACCGACAAAGCTGAGGGAAGGCATCCGATCAGTCCGGCACCCGTGTTTACACCCGGTATTACTTCTTTAGTCGACGGCACCAAAATAGCGGTATTCTTTAGCTGCAAACGGTCGGCTATGCGGCTATTTACACCATTTTCAAGGACATTGTCCAGATTAGTGTGCATGGCCACCAGACTTATGCCACGCCGGATAGCTTCCATAACTATTCGTTGGACAAAATGCTTGCCGGTCAAACTTTTTAAACCCCGGAAAATGATGGGGTGATGACTGAGAATCACCTCACAATGATGGGCAACAGCTTCGTCCAAAACCTCCATAGTTACATCCAAAGAGACCAACACTTTGGTCACCTCCTGTTTTTCATCGCCGACCAGCAATCCACTGTTATCATAATTTTCCTGTCCAGCGAATGGGGCAATGCTTTCCAGATGGTGCAACAGGTGACCAACGGTAATCATAAGGCTTTGATTTTACTTTCCAATAAAGTGGTAGCAAATCCGGGTTGATAAGGAACGATGATGACCTGACCTCCCCAACTTTTTATCTCATTCGCCCCTACGATTTGATCGGGCTGATAATCTCCACCTTTCACCAGCACATCTGGCCTTAGCACGTTTATCAGGTTTAAAGGGGTATCTTCGTCAAAAATAACTATGAGGTCTACCAATTCCAGGGCATCTAAAACGGCCAAACGAGATTGGTCATCTTGCAGGGGCCGGTGTGGTCCTTTCAGACGACTAATGGAAGCTGAACTATTTAGCCCGATGATGATCTTATCTCCATATACCCGGCATTGCCTTAATAAATAGATGTGTCCAAAATGAAGCAGATCGAAACATCCGTTGGTAAACACGACCTGATGTCCATCCTTATGCCATTGTTCGACTTGATGTTGGGCCTCCAGGCGAGTGGTTAATTTACGGAAGGTCATCATGAGGGTGGGTTAATTTTAGTGGAATCAGATTTCTCAGCAGGATTAAGTATGGGTAATAAAAAAAAGGCCACCACGCCAAAAATCACGTTGCAAAAAAACTGAACTACAAAAAATAAAATGTTTGATAATGAACTGGCCCCAACTTTATTAATGCCATAAATCATTAATCCAAAAGTGAAAGCTGCCTGAAAACTACCTATCCCTCCCGGTGAAGGAAAAATCATGCCCAGGTTACCAAAAATAAATACGATGAGGATAGGTCCAAGTGTGAGATGTTTTGTGGCATCAAATCCTTTTACCATCAGGTAAGTCATCAGAAAATAACAGACCCAGATAGCTATGGAATGAAAGATAAAAAGCGGTTTATTTTTAATTAGCACTATGGACTTTAATCCGGTCTTAAATCCATTGAATACATTATAAATGCGCTGTACCACTTTATTTTCCCGATGGCGTTTAAAAAAGACATACAGCAAAATAAGTCCCCCCACCATTACCGGTGCCACATATAATAAGACCTTAGCTTTGTTAATGATATCAAACCGACTTAAATTTTCACCAAACGTACGCCACTGAACGAGGATGCCCAGAATAATGATGAACATGACGGTGATCAGGTCAATAAGCCGGTCCACCACGATGGTTCCCATGGTTTTATCAAATGAAATTTTTTCATATTTCGCTAAACTGGCGGCCCGGGCTACTTCACCGGTGCGGGTGATAAATAGGTTGATAAAATACCCGAGCACTACACTGAGAAACCCATTGATAAACCTCGTTTTGTACCCCAAGGGTTCCAACAACATCTGCCAGCGCCAGGTGCGGTGCAAATTGCTGATCATAAATACCACACAGACACCAATTAACCAACCCGGATGCATCGCCTGGAAATCCTGTAAGTTTTGACGGATATCCAAGCCACTGGACTTAACCACAAAATATAAGATGAGTAATCCCAGAAAAAAGAAAAATAATGATTGCAGAATCGCTGACAATTTAATATTCATCATGTCAGACGATGCGGTTATATTGGTCTGGGAATACCGTAGCGGGTTTAAATGTTTTGGCTTCCTCGGGAGTCATTATAGCATAAGCAATGATTATGATCACATCACCGACCTCTGCTTTACGGGCAGCAGCACCATTGAGGCAAATGGTACCGGAATTACGTTTTCCTTTGATGACATAAGTTTCAAAACGTTCGCCGTTATTGTTGTTAACGATTTGGACTTTTTCACCTTCCAGCAAATTCGCTGCTTCCAATAAAGCTTCATCAATAGTTATACTACCTACATAGTTCAAGTTGGCCTCGGTAACGGTAGCTCGATGAATTTTGGATTTAAAGATGGTTAACCACATGAAGGACAAAATTAGTAATTATAGACAATCCAACTAACCAGGTCACTCCTGGGATAGTTTCATAAGATCAATGGGTTAGAATATTATTTAACCAGTAAGTTTTCCAATTCACTCAGAACCTTAACTCCGGTTTCGTAAATGGTATCATCTTCCGGCCTTCCAGCGGTAACCCCGGAAAATAAACCCTCTTCACAATACGCCCAAACTTTGGCTAAGTCTAGTTGTATTGGAGGAGGTACTGCTTTTTCCTGTAAGAGTTGTAAGATTCTGTGTTTACTTACATCCGCTAAGGGTACTGAAAATTTATCGGCGATGTACCCGGAACAAGCTTTGAGTAACTCATCATAATAATCCCGGTACCGGCGCTCATCCAGGAATTTTTTGGCCAAGGCTAATCGGCTTGTAGCTATGGCCCGGGCTTTACGTTGCCGCCCAAACAGCCGGTCTTCCAGGGCTGATTGGTGCATTTTCTGGCGATAGATCCAGGCTATGCTCCCCGCCCCTAATGGCAATAAAAGCATCAACGTATGCAACCATGAGCCCCAGCCTCCCCAGGGGGCTTTATTTAGTTTTGGTGAGCGCACATCCAGAGCGGTATTAAATACGTCCGGGGCCCCGCGAATAATGTTGTCAGCTTGACGTGTTTGACCTGGAAGAACATGCAGCGCGATGGTGTCTACTATAGTTTGATATTGTGCCTGGACCGGATCAAAAAAAGTAAAGGACGGCATCAGCGTAAGATGACCCTCTTGTTTGGGAACCAGCAGATATTCATATTCTCGGGTGTAATGGTATTGATCCGGCCTGTTATCATCCGTATGCGTTACTTGCCGCGGATCATATAATTCTACTGACATGGGTAATTCCAATATCGGTGCGGCTAGTTTTTTTTCATCGCCATCCCCCTGTATTTTTAATCGCAGGGTCAGTGTGCTGTTGGCTGGCAATGAGTTTTGCTGAACGGAAAAATCAGCATTAAATTTTCCAACTGCTCCGGAGAAACTCACCGGCGCCCCAGATGGAAGTGGTTTGAACTCTAAGGTCACTGGATTGGTTTGTACATTTTCCAGCCGCATCTTATTGCGAAAGAAAAAACTCAAACTGTTGGGATCTTCATATGTTATACCCAACGCCACAATGGCCGGATCAACAGTTACCTGGCCACTCTGTTGAGGAAATAGTGCGACCCGTTTAATGATTTTAGTGACATATTCTTTGCCGGCTATGATCTCCCTTTGAGCAGTCATGTGAAACGTTGGTAACTCCAGAGTAAAACAATTGTTGATCTTTGATTCGCTGCGTATTTCGAAACTGCCGATATCGATAGCGGTATACAGTTTATAATCCAACACCACTTGTTGGCCTACATAACCCTGAGTGGTGGAGGGTTCTAACCTAATAAAATAATCTTCTTCTTCCGATTTTGGAGTGTTTTTAGTTTGTTCGGGCTTTAACACCTCGATACTGATAGGTTTGGTGGCCATTTCCCGCCGGTTAACGGTGATGATGGCTGGCCCTATAGTCAGTACACCCAGCCGCTGGGGCTGAAGGGTGTACGAGAACGTCATTTCCGAACTCATCGCTCCGTTGATAATGGTGGTTTGCACGGATTGACTCGGGCCTGAAATGATTTTAAAATCTTTAAAATTGGGGGCTTTGAACTGACTCCCCTTTCCATTTTGCAGCGTAAATGAAACGGTCACATAACTCCCTAAAAGTATTTGCTGAGCATCCGTGGTAGTGTTAAAAGTCACCGTTTGTGCCATCATCGTTGGCACGCTCCACACCCATAAAGACCATACCCATATCCACGTCTTCATCAGTATTAAAATTTTTTTCGGGGTACCTTTTTTAATCTTTCCTGGATGCTGTCTTGAGGTGAAGGTTTAGCTGGAGCAGGAGGGGATTCAAAAAAAGGATTCTCCAAGGGAAAATCAAATCGGTTGTTTTGTTTGAATCCCTGCTTTTTTACAGAACGCTGAGCACTCACCACAATGATGAGTGGATCACTTTCCAGGTAAGTGCCATCCTCTAGGGAGACCTGCGCTTTCTCGATAACAAAAGTGCCCAAGTCTTGCGGTTTTAGGACATACGAGACGGCATAAGATTGGGTCATGTTGCCCTGGATAATTTGCATTTGGGTGATAATATTTGGGCCGCTAACCAATTGAAATCCAATAAATTCCGGCGGTTCGATCTTGCCTTTGGCGTTTTTTAATTCAAAGGTGACGGTGAGCAATTCTTGTACCGAAACTGTGTCGTGACTTAACATGGCCTTTAATGAAACATTCTGGGCTAAAAGCGAAGTCGTCCATAACCACCCGATGGCCAAAGCCGTCAGCATTTGTTTATTTACCATTCCTTAAGCGGTTTAGCTGATTTAGAGGTTGCTTTGCGCAATTTTTGTTGTACTTTTTGTTCTTCCTGATTTATGATCTGAAGTAACTGCTCTGCTTGCTCTTTGGTCATTTCTGTTTTTTGATCTTGATTTTGATCAGCAGGTTTGTTTTGATCTTGTTGGGGTTGTGGTTGCTCTTGCGGACTGGAGGAGGGTTGATCGTTTTTGTTCTCATCTTTTGGGGGTTGTTTTTGTTGCTGTTGTTGCTGCTGCTGTTGTTGTAACTTTAGTTGTTGTTGAGCTAACAACAGATTTTTTTTAGTATCCTGGTCGTTTGGATTAATTTTTAGGGCAGTTTTATAGGCATCTACACTCTTGTCAAATTGTTGGGCTTGATAATGGGCATTGCCCAGATTATGCCAGGCATGGTGGCGTAATTCGTCGTTATCGGCTAGTTTTGTGATACTTTCAAATTGGCGGATGGCTTCATCATACCTTTTTTGCTGGTAGATCGCATTGCCCATGTTGTATCCTCCTTGGGAGTTGTTTTTACTTAGGTAAGCCTTGCGATAGGCTTCTTCAGCATTGGTCCAGTCTTGCCGATGGTAATGCAGGTCACCCTGCCTGAGCTGTTGGTGCTCATTTTGTCCCTTCATGAAAAGGGCAGACAACAAAAATGCCATGGTCAGGTAGATTTTCATAAGGCATGAGATTTAAGGCGGTGCACAGGGATCATCAGACTAATCAACCATAAAACCAAAGCTAGAAGAATAAATGGTTGGAAATAACTTTCGTATTCCGTAAAGGATCTCTGTTCCGTTTCCCTTTTCTGTAATTTATCTATTTGTTCTGCCATTATTTCACCCATGGTGTTTTCTTCATTGGCTGAGAAAGCTAGGCCTCCAGTAGCATCGGCCAAATCTTTCAACAAGGTAAAATTCACTTTGGTTCGCACGATTTGACCAGTCTCATCACGCAGATAATCTTCGCGATTGCCATAATCCATGGGAATAAAACCCCCCTCGTCTGAGCCAACACCGATGGTAAAAATAGACAGGCCATTTTCAGCCGCTTTTTTTGCTTTGTCCACTGCACCTTCCTCCTGGTCTTCACCATCAGTGATGAGGATAAGTATTTTTTTGTAACCAGGCTCCGCTGGAAAACTTTTTTCAGCCAGCTCAATGACCTCCGAGAATATAGTGCCCTGGGTTCCTGCTAACCCTGTATTGGCGGTTTTTACAAACATGAGGGCTGAGGAGTAATCCAATGTAAGCGGCATTTGCAGATACGCATGGCCCGCAAAAAGTATCAGGCCTATCCGTTCTCCCTTCAATTGTTCAATTAGTTTTTCGGTAAGCCGCTTCGCCCGCGAAAGTCTATCAGGAGCAATGTCGGTAGCCAACATGGAGTTGGAAATATCCAAGGCGATAAACACATCCGCAGCTTTAGCGGACATTTTTTCCCTTTTGGCTCCCCATTGGGGATTAGCCAGGGCCACGATCAGTGCACTTACCACCATGAGCATAAGGGAGTGCGACAGCCACCAGCGCGTGTAATGCCTTGGTCGAACCAACCGCTCCACAGTAGTTGACTGCCCCAATAATTTTAACTTACCAGGCCGATGATACCAGGCATAGGCCATGACTGCAAGCATCAGCGGAAGGCTGGCCAGACAATAAAAAAATATCGGTTGTTCAAATTTAAACATGTAACCTTTAGGATAATATTTTTAACCAGGTTCTACTTAATATCCACTCCAATAGCAATAAGATCAAACCAGCCACCGCAAATACTCTGAAAGCTTCTTTATAACGCTTAAAACTGGTGACTTCAATTTTGGTTTTCTCCAGTTTATCAATTTCATCGTAAATGTTGCGCAAAGCCTCACTGGACGTGGCGCGGAAATATTTTCCGGCAGTCATGTTAGATATTTCCGTCAGCAATTGTTCATCTATTTCGACGGCAGAGTAGCCGAAAATGTACTCGCCGTCGCTGCGGCGGCTTACCGGCGCTAAGGCCTCCCCTTGCGTACCTACACCGATGGTATATACTTTTATTTCAAACTGTTTGGCCATCTCCGCCGCCGTCAGCGGGCTGATGTACCCGGCATTATTTACACCATCAGTAAGCAAAATTATGATTTTACTTTTTGCCGTACTTTTTTGTAGACGGTTGGTAGCAGAAGCTAATCCCATACCTATAGCCGTACCATCATCCAATACACCACAGGTTAGCTCGGCCAAAAATGTTTTAAGGACACGGTGATCGGTGGTCAAGGGGCATTGGGTAAAACTCTCTCCGGCAAATACCGCCAGCCCAATTCGATCATATGGGCGTTTATCAATAAAGTCAGCAGCAATAAGTTTACTGGCCTCCAATCTATCCGGTTCAAAGTCTTTAGATAACATTGAACTGGATAAATCCATGACTAAAAAAATATCAATGCCTTCTGCAATAACTTTCTCTTCGGTTAGTACTAATCTTGGGCGGGTAAGTGCCAGAACGAAAACGATAAAGGCCAGTCCTTTAAGCCATGGAAGCCAAGAGGCTATTCTGGCCCTCAAGGAGATGGGTAACCCGGGTGATAGCGCTGAAAGTTTAACCTGGGAGATATATTTGATACGCTGTATTTTTAACCACCACCACACGGCAGGTAAAGCCAACAGTAATAATAGGTACCAAGGTGAAACGATTTCTATGTTTGACCACCCACTCATGACTGCTCAGATAAAGGGATGGCGCCACCCGGTGAAGAAAAATTTTCGCTGGTCAAGAGCAATTGTCTGGCTTGGATTAACATTTGCGGGTGGATATCCACCGGCGGCTGAGCCTTGGCAAATTTCACGAAATCTGCAGTGGTAAGCAGTTCTTTAAGCTGGGTTACCCATGCCTCCGAAAGCTGCTTATCCTGGGCATCGCTGATTATTTCAGCAGTTGTTCGTTCTAATGCAGGCAATTGATATTGATTCTCCAAATATTCCCTGACTATGAAGGTAAGATCAGATTGAAAGGCTTTGATCTCCCCATTTTCCCAAGGAGCTTTTTGTTCCAGGTCCTTTAGTTTTTGAAGAGCTATTTCTAAAGGAGGCAAAGGTGGAGTTACAGGAAGTAACACCGGTGTTTTTTTACGTCTTTTGATCAACCAAAATGTTACCGCCACAATGGATAGAATACCTACCAGAATGAATACGACGGGTAAAAAGTCTTTCCAGCTAAGCGGCTCGGTAATGATATCTTTGATGGGTGCCAGGCCCGAACTGTCTATAGGCACGCCTTTAACTTGCAGTGGAATACCTTCCGCTATGAGAGTATCATTCCCCGCCACCACAGTCTGAGCAGGCAGCCACACGACTCCGGTGTCATAGACCGAAAAAATAATCTGTTTCACTACCTCCTGGCCCGTGGGTACCCAGGCTTCTTCGGATAATACTTCTATGCTTTGTGTTGTGTCTTGCAAAGTGGTGAGTAAATGGGGAGTTACCTGATTGACTCCAGAGAGACGCAAACTAGCCCGGTTATAATCTCCAATAGTCATCTGTGTGCTATCCACGGCAAGCTGTAATCGTCCGTTCTGAGCTGTTAACTTGCAGCACACCGCTAAAAAAAACATGATCAACCACCGCCAAATGAAATTCTTCATGCCGTTATTTCATTCTTTTTTTAAAGAATTTCATCAGGGCTTTGACATAGGACTCATGAGTACCTATAGACAATAAGTCAGCCCCATTGCGCAGAAAAGTTTGCCGCGCTTGTTGCTGATAATTTTTAAACCAGTCTTTCATTCCGGAGACCACGTCAGGAGAAGCGGTATCCAGAATATATTCAGCACCGGTCTCTGCATCACGCAGACGGACTAAACCAATGGATGGAAAATTGTGCTCCACAGGATCAAAAATATGCATACCGACGAGATCATGTTTTTTAGCCACTATCTGCAGCACTTGTTCATATCCTGTAGCAATAAAATCCGAGAGTAAAAAAGTGATGCAGCGCTTTTTTATCACATTGTTCAGGTACTCCAGGGCTCTTTTTAAATCGGTCCCCTGGGAAGCCGGCTCATAATTAATTAATTCGCGAATGATGCGCAAGATGTGGGTTCTTCCCTTCTTGGGTGGAATATATTTTTCCACCCGATCACTGAAAAGGATTAAGCCCACCTTATCATTATTCTGTATAGCTGAAAAAGCTAATACGGCACTGATTTCCACCATGAGTTCTTGTTTGAATTGGGTGGTCGTCCCGAAGTAAGCCGAATGACTCATATCCACCATTAACATGACCGTCAGTTCACGTTCTTCTTCGAATATTTTAATGTGAGGGTCACCGGTACGGGCTGTGACGTTCCAATCTATATTGCGCACGTCATCACCCCATTGATAAGGACGGACTTCACTAAACGACATGCCCCGACCTTTAAAAGCACTGTGGTATTCTCCGGAAAAGATGTGCCTGGTTAAGCCCTTGGTTTTTATTTCTATCTTTCGTACTTTCCTGAGTAACTCGGCTGCATCCATACATTTCTTTTATTTGTTCCAGGTACTTATCGTATCAGGTACTTGACTAAGCTGTTTCTAAGCAGGTCACGGCCAAAAAAACTATAGGGTATGACCACGCGCTGGATGCCATTTACCGAATTAAAATCTGTACACAAACTCAGTCCTTCCTGCAAGAACACCGGATGTTTAAAATTCGCTGCAGTTACCTCACCAGCTAAAGGAGACGCTACATCACGTTCATTTAATATTTGGGTGAGATGCTCCTGAACTTTTGTCTCACTGATCGCATGACCGACCAATCCGATAAGGTCTAAAGCCTTTCCGGATTGCATATCTAAAAGAAATGGAAAATTGATCTTTTGATCGGTGCTATGCAGGATCAATAGGCCGGAAAAGACTTGCTGATCAAAATAGCCCACTTCGATCCAGGCATTAGTACTTTGTTGCATACGTTCCGAAGCATGATAGTGGTCAGGAGTTGCCTTTAAAACGGCTATTTTATGTTGAATTAAGTCCGTAAGGTCTGCTGATAAAGCTACCGGCGGGGGAAGATTTAAATTAACATATCCCCGGTAACCTCCCAGGGCCAGGCGGTCTAGAATCAAAGATTCCTGTTGCTGGGCCGTCAGATAGGTTGTTTTCCTATCCCCACTTCTAAAAACTATATTGATACGTTCTGCATCCTGATCCTGAATGACCAAATCCGCCTGATGTTCGCCAGCAGCGTTAGTGACATCCAGCTCCAATTTTTTACACTCTTGATCGGCGCAATACCCCCGGACATAAAACGTTTCAGATTTATTCTTAATGGTTGAATGCCAAATACCTCGGGTATTCATCCGGTCACGAATCAAGGTTAATATGGCCTCACCATCATTCATCCTCACTTTGTAATTAGCAATAGAACTCTCTAACGGTTGAAGGGTATCCTGGGCAGCTAGCGGTTGCAGCACTAGGGGTAACTGAATGTCCTGGTCATTATTCTGCCACCAACCGCTTAAGTGATTTCCCTCTTGGGTGAGCAAGATCATACCACAGCGCTGACCCAAAGTGTCCCACTCGGTCCAGAGCATTTGCTGGCCTTGAATTTCGCCTTCTAACATCAGAAAATTTCCGTCGGCACCATAGGTATACACGCCTTTGAGCTTCCCATCTTGCCATGGAGACAAACAAAAATAAGCTTCCACATCATCCGCTAATAAACCTTTATAGGTAGTAAACGGACCACTGTCTGGCCCGAATTCATAGCTAAACCGTTCTTGAACTGCCGTTATTATCGCCTGTCCATAGATCCAAGACGGCATTAATAACCCACAAATTATGATCAATAATTTCATTAAGGTACTTCTACAGTATTTAAGATTTCCCGGATGAGATCATCCTGGGTAATGTTCTCTGCTTCCGCTTCATAAGTTAATCCAATCCGGTGGCGCAATATATCGTAACTCACTTGGCGAATATCCTCAGGAATGACATACCCGCGCCGTTGGATAAAGGCCAGGGCTTTCGCCGCCAAAGCCAGATTAATGCTTGCCCGCGGTGACCCACCAAAGTTTATTAACGGTTTTAACTTGGTTAGTTTGTACTGTTCCGGCTCACGGGTGGCAAATACGATATCTAATATATACTTCTCGATCTTTTCATCCATGTAAATAGTCCTGACCAACTGGCGTGCCCGCAATATCGTTGAAGTTTCGATCACCGGTTCTACCTTAACATTCAGTTCAGGATTTAAATTGAGCCGAATGATTTGCCGCTCTTCCTCCTGAGTCGGGTAACCTATTTTCACCTTCATCATAAACCGATCTACCTGAGCTTCCGGCAATGGATAGGTACCTTCCTGTTCAATGGGATTTTGAGTGGCTAATACCAAGAACGGTTCATCCAGGATATGGCTTTCGCGGTCTATAGTCACCTGGCGTTCCTGCATAGCTTCAAGCAGTGCGCTTTGCACTTTGGCTGGCGCGCGGTTTATTTCGTCAGCAAGGATAAAATGGGCAAAAATGGGTCCCTTGCGTACAAAAAATTCATTTTTTGCCGGGTTATAGATCATCGTACCGATGATGTCCGCCGGTAACAGGTCCGGGGTAAACTGAATGCGACTAAACTTTGCGTTAATCGCCGCAGCCAGGGTTTTAATGGCCAAGGTTTTCGCTAATCCGGGTAACCCTTCCAACAAAATATGTCCATTTGCCAGCAATCCGATCATCAAACTCTCCGTCATGTGCTTTTGGCCTACTAAAACCTTCGAGGTTTGGGCGGTTAATTGATCAAGAAAAGCACTCTCCAGATAAATCTGCTGATTCAAGGCTGCAATGTCCAAGGCGTAATTACTCATCGTTATAAATCTGTTGAAATGTCGATTTTAGAAAGAGGCTCAAAATTGAGAAAAAAGAGTTTATTCTCAAAGCAACGTTATGGAGGATCGAAAAATTTGGCAATCCCTTAACATATCTACTTGAGGATACAAAATTTACCAGTATTTAATAGATTTATGGTAGAATTATCCCCCTAGACATGCAATTAAAACAAGATTTATTCCACAGGTTGTGTGCTGGTTCAGTTTTAGTTATGATTGTAGCTTGTACCCAACCCCCAGACCAAATGCCAACGATGATGATCGATAAAATGTATATCACGCCACCGGTTTGTCCTAAAAAAGATCACCTCATTACTACCCATGATCACCAGCGGCATGATCCTTATTATTGGCTCAATCAACGTGAAAACGCGGAAGTTATCAGTTACCTCACTGCCGAGAACGCCTACTTGGACACCATGATGTCTCACTTACAACCTCTGCGCACCGAATTATTCAAGGAGATAACGGCGAGAATTAAACAAGATGATAATACGGTACCTCATAAGTCTAATGGCTACTGGTATTACACCCGCTATGAAGAAGGCCGGGAATACGCTATTCACTGCCGTAAATTAAATTCACTGGATCAGCCGGAAGAAATCATGCTGGATGAAAACACGTTGGCTCAAGGTCATGATTATTACAGTCAGAGTGGGAGGAATGTCAGCGACGATAACCTGATTGTGGCCTTCGGTGAAGATACCTTAAGCCGCAGAAATTACACCATTCGTTTTTGGCATCTGCAAGAAAAGTCCTTTTTGCCAGACGAGATTCCTAACACGGAAGGTGGGGCTTTTGTGTGGGCCGCTGACAATCAACATATTTTTTATGTTAAAAGGGATCCGGTGACTTTACGCTCCTACCAGGTATGGCGACATCAATTAGGGACTCCAGTCAGCACTGATGAACTGGTTCATGAAGAACAAGATATGGCCTATTATACGTCCATCAGTCGTTCTAAAAACCGTCAATATATCTTTATCCAATTGTCGAGCACCCTGACTTCCGAAACACGGTACTTGCTGGCAGATCAACCCCTCGGGAAGTTCGTGCCGGTCTTACCTCGTGAACACAATCACTTGTACGGAGTCTATCATTTCCAAAATCGTTTCTACATCGTTAGTAATTGGAATGCCCTGAATTTTAGGTTATTATCCGTACCGGTCCAATCAAGTGCACAGAAAGAAACCTGGGAAGAGGTTATTCCCCACCGACCAGATGTTTTGATAGAAGGTATTGAATTGTTTAAAGATTTTTTGGTAGTCGAGGAGCGTAAAAATGGTTTGCTCCAGGCTAGAATCAGGCCATGGAATGGTGCCATTGAACATTATCTTGACTTTGGTGAACCGGCTTATACGGCCTATCCGTTTGCGAATATGGAATTTGATACTGATTGGTTGCGGTATAACTATCAATCCCTGACTACACCTAATTCTGTATACGATTATAATATGCGTACCCAGGAGAAAAAACTGCTGAAACAAGACGAAATCTTAGGTAAGTATAATCCACATGATTATACTACGGAGCGGTTCTTTGTCACGGCCCGGGATGGAGCTCAGATACCGGTGTCCCTAGTCAATAAAAAAGATTTTAAAAAAAATGGACAAAATCCAATGTTATTATATGCGTACGGATCTTATGGCGCTTCGATGGATGCCTATTTTAGTGTCAGCCGCATCAGTTTGCTGGAGCGTGGTTTTGCTTATGCCATCGCGCACATCCGTGGGGGCCAGGAAATGGGCCGCCAATGGTATGAAGATGGCAAACTCCTAAAAAAGAAAAACACGTTTACCGATTACCTGGATTGTGCGGAGCACCTCATTAAAGAAAAATACACTAACCCTGATAAATTATTCGCCATGGGGGGCAGCGCCGGTGGATTGCTTATGGGCGCGGTGGTTAATATGCGACCCGATTTGTTTAAAGGGGTAGTCGCTCAGGTTCCCTTTGTTGATGTGGTGACCACGATGTTAGATGAATCTATCCCACTCACGACCAATGAATTTGATGAATGGGGCAATCCAAAAAATAAAGCTTATTACGACTATATGTTGTCTTATTCACCTTATGACAATCTGGAAAAAAAGGATTACCCCTCCATGTTAGTAACCACAGGTCTTCATGATTCGCAAGTACAATACTGGGAACCCGCGAAATATGTGGCTCGCCTACGTGAGTTAAAAACAGATCAAAATCCACTGCTTTTGTATACAAATATGGAGACCGGGCATGGGGGCGCCAGCGGTCGATTTGAACGGTATAAAGAAACAGCCTTGGAATATGCCTTTTTATTGGATCTGGTCCATTCCAAACCTTTAAAAAAATAAATTATTCCTAATTAAGAATAAACTTATTTTAAATCAGAAAAAACTGTCTAAACTGATTTAGGCAGGAGATGAGTGTGGATTAACCTTTTTATTTTTTGGGGTGTAAAAAATTAAAAATTCACTACCAAGATTAAAATAAATTCACTACCATTTTTCCAGCCCCAACAATTTTTTACCTAGCTTAGTTAATTCGGCCGTACCATACTTAGTTTGCTCCCACTTTCGGGGATCCCCGGGAAATGCATAACCTTCAGGGGCAATTCTTTCTTTCCAGGATTGTATTCTCCACTGACGCAAAGGCTCATTATGTTCTTCAGCCGGCATCATGGAAATATACTGAGCTATGCGCACTTTATGGCCACTTAAATTTGGCCGAATGCCGTGTGGTTGCAGGCTGTTAAAAACCAAAAGATCGCCTGCTTCCATCTTTACTTTTACCACTTCAAATCCGGTAATATCAGGTTGGAAATGATTGCGATCCTGGGGTTGGTTTAGTTTCCAGGTATCATAGGTACGGTATAATTCAGGGATGCATTGAAATCCACCCATGTTTTCATCGGTTTGATCGGCTAAAGCCAACACACCTTGCACATTCACAGGTTTTGTTTCCGGATCGTAGTCCCAATGAATAAACCCTTTATATTCAAATCCAGGTCTAATAGGAAAATTTAGATTGGCCCGGTCAATAGTCACCCACAATTTATCTGTACCCCAAATATCTTTAAATACCTCGTACACTTTAGAGGCCATGCGGTTATTCCATAAATGTTGATGGTTATATACCTCTACCATGCCCGTATTGGTTAGTTCTTTCATCTGCATTTCTGCCCTTGGCTGAGTATACCAGGTATCAGAATTATCGGGGTCTTTTTCTTCAAATTCCCATAAAAAATTAGCTGTTGCTTCAGCCTGTTCTCGAGGTATTACGTTTTTAACAACCACATAGCCATTGTTAATCCAAAACTTCCATTCGTCCTCACTTAATATCTGGAGTGGTTGACCATTACTGCGGTCGTTTAATTTAATTGCACTGCTTTTGGTCATGGACGGGTTACCGGGAATATCTTTGTGCGCATTTTCAGGAAGCATAGGAGGCGTCATGGAAGCGACCATATTTTGTTGTTTCATGCTAAAATATAATTTGTCTAAAGTTAAAATTTTGAAATAATTAATTTAAATAATTCATAAGCCGGATAATCCAAAATTTGAAAAGGTAAGTATGGTCAGTAACTTGTTTGGCTCAACCATAACTATAAAATTTCTATGGCCAATTAAATTTGGACACCTGTTAAAAACATTATATGCCAAAATGAGAATGGTCTTAACCAACAAAAAAAATAGCGACTAGTCTAGGCGGAAAGTTACACTCAATTCATAAGAGACCCGATCAGGATATCCATCCTTACGCCCGGGAATCCAATTTGGAAAACGTCGTACAAGGCGCAGACATTCTTCGCCTATTTCTTCAGATACTTCCTCCAGAAAAAATGGTTCGGTAATATCTCCATTAGGCTCTACATAAAAGCTCACTACGACTACACCGGCACGATTATTTAGCTGAGCCTCCAAAGGGTATTTTAAATTTTTTTGAATAAACTCGAGCATTCTTCTATCCCCACAGCGTTGTTGTAAAATTACCTCGCCTTGTTCTGCACAACCAGGAAAATAAGGTAAAACCAAATAAGGAAAATATATTGTGTCTTGTCCTGTAGAGGTAAAACATTTTCCGGAAGTTAATTCGCCATGTTGATAAATTTCCTGACGGGCAGGTCTGCCGTTAGCATAATAGCTAACCCACTCCCCCTCCGGTTTGCCTTGGTTATATTTAAATTTTGCCCGTACTTGTCCATCCGTCCAGTATTCGATGAAATCACCGTGAGGCACTCCGGCGGAATAATTTTCTTCCGCCCATAATTTTCCTGCTTTGGTGTACCTTTTCCACAGACCATCTTTCTGTTGATGCACAAATGTACCGGTTTCACGTATTTGTCCATTGACCCAATAATAAGTCCATTCCCCTTCCTTATGATTTTGTCCGTACATGCCGCTGGATTTGGGTTTGGCATTTTTATAGTAGGTTTGGTGCAGACCGTGGGCCAGGCTTAAATATTGGTCTCGAAATGTTTTTTTGGCCGCCAATACTTTTTGCGGGCCGATATAATAATCCGTTTGGATAAATTTATTTTCCCCTTCCTGGTCTATCAGACGGTACACATAAGCGCTGACTTTGTCTTTACTTTTGGTGACCACCTGATAAGAACGGTTGAGATAAATGGCATCCTTTTGGGTGAAAGCCGGAAAATAATATGATAAAAAAATTAATCCAATACTTAAACGGACCGATGAATGGAAAATCATGGCATGATGCTTGACAATTGGTGAAATCGTAACAAAATACAATAATTCACCTAAAAGAAAGTTAACAGGGTGGAAAAATCAATTTTGCCTCTCATGGAAAGAAAGACATTGGACACGGATCAAAAAGCCCTGGAGATAAATTTGAATGAAGCCATCTATGGCACCTTTGCCGAAATCGGGGCCGGACAGGAAGTGGCCCGGTATTTTTTTAAGGTGGGCGGTGCGGCAGGAACTATTGCCAAAACTATGTCTGCCTACGATAAAATTTATTCCGATGAAATATACGGGGTTGAACCTCAAGGCCGATATGTCTGTGAGTCGCGTTTATACAAAATGCTGAATCATGAATATTCTCTGATGGAACAACGCCTGGAGACTTACCGGGCCGGGCGTAATTTTTTTGTATTTGCCGATACGGTTGCTACCATTAATTATTCACGTACTATTAAGGGAGACGGCTGGCTGGGGCTGCGTTTTCAATTGCACCCGGATGCTCCTCCAAACGACTTGGTGTTGCATGTAAAAATGCTGGACAATGACCAACAAACTCAACAATCGGCAATAGGCATAGTCGGTGTAAACATGATCCATGCCGCTTTTTATTACCATCAGGATGCCGAACGGATGATTTGTTCACTTATGGACGGCTTGGCTGGTCGGGTATACATTGATATGATCCGCCTGACCGGTCCTGATTTTCAGCATTTGGACAACCGTTTGCTGAGTTATTTACTGGTGCGTCATGGCTTAACCCGAGTAGCCATGTTCGGCTCTGACAAACAGTCCATGCATGCCTCCGAGCTGGTCTATAAAAAAGCCGTGATGGTAGTCAGAGGTCATTTTAAGCCACCTACCTTGGTTACTTTGGACGTGTTCACTTCCGGTTTTCGCCAATTTTTAAATGTTGAGCAACTTGCCGACGACGAACAAGCGGTTTTACTACCTGAGCTAACCATGGAGAACCTGCAAGCTTTTGACACGGATGCCCAACGGGATTTTTTAGACCGGGCTGAAACCCTGAATGCCCTGGGCTACCCGGTCATCATTTCTAACTATCAAAATCATCAGGACCTGATAAATTATCTGGCCGACTATAAAATTTCCAAATTGGGCTTAGTGATCGGCGTCAAAGAGTTACTCGAAATCATTGAGCGGAAATATATTCAAAATCAGGACGGTCGCCTTTTGGTCGCTTTTGGCGAATTATTTACCCGCAATATTCGTATTTATGCCTATCCGGCTTTGGATCGCCTAACCGGTGAAGTCGTAACCGGCAAAAATTTATTGGTTCCGGAAGGGATAAAATTTCTGTATCAATACTTGTTAGAAAGCAGGCATATTGTGGAAATAGGAGGTTATCGTCAAGATTTATTGTTTATACAGCCACAAGATGTGCTAACGAAAATGCTGCAGGATGATCCAACCTGGGAGACCATGGTACCTCCGCTAGTGCGCGAGGCCATAGTTAACCAACATTTGTTTAATCAGCTGGTCCAGGCCTAAATTTTGATTAAATGGAATTATTTTTAAACCCGGAAACCCCACGGCTTTTCCTAACCATGTTTTACGCCACTATGGTTTGGTTAAGTTTAGGATTTGCCTGTACGCCTCACCCAAAATCACCTACACAACGATCGGAAAAAGTCGCGCAAATCACACCTGGAGATGAAACTTTAGTGGATTCCACCAAGATCCATTATTTGACCGGAAGATTTGATCCGGATCAACACCCAGATTTTGTATTGATCCCCAGTGAATACGCTGACCGAGCTGGTCTTTATCTGCGCCAGGAAGCTTTGGAGGCTTTTATAAAAATGAACACCGCTGCCAAAAAAGACGGCATTGCGTTAAAAATTATTTCCGCTACCCGCAATTTTGTGGCCCAAAAACGTATATGGGAAGAAAAATGGACCGGAAAAAGGCCAGTTACCGGAACGGCAAATATTTTACAAATCAAAGATCCGGTGAAGCGGGCCGAATTGATTCTGCTTTACTCCAGTATGCCGGGTACGTCCCGACATCACTGGGGTACCGATGTGGATTTGAATGCGCTTAATAATGAGTATTTTACTACCGGTGCTGGGTTAAAAACCTATCAGTGGTTACTCACCCATGCAGCAGACTATGGCTTTTGCCAACCCTACAACGCCGGACGTGTTAACGGGTATCAGGAAGAAAAATGGCATTGGAGTTATTTACCCGTTTCTATAGAGCTAACCGCATACGCTACCCAGCATCTCCGCGACCAGGATATTACTGGCTTTTTGGGTGCAGAAACCGCTGCAAAAATTCAGGTCGTGGAAAAATACGTCCTGGGTATAAATCCCGCCTGTCATCAATAAAGGGTAAATTCTCGTAAACTAAGTCCGGTGAGTACGCTGGTTGTTTAACATCCTCATTTTTGGTGTACCTTTGTCCCGCAAAAATTTGAAATAAATATTACGATGATAATAACCACTATCGATTATATACCTGGGCGTGAAATTCATGAAATCATTGATATTGCCCGGGGGAGCACCGTCAGAGCCCGTCATGTCGGCAGAGATATTGTTGCAGGCTTTCGCAACCTGGTGGGAGGAGAAATTGATGAATACACCAAACTTATGGCCGATGCCCGCGAACAGGCGATAGATCGCATGATTGCTGATGCACAGGATATGGGTGCCGATGCCATAATTAATGTTCGGTTTACCACAGCTATGATTACTCAGGGTGCTTCCGAAATCATGGCCTATGGTACGGCGATAAAGTTAAAACCATGAAACGCGATTTTAAGCAGTTCGAGATAAAAAATCGCAAAGCGGAACACGAATATTTTCTGGTAGAAAAACTGCAGGCTGGAATAGTCCTATCCGGATCAGAAATAAAATCTATTCGCGATGGCAGCGCTAACCTGAGTGAGGCCTATTGTATCATTGAACAAGGGGACCTGTGGATCAAAGGCATGCACATCAGTGAATATAAACAAGCCTCATATCAAAACCACGAACCCACCCGCACCCGGAAATTATTAGTCAATAAAAAAGAATTAAATAAGCTGGAACGGAAGGTAAGCGAGAAGGGATTTACCCTTATTCCGTACCGGTTATATTTTAGCGAAACGGGCTTTTTAAAGTTGGAAATCGCCTTGGCGAAAGGAAAAAAGATGTATGATAAAAGAGAAACCATCAAAGAAAGAGAAAATAAAAGAGAACTCGATCGTTTACAAAAACAGTATAAATAATTTCTTCTTTGAAACAACGGCGGGGAAGCATGAGGACTAAAGGAGCAATTCATGAAGGTCAATTCACGCATCAAGCTTTACAGATGATGATCCTTTTGGGGGCATTATGGATGGCTTGCGCTAATCCGATTGCTCCTACCGGCGGGCCTAAAGATGAAACTCCACCCAAATTAGATAGCCTTAAATCTACCCCAGGCTTACAAACTGATTTCAAGCCCAGGGAAATAGAATTATCTTTTGATGAATGGATTAAACTGGATAACCCTTCCCAGCAAATACTTATCTCGCCACCGTTAAATAAAAGGCCTAAAATAGAATTGCGTGGTAAAACGGTGAAAATAAGTCTGGATAAAGAGGAAATCCTCCGCGAGAACGTAACTTATACCATTCAATTCGGTGAAGCCATCAAAGACCTGAATGAAGGCAACATTCTCCGAAATTTTCGTTATGTTTTTTCCACCGGACCGGTATTAGACTCACTGACTCTCACCGGTAAAGCGGTTAAAGCCTATGAACAGACTCCTTATGAAAACATTACCGTGATGTTATATCAAACGGCTACGGACTCCGTGGTCGTTAAAGAAACACCATATTATTTCGCCCGAACCAACAAACAAGGTTTTTTCCGTTTTGAAAATATTGCCGCCGGGGATTATAAAATTTTCGCCCTCAATGATGCTAACCAAAATTATAAATTTGATAATCTATCAGAAGAAACGGGCTTTCTAAAAGAAAGAATCCTGGTTCCTCAGGAAAATCTATCTGACTCCGCCCTGACTCTTTCTTTATTTACCCAGCCGCTGAATTTTCGCCTTTTAGAAAATAATCATTACCGGCAGGTGTCTAAATTAGTGTTTAACCGGCCTCCCGGGGATGTGAGCCTGGCGGCTGAGGAAGGACTTACTTTGAACACCACCTTTGTGGAAGAGGATACATTATGGGTGTGGCACGATACCTTATTTAGTCAAACAGTATGGCATCTGCAAAGCTTACCGGATTATTTTGACACAGTGAAAGTGTACCGTGACTCGGTAAAGTGGTTTACTTCATCGCCGCGGATAACTTTAGCCTCGCGGAATACGCTTTACCCTGGACATCCGGTGGAGGTGTTGGCCAGCCAGCCAGTCATACGGGCGGATTCTTCACGAATAGGATACCTTGATTCTATCGGTTGGGTAGCGGTCCCGGTAACCATAGACTCGGTCTACCCTTATCGTTTACTGCTTAAATATCCCTGGCTACCAGATAAAAGATACCGTGTGGTTTTTCTTCCTAATGCCTTGCACACCGCCAGCTATAATCAACACGACACCCTAAAAGTGGACTTAAACTTCGCTAATCCGGAGCGCTTTGGTGGCTTAAATCTGCAAGTCACCGGCCTGGACTCCGCAAGGAATTATGTCTTAAATTTGGTCATTGACAATAAAATAGTCCGGCAGGAAAAAATAGCTCACAAAGAACTCCATAAAGTACAGTGGTTAGGCCTGGAGCCCGGGCCGATTCATGTGCACATTTTCGAAGATCAAAATGGCAATGGCCGGTGGGATGCGGGTCACTATTGGCGATTTCTTTACCCAGAACCCATTAAATGGCTGAAAATAGAGAACCTGAAAGCGAATTGGACTGTTGATAACCGCATAAACTGGAGCTCCTGACAATGAAACTTTGGACGAAAGGATTAAATAAGAGTTATGGCCGCCGGCAGGTAGCACAGGATGTATCCATAGAAGTGAATCAAGGCGAAATTGTAGGATTATTAGGTCCCAATGGCGCAGGCAAGACGACCACCTTTTATATGGTGGTGGGGTTCATTAAACCCGACGCCGGGCAGGTGTTTTTAGAGAATCAGGAAATCACCGAGTTACCCATGTACATGCGTGCCCGTTCGGGTATAGGTTACTTGCCACAGGAGCCTTCGGTCTTTCGTAAATTAAGCGTGGAGGATAACATTAAAGCGGTGCTGGAACACACCAACCTAAGTAAAGTAGCCCAACAAGAAAAATTGGAAGAACTCATTGCCGAATTTGGATTGGACAAGGTGCGTAGGAATATGGGTGATTCCCTGTCTGGGGGGGAACGTCGTCGAACGGAGATAGCCCGGGCCCTGGCTACCAATCCATTGTACATTCTGCTGGATGAACCGTTTGCCGGTATTGACCCGATAGCCGTGGAGGACATCCAGCAAATCGTAGCCAAAATGGTTAATAAAAACATAGGCATTTTGATCACCGACCATAATGTTCAAGAGAC
>JAYRWN010000082.1:0-7047 GCA_041917975.1 Saprospiraceae bacterium | reverse complement strand
ATCACTAACGGGCGAAAAATCATCATAAAAAGCACCCACGCCATAAAAATCTTCCGGCACGAGCAAACAAATCAGTTCATCGGCTTCAGCGCTTAACATTTTTAGGGAACTACGCGACGCTACCGGTACGGCAATGATTAATTCGCGCGGATGTTGTTTACGCAACATGCGCACGGTGGCCAACAAAGTTTGGCCGGTCGCGATACCGTCGTCGATCACCAGAACCGTTTTACCTTTGATGGGCTCTGGTTCGTGTTGTCCACCCATGTAGTCGAGGTACATGTCTCTTAGCCTTTTGCGGATTTTAAGGGTTTCCTGGTCTATATATTCATCGGTTACACCTTCATGAGGTATGACGAATTTTTCGCTTAAACTTACCGCTCCGATCGCATATTCTTTATTGGCCGGATGTCCAATTTTTTTGGTTAACACCAGATCGAGCGGGAACCCCAGGGATTTCGCGATGACATATGCGATCGGGACACCGCCACGGGGAACTGCCAGAACGACCCCTGCTCTATTTTTGAATTTTTCCAGTTTTTTGGCCAGTTCTCTACCGGCTTCTAATCTGTCTTTAAACATGATGTTATGATTTTATAGTGGCCAATGCCGATTTATTCTGCAGATGGCGGTTAAACCATTTGCTGGCCAGATGAGCTACTTTTTCTAAAGTACCGGGCTCTTCAAACAAATGGGTGGCACCCGGAACGATAACCAAATGACTGGACTCGTTCAAATCTGTTAGGGCTTCCCTGTTCCATTCCAAAACCGCAGTATCCAGTTCGCCTACGATCAGCAATACTGGAGCGGTAACCCTAGCCAAATTGGTTTTAGCCAGGTCGGGACGACCTCCCCGGCTGACCACCGCTTTTATTTCAGGCAATGCACTGGCGGCTACTAAAGCAGCGGCAGCTCCTGTACTGGCTCCAAAAAAACCGAATGGCAGCGCTGCGGACGGGGCGAAATGGCGCAGCCAATGTGTAGCATGGACTAAACGGTCGCTCAATAAACGGATGTTAAACCTGTTTTGTACACCCTGATCTTCCGCTGCAGTCAGTAAGTCGAATAATAAGGTTCCTTTACCCTGTTCATTCAGTTTACGGGCTACAATCTGATTGCGGGGGCTAAGCCGGCTGCTCCCGCTGCCGTGTGCAAAAATGACGACTCCTTGAGCGTTCTCGGGTATGATTAATTCCCCATCTAATTTTTGCCCGTCTACCGGGATAAGTACTTCGGCAAAAAATTGGTATTTCATAAAATTTATTTTTCTGGGCTTGATTTAATCAAAAAACATTATTGGTGTATTGAGCTGCATCAAATCAAAACGTGACCCTTCTCATTGATGCAAATGGTAATTAAGACTTCATTGAACCCGGCAAAAAAGTTTTCCATGCGTAATCTCCAATTTGTAAGCAATAAAAGATCTGCGGTTGGTCCTATTGAAGAGATCAGGGCTTATTCAAGACTGTTGCATGATCCGGCTGACCTGGACGAATTCATCGATCGTGCCGCGGATGCTAAAGTGGTCATGTTAGGCGAAGCCACTCATGGCACCCATGAATTCTATACCTGGAGAAATATCATCAGCAAACGCCTGATCAATGAAGGTGGATTTAATTTTATCGCGGTAGAAGGAGATTGGCCTGATTGTTATCGTTTAAACCGATACTTAAAAAATTACCCTCAGGCTGGCGATAGTGCCTACAGTGTTTTACAGGCTTTTAACCGCTGGCCTACATGGATGTGGGCTAATTGGGAGATGGTTGCTTTGGCCGAATGGTTGTATGAGCATAATCAAGCGTTGCCCATCACCCATAAAGTTGGGTTTTATGGCCTGGATGTATATAGCTTGTGGGAAAGCATGGAAGCTATTATGCACTATTTACAACAAACAGATCCTCTGGCTTTTCAAGCTGCCCAGGCAGCCTACCATTGTTTTGAACCGTATCAAACGGATGAAGGCCAAAGTTACGCTCAGGCCAGTCAGTTTGTTCCCAAATTATGCGAACAGGAAGTAATTAGTCTCCTGGCGCAGGTGCGCCAACGAATGGCCAATTATAATACGGACCATGAAAATGTGTTCAATGCAGAACAAAATGCCCTGATCTTAACCAACGCCGAAAAATATTACCGGGCTATGCTTCGCGGCGGTGCTTTTTCCTGGAATATCCGCGACCGTCATATGGCTGATACTTTACACCGTTTACTGAACTACCATGGACCTCAGGCCAAAGCCATTATTTGGGCGCATAACACGCATATTGGTGATGCGCGGGCTACTATTATGCACGATCAGGGCATGTTTAATCTGGGCGAACTCATTCGCAATGAACTGGGTTATGATCAGGTTTTTCTAGCCGGATTAGGCACTTACCGGGGCCAGGTTATCGCCGCTCCGGCCTGGGGTAGCCCCGAACGAACGTATGAGGTTCCTCCGGCTGTGGAACATAGTTGGGATGCCATTCTCCACACAGTACACGAAGCTAACCAGGTTATTTTGATGCACCATTTGTCCCATCCCGACTTACTCAATCAGCGGATTAGACAAAGGGCCATAGGCGTGGTTTATCACCCCCACCGTGAACAACATTATAATTATGTGCCCAGCGAAATGACTAACCGTTATGACGCCTACCTGTTTTTTGACCGTACGAAAGCCCTGCATCCTTTGCATGTTACTGCTGATCAGAGTCAGATGCCGGAAACCTACCCATTTGGTGTTTAAGCTGCTTTAAATCCGCAATGATGAAATGTATCAATTTTATAAGACCGCAAGGGATTTTAATAACGGGAGGACCTCAATTTCAAGAACCTGAATTTCCATCTCCTCAACCAGAACCCGAAATTATTCCTCAAGCAGATCCGGATCAACCTTTTCCACCGGAAGAAGAACCGGAAAAGATAGACCCTGATCCCGTCCCGGAACAAGCCCCGCCAGAATATATTCCTCCGGGGAATAACCTGCTCACTAAAACGGTACTCCCTCTGGATAATCTTAAAATTATCCAGAGTGATGTTATTAAAAATATTTTGATTACCAGTTAAAAAATTCCGGTTATGAAAAATATTAATATTCAAGAATTACTGGGCGAACGCGGGCAAAGCTGCCTGTCCATTTTGTTACCCACCCACCGGCTTGCCCCGGAGCGCAGAACCGATATCATCGAAACGAAAAAAGCAATTCTTAAAGCGATAGAATTTATTTTATTTAAATACCCCGAGATAAAAAAACATGAGTCGCTGCTCACCAGTTTGGATGAATTAACCGAACAAATTGATTTCACTCATAATGATCGGGGCATAGGTATTTTTATTTCTCCGCGTTTCAAACATTTGGTAAAATTTCCCTTTCCGGTTAAGAAAAAAATTATTTTGAGCAATTCTTTCGAATTAAGAGATTTGTTATACAGTCAGTATTATGTAACACCATATTATCTCTTACATCTTTCGGAAAAAATAATCCGTCTATATGAAGGTTTATTAAATAATCTTAAGGAAATAAAAGATGATTTTTTCCCCTATCGCATCATTGACAATTATGAATATGCTCCTCCCTCCAGAGCTCAGTCCATCGGAGGTCATGCGACGTTACAAAGCATGGAAAAAGATAAATCAATCCTCGAAAAAATCAGATTTCGTGATGTCTTTCATCATGCGGACTTGCATCTGAACCGTTACCTGACACCCACAGTTCCGCTGATCGTCTGTGGCACCAAAAATGAAATAGGCTTGTTCAAAAAAATAAATAACCATCTTTCACATCAGGCTGGAACGATTACTGGTAACTATACCTACCAGGGATTATCCCAACTTGGAGATAAAGCCTGGACAAAAATGAAAAGTTATCTTGAAAAAAATAAGGCGCGCATATTCGAAGAGTTTCAAGAAAAGATTGGACGGGGCTTGGCTGATGAAGGGTTGGAGCCGGTGTGGAAAGCCGCGAAGGCAGGAAAAGGAATGACCTTATTAATGGAAAAAGATTTTATGAAACCTGCTTTTGTAGGCGCGCAGGATTATCACTTATATCTCAAACCACCTCCCGAAAGACATACAGTGATCAGCGATGTGGTGGATGACATTGCTGAAACCGTCCTGGATAAAAACGGGAAAGTGATCATCTTTGAAAACGGCTCATTGGATAATTATGGTCGCATCGGTTTAATCACCAGGTATTAGCAACTAATTCCCGGAAATGAATGCACCGGATCATACGACCCACTTGTTTTTTTTTATAAATAATAGACTAATGGCTGTCTAAAGGTGATTTAATTTCATCCGCTCTGGATTTTTTCGTTTTTTTGAAGGTCAAAAATACATCGGGTGAAAAAAATTATCCTTGCCATGCTCTTGCTGATCTGTGGAACCATAGGCCGCGGACAGTCATCGTTGGAAAAAATCCAATCTTTTCGACGCTCCCATGAGCACACGATGCTGCGGGAGTATTTTGATTTTTTGCAGTGGCCTAATCAGGCAAAAGATTTAACCAATATCCTGCAAAATGCCACGGTTATTGAAAACATGTTACAAAAAAGAGGCGTGCAAACCCGTCGCCTCTTAGCACGCACACCTAATACTCCCCCGGCGGTGTACGGTGAAGTGATCACCCCTGGTGCCACTAAAACCATTATTTTTTATGCTCATTACGACGGACAGCCCGTCAATGCGACCACCTGGCATCCCAGCCTGACCCCATTTAAACCGCAATTGCTCACCGCACCTGTAGATCGCGGTGGTCAGATCATGGCTCTGCCCTCCGACGGGATGCCCATCAATCCCGAATGGCGTATTTCCTGCCGCAGCAGCGCCGATGATAAAGCCGGTGTCATGGCCATTATTAATGCTTATGATGCTATCCGTCAGAGAGGCCTGGTGCCTTCCTGGAATATTAAATTTTTCTTTGAAGGGGAAGAAGAAATCGGCTCGCTGCATCTGGACGAAATTCTCGAGCAGCATAAGGACCTGCTGCAGGCTGATCTGTGGCTCATCGCCGATGGCCCCGTGCACCAAAGTGGACTACCTTTAATCGATTTTGGGGTGCGTGGTGATGTGAACATTGATCTCACCATTTATGGCCCAAAAAGACCTCTACACAGTGGCCACTACGGCAATTGGGCGCCTAACCCCTGCCTGAAAATGGCCAAATTATTGGCCGGGATGAAAGATGAACAAGGTCTGGTGACTATTCCCGGGTATTATGCGGATGCCATACCTTTCACCGAAAGCGAGCGGCAAGCTTTTCTTTCCAGCCCATCCATCGATGAAAAAATGAAAAAGGAACTGGGCATACACACTCCGGAAGGTGGTGGGCGGCATTTGTTTGAAGCCTATGAATGGCCTTCGCTGAACATCAACGGTATTGATTGCGCCGATGCCGGTGAAAAAGCCACAAACGTTATTCCCACCGTCGCTAAAGCTACTCTGGACCTGCGCCAGGTTTTAGGTACCGATTATCAAAAACAAATTCAATTGGTTAAAGATTACATCGCTTCGCAAGGTTACCATATCCTGGATCGGGATCCAACCGATGATGAACGGCTGCAGTATCCTAATATCATCAAAATCGACCATGGTGAAGGCGGGTACAATGCCCAGCGCACCCCCTTGGATTTACCTATTTCAAAACAAGTCATCGCTGCCGTACAATCCGCGACACTAAAGCAGGTCATCATTTTACCTACGGCCGGCGGAAGTTTACCCCTGTTTTTATTTGAAAAAATTCTGGATGCTAAGGTCATCAACTTATGTGTCACCAACCACGACAGTAACCAGCACAGCGATAATGAAAATGTCCGTATTCAGAATCTCTGGGATGCCATCGACCAACTGGCCATGATTATGCTGATGAAATAATTACTTGCCTTTGATATGGATGTGCGGGACGTTTTGCAGTTAGCTGGAATTCAATCATCAAATGGACATGATTTGTTCATGCGGGACGCTAAACTTCAAATTTATGCGCGTTGGTCCTACGTATTCCAGGCCAATAAAATTAATGATAGTGAATATTTATTGTTGGATGGCATTGCGCAACGCGGTCATGAACAAGCTGACGGTGTTTGGGTCACTACAGGTTTTTACCTTCCGGGTACGGTAATAACACCGCACTTTGCCCGCACACAGAATAATAGAAGTATTTTTAGTCTGCAAGCATTGACTGAGGTAACTATGGCTGTGGTGCCTACCTCCATCCTGGATGAATTGAGACATACCAACGGTGAATTTCGCGAATTCGGACAACGCGTTGTAGAACAAGAACTAGCACGCATGTATAAGCAGCAGGCGCTGGAACGCAGCAGTTCAGCCATGGACCGTTTGAAATATGTACGGGACGTCTTCCCCAATTTGGAAAATCTGGTTCCACATCATTTTATCGCCTCATACCTTGGTATTACTAAAGTTTCTTTTAGCCGGTTACGTAAAATATTGATGTCCTCCTGATTTGTTATCAAATGATAACCATCGCAGAAATTTTTGGCGCCAACTTTGACCGAAAATTAATCTGATGATGACGATGTTATATTGCAGTTTATGGTTGACTGCCGGTTCAGGAAGTGCCTCCCCAGGGATGTCTCCGGTTGAGCCTCAAATTACTACCATATTTAACGATGAGGATCAACTATATACTCAGTTTTACGCCCACGAGGAAAAAGAGACGGTCATACTTTTGCATGGTGGCCCGGGGTTTCCTACCGATTTGCAAAATGTAGTGGACTATTTGTGGCCTAATTATCAGGTTATTAGTTTTCATCAGCGGGGAACCCGGCAGTCACCTTGTCTCAGCCACAATTATTCCATGGCTGCCTATCTAAGAGGCTGTTGAAATACGGCCTTTTTTAACTATTATTTTTTATCAATAAATTGACTTTTATCAGTTTTGACATAAAAAGGAGGAAGGATATCTCATTTAATATTGAATGACTTAATTCGGTAGCTCCATTGGTTATGGAGCGAATTAACCTAAAAATAAGTTTATAAAACATTTTTAAGGCAGAAATTACAGCTATTGTTTGTTTTGGAGTTCCTAAACCAAAGATGTTTCTCATCAGT
>JAYRWN010000081.1:0-3205 GCA_041917975.1 Saprospiraceae bacterium | reverse complement strand
TACCAATACTGATAAACTCATTGTTTTGGCTTCTGCTGGCCAAATACAATAAAGCCCTGATACCATACTCACTGGCGTTAGATAATATCTTCATGCGCTTAATAAAGACAATTCAGTCTTATATTTTATCCGGTACATGCGTTATTATAAGGCTATAATTTAACAATATAAGCATGCAATATCCACGAATTTTTTACATTAAATAATATGTAATATATAAAATAATATAAAACAAGTCTTTAAAAATATATTAAACAACTTATCTTAGGTCGTCAACCATCTGCTACTATATACATAAAGTGCTATGTTATTTAGACTTCTTCTAATTTACAAAATTTATTAAGACAAAATAGTCCGAATATGAAAAACTTAATAAATTTAAAGCGTTCTAATCCGACTGAATAAATGAGCAAAAATATATCTTAAATAATTGATATAATATGAAATATAATTTGGCAATATGGGTGGTTTGCCTGGGGGTCAACTTTTTTTATGCGCAATCCGAACCGGCTTCCTTGTTTCAATCCAAATGTGGAATTTGCCACACCATTGGCGGAGGTAAGTTAATCGGCCCGGACTTACTCGGTGTCACCGAACGAAGGGCGGAGGATTGGTTGGTGTCCTTTATCAGCTCCTCACAGACCATGATTAAAAGCGGAGATGGGATTGCAGTAGCCCTTTTCAAGGATTTCAATGAGGTGATTATGCCTGACCCACAACTTTCTGACGGTGAAATAAAATCGATCTTGGGTTATGTGGCCGGACACACCGGCACGGCAGTGCAGTCAACACCAGCTCCTTCAATGCTTGACAATATCACGGCCGAAGATGTGCTACATGGTCAGAAATTATTTGAAGGAAGAATACATTTTGTCAATAAAGGCCCTTCTTGTATGTCTTGTCACAATGGTCTTTCCCGAACCTTTTTCAACAATAACAGCTATGCAAAAGACATTAGTACTTCTTTTGCCAATCTGGGGGAAGCCGGGGTAAAAAATATTCTGGCAAATTCTCCTTTCCCGGTGATGGCTCAGGCATTTAAAAATCACCCTCTGACTCAGGATGAGCTGCGCGCATTAATGGCTTTTATGAAAGATAACACTAAGATCAACCGGCCATCGGTTGCTGCTAATGGAGACAATTCCTTCTTATTATATGGACTCTCCGGCACCTTATGTTTATTGGTGTTATATGCCTTTCTATGGTATGATCGAAAGGAGCGCAGTGTGAATCACACCATTTATAACCGACAAATTAAGTCTCTCAATTAATCTTAAAAATTGCAACAAAAATGAGTTGGATACAGGATATTATTTCCCCTCAAACGCGTCAGTGGGAAGAGTTTTACCGGAACCGTTTTCAGCATGACCGGATTGTAAGGAGTACACACGGAGTTAATTGTACAGGTGGGTGTTCCTGGCAAATTCATGTTAAAGATGGGATTGTGGTTTGGGAGACGCAACAATTGGATTATCCTTTATTAGATAGTAAACTACCGCCGTATGAGCCGAGAGGGTGTCAGAGAGGTATATCATATTCATGGTATTTATATAGTCCGTTGAGGATTAAATACCCATTAATCAGAGGTGCTCTGATCGACGCTTACCAGCAAGAAAAAATCAATGCTCATGGCGATCCGATGAAAGCCTGGGAGAATTTACAAAATAATGAAAGCGCACGACAAAAGTATCAAAAAGCGCGGGGGAAAGGAGGATTTCGCCGGACTTCCTGGGAAACGGTTTTAGAAATCATCTGTGTGGCTAATCTCTATACAGCCAAAAAATATGGTCCCGACCGGGTCATCGGGTTTTCTCCGATTCCTGCGATGTCAATGTTGAGCTATGCAGCTGGCAGCAGATTTTTACAACTCTTTGGAGGGGTCAATTTAAGTTTCTACGATTGGTATTGCGATTTGCCCACGGCTTTTCCGGAAATATGGGGTGAACAAACGGATGTTTGTGAGAGTGCGGACTGGTATAATGCAAAACTTATTGCAGATATGGGTGCCTGTTTAAACATGACCAGAACCCCGGATTGTCATTTTTTTGCTGAATCCAGACATAATGGCACCAAAGCAGTGGTTTTTTCGCCGGATTTTAGCCAGGTATGCAAATATGCGGATCAGTGGATACCCTTACATGCCGGCAGTGATGGTGCATTTTGGATGGCGGTAACCCATATTATTCTTAAAGAATGGCATTATGAAAAACAAACCGATTCTTTCCTGAAGTATGTAAAACAATTTACAGATAGTCCATTTATCGTAAAACTTGAGCAAATCGATGGAAAATGGCAGCCGGGTCAACTGGTTCGTGCAAATGAAATACCCTCCTTTGGAGAAATGGAACATAGCGATTGGAAATTTGTCAATCTTGATCAAAATACCGGGAAATTGGTAGTGCCCAAAGGCACCGCAGGATTCAGGTGGGATAAAAACGGGGGTAAATGGAACATGAAATTAGAGGATGGAATAACCGATGACTCCTATGATCCAGTTTTATCTTTAATTGACCAGAAGGATGAAATATATCAAGTTGAATTTACTGAATTTGGACTTAACCGTCACAGGATGCGCGGTGTACCCGTAAAATACATTGAAACCACCAGCGGAAAAATTCCAGTGACGACAGTATATGATTTAATCATGGCGCAATATGGCGTTGATAGAGGATTGCCAGGTGATTACCCTAAGGATTATAGTGATCCTGACCAAGCATATACCCCAGCTTGGCAAGAAATTTTTACCGGAGTGGATAGTAAGACTGTTTTACAGTTTGCCAGGGAGTGGGCCAATACTGCAGACGTCACCGGAGGCAAATGTATGGTCATAGTCGGTGCAGGTATAAATCACTGGTACCATGGTAACCTGATGTACAGGTCGGCCATAATGACTTTAATGCTCACCGGATGCGTGGGTAAAAGCGGTGGAGGGATGAACCACTATGTGGGACAGGAAAAGCTGGCACCGGTAGACAGCTGGAGCGCCATCGCTTTTGCAAAGGATTGGGTGGATGTCTCGCGGTTGCAACAAGCTCCATTGTGGCATTATATTAATACTTGCCAGTACCGTTACGATGGTCAGTTTTCCAAATACAATACAGTGCCTGACAATAAATGGACGCGTCAACACACTGCGGATACCATTTATCAGTCAGTAAGAATGGGATGGATGCCATTCTATCCTCAATTTAATCAGAACACCTTG
>JAYRWN010000080.1:0-44938 GCA_041917975.1 Saprospiraceae bacterium | reverse complement strand
GCCCCTTGTTCGTGACGCGGCAAAATATGTTTTATCCTGTCCTCAAAGTCGAATAGGGCATCGTACACCGGCATAATGGCCCCTCCGGGATAACCAAAAACAATATCTACGCCTTCTTCTAAAAGACACATAATTATAGCCTGAGATCCTGTAACTACGGGCTTTGGTGTTATCGATATATCTTTTACCTTTTTAATTTTTGATTCCGGCAAACTCATAATAGTAGATTTATAGGTCAGTAACACAGCCCTCACTTGCTGATGCTACCAGTTTAGCATATTTTTTCAGATACCCGCTCAGATGACTTTGATCAGGAGGCAACCATTTCTGTTTTCTTCGTCCTAATTCGTTATCATTAACTAGAAGATTTAGCGTGCGGCTTTTTGCATCTATTTCTATAAGGTCGCCATCTTCTATAAGTCCAACTAATCCGCCATCCTGAGCTTCAGGGGTGATATGACCAACCACAAAACCATGAGTCCCACCTGAAAAACGACCATCCGTTATCAAGGCTACTTTATCCCCTAACCCTGTACCCATTATGGCTGATGTTGGTTTTAACATTTCTGGCATCCCTGGCCCGCCTTTTGGTCCACAATATCTTATGACTATGACCGAATAGGGGTCAATTTTGCGATCACTAATCGCTTCGTTGGCCTCGGCTTCTGAATTAAAAACCCTGGCTTTACCTTTGAAATATAGCCCTTCTTTACCGGTTATTTTTGCCACTGAACCACCTGCTGCCAGGTTGCCATATAATATTTGTAAATGACCTTCCGGCTTAAGCGGTTGTTCCAAACGATGAATTATATCTTGAGTATTAAAGTTGACCTCAGGAACTTCTTTTAGGTTTTCCTCAATGGATTTACCGGTTACAGTAATACATTCTCCATGTAAAAAGCCATTGTTCAGCAAATATTTCATGATGGCCGGGATGCCTCCAATGGTGTACAAGTCTTCCATCACATATTTTCCACTGGGTTTCAAGTCTGCCAGGTATGGCGTCTTATCACTGATACGTTGAAAATCATTTATTGTTAAATCAATACCATAAGTTTTCGCAACGGCTATGAGATGTAATACGGCATTTGTCGAGCCGCCCAAAGTAATTATCAACGTGATAGCGTTTTCCAACGATTTTTTGGTTACAATATCACGAGGTTTAAGGTCAGCTTTCAAAAGAGCTTTAATGGCTGCCCCAATGCGACTGCATTCTTCTGCTTTATCAGGAGAATTGGCGGGGATAGAACTGTTATAAGGTAAGCTTAAGCCCATGGCTTCAATGGCAGAGGCCATAGTATTAGCAGTATACATGCCTCCACAGGCTCCTGATCCGGGACACGCATGACTAATGATTCCCCGGTAATCTTCTTCAGAAATATTACCCATGATTTTCTGACCATAAGCTTCGAATGCAGATACCAGGTCTAGTTTTTTTCCATGATAAAAACCAGGGCTTATTGTCCCACCATAAACGATTAGCCCAGGTCGATTTATCCTGCCAAGTGCTATCATTGCTCCAGGCATGTTTTTATCACAACCAACTACCGTCACAATCCCGTCATACCATTGCGCCTTAACCACTGTTTCTATGGAGTCGGCAATAATCTCTCTGGAGGGTAAAGAATACAACATACCTGCTGTGCCCATGGATATGCCATCACTCACTCCGATCGTATGAAAAATTAAACCTAGCTCGCCGGTTTGGTGAATACTTGCTTTAATTTGAGAAGCCAGTAGATTCAAATGCATGTTGCATGGGTTGCCTTCCCAACCGGTACTTGCTATCCCTATTTGGGCCTTTTTAAAATCTTCCCGACTCATTCCGGTGGCATGCAGCATAGCTTGAGCGCCTGGTAAACCATCGTTTTGAGTTATTTCCTTGCTGTATTTGTTTAATTCAGTTTGCATATAATAAAAAGCTAAAATTAGAATCGTCAATCATTGCTATATAACTCCCTTTTGAAAGTGCTACAACGGCTCAAAGCAAAAATAACTGTATAAATAATTGATAATCATAATACTGTGCCTAAATATTTTACGATATATGGATTATATTTAATACCGATTGACTGCTACTAAAAATTTTTTCTATCCCATCTAAAAATTAATCGTAACATAACCTGCATGTATATGTGCTCCTCTTTAGATGCAGGGCCATTTTGGTACTGAGCGGTGATTAATGGGGAAATAGTCAACAAATTATTGAGCCCAATATCCTGTCCAAATCCTGCCCTAAAATGTGGAAAAATTTTGGGATTATCCGCAGACTTTAGATGCCCCAGAATCCCTGATCCCGCCAGCATAAATAAGCCCTTCTTAAAAAAGTTGTATTTTTTGGAAAAACTTGGACATTTACAGTCGTTCCTAAAATCAAAAGGATAAACTTGTAAGTCTAACCCTGCACCAACCCGTTTCCACCCTTGGGCCTTATTTAAACCTAAAATAATTCCGGGGTAGAACTCCATTCTTTTTGTTTTAAGGCGCATCCAATAGCTTAATTCCACGGTTTTAAGACTAGATGACCATTCAGAATTTTGCCTACCTATCAAAGGCTCCTGCCAATAGAATAAAGTACTTACTTGAGCTGTAAGAGCAATGGGGGTAACAATTATTATGATAATAACCTGGAGAAGGGCCTTTAGCATAAGAAAGTAAACGCAGGAGTCAAAAGATTAGTTTTTAAGATATACCTGATAAATTTAATGCATCAACATTCGTACCTAATTATTTAAGCAAAAAATAGAATCAATAATTGCCCGGCGATGATTCGTAAAATCATTGTCAAAGGGTACACTGTGGCGTAAGTCACCGCCGCCACATCACTCCTGGCCAATAAAGTGGAAAAGGCGAGAGCTGGGGGATCAGTACTTGCCCCGGCCAGTAGCCCACAAATTTCAAAATAGGTTTTCTTAAAAACATAATGCGCTATCAATCCTCCCAAGACCAAAGGGATTAATGTAATGGCCAAGGCCATGCTAATCCAGGCGATGGCGCTGTTGTTGACAAAAGCCTGGTGCAAATAACTTCCACTTCCTAAACCCACACTAGCTAAAAAAAGACTAATTCCCAGTTCGCGAAGCATGAGATTAGCACTATGCGTCGTGTATTGATTTAGGTATATTTTACTGCCAAATCGGCTTAATAACAGAGCTACAATCAATGGTCCACCTGCAAGACCGATCTTTAGAGGAACCGGCATTGACAAAAAAAACACAGGAATACTTCCTAATAAAGCACCTAGGACAATTCCGATAAAAATTGGAGCCAGATCAGGAACTTCAAGACGTTTTAATTCATTTCCCACGGTTTTTGCTACCAAATCTATGCCTTCCTTAGTACCGACTACCTTCAAATCATCACCTAGTTGTAGTAAAATATCCCCATGAGGCACCATTTCTGTACCAGCCCTATTCAGGCGGGAGATGGTGAAATCATGTTGATGTAAAGCGGGAATGTCTCCAATCCGATTATGAGTTACACCCGGTTTGGTGACTGTGATAGTTCGTGAAATTAATTCACTGTTGGGTGCATCTTTTATATTTTCTGAGCTTTCGCTGCCAATGATTAATTTCAAGATCTGCAATTGATCTTTATGGGTCACTATGAGTAAAATATCCCCTACATTTAATAGGGTTTGAGGTGTCGGGGTGATGATGGTTCCATTATGTTTCATCCTTGACACCACAATGGGCTCTTTAAGCAGATCAAATATCTCCCGGAGATGTTTTCCTGCAAGTTGTTTGTTTTCTACTACCAGATGTATAGAGGTCGGTTTATTTAAACGTAAAACATCCAGCTTCCGGTGTAATTCTCTCTGATCTTTTAAATTAACGCGCAAAATTTTTTGAATTAATAAGATGGCTCCAATTATTCCAAAGACGCCAAACGGGTAAGAAATGGCATATGCTAAAGTGATCATCGACGATTGATCGGCAGGGAGTTGTATGTCCTTAGCGGCAGCTTGGGCAGCGCCCATACCTGGAGTGTTAGTTACAGCTCCGCTCATCAATCCGGTAAGGGCAGAGATACTGGTATCTGTAAAATAGAGAAAACATAGAGTGATCAATAGTCCTGTCCCGACAATGCCCGCTGCCAAGCCGTTATTCACTAATGCACTTCTTCGAAGCGAGGCGAAAAAACCCGGACCAACCTGTAATCCTACGGTGTACACAAACAAAATCAATCCAAATTCCTTCATAAAGTGTTCAATATCAGTGCTGATATGGATACCAAAGTAGGAGAAAGCCAGTCCCATGAATAAAACATAGGTAACCCCTAATGAAATTCTGAAGATTTTCAAACGACCAATCCAAACGCCCAAAGCTATAACCAAACCATAAACGATGATGGCTTGAGCGATACTTTCTTCAGTAACCAAATTAATGAACCACTCCATGAATTGGTTTATTCAAACCGGGCAAAGGTAGCGTTAAATGTGCGAACAAATATTAATTAAAAGTCATATTTGTATAAGACCCTGCGTAAACAAAACCATATGCTGCCAACTGTGTTTGTTATTTTTGTTCAGATTTATCATTGTTTTGAAAGTTAGAAAATTTAATAGACGGAGGGTGCATGTTATAACCCTTGGCTGCTCCAAGAATTGGGTTGATTCGGAAAATTTATTGACCCAGCTTTCAGCCAACGAGTTTGATGTTAGTCATGATTCCGCCATGGATAACCCTGAAGTTGTGATCGTGAACACCTGTGGATTCATTGACCGGGCTAAAGAGGAATCTGTTCAGACGATTTTAGAAATGGCCAAATTAAAGACTCAGGGAAAAGTTAAAAAACTTTTTGTGATGGGGTGTTTGTCAGAACGTTACCATACTGATTTACAAGAAGAAATTCCGGAAGTCGATCGCTACTTCGGCAGCCATCATTTACCTCAGATCATGGAAGAACTTGATGCTGTATATAAGTATGAACTTCTGGGTGAACGAAAGGTTTTTACGCCTAATCATTATGCTTATCTGAAAATTTCAGAAGGGTGTAATCGTACTTGCTCGTTTTGTGCAATCCCGCTGATGAGAGGCGAACATAAATCCAGGACCATTGAAGAGTTAGTCAGGGAAACAAAAAATTTGGCCGCACAAGGAGTGAAGGAAATTATTCTTATTGCCCAAGAATTGACTTATTATGGATTAGACATTTATCGAAAGAGAGCTTTGTCTTCATTATTGGATCAATTACATGAGGTTGATGGAATCCAATGGATTCGTCTCCATTATGCTTACCCTGCAAAATTTCCCATGGATGTCATCGAAACTATGGCCAAACTGCCCAAGGTATGTAAATACCTGGACCTACCATTGCAACACATCGATAATGATATTCTTTATCGTATGCGCCGGCAGACCACACAAGAAGAAATCCGCACTTTAATTGCTGATATCCGATCCATAATACCGGATATTACTTTAAGAACCACGTTTCTATTAGGCTTTCCTGGTGAAACCGCAAGTCATTTCGAAAAATTATGTGATTTTGTTCGCCAAACACGTTTTGATCGTGTGGGAGTATTCGGGTATTCTCATGAAGAAAATACATTGGCTCATCAATACGAGGATGATGTAATTCCAGAAGAAAAAACCAGAAGGGTAAATAGCCTTATGGAAATTCAGAGCGAAATATCTTTCCAGAAAAACCTGGAGAAAATAGGTAAAACTCTTCCGGTCATTTTTGATCGGATTGACCATGAGTTTTTCGTCGGTCGTACAGAAGGTGATTCACCGGAAGTAGATAATGAAGTTCTGGTGAGTGCAAAAGATTATTATCTGCGTATAGGTGATTTTGCTAAAGTTCATATCAAAAATGCACTTGAATATGATCTTTATGGAGACCTGGTGAATTAGAAAAAGGAAAGCCACGTTATTTTTAATTAGGATCGTACTTTTTTGAATACTTGTTAATCTTTTCACCCTAAAAAATACTAATATTGATCATGTATAACTTTATTCATTGGTTAACCCCTCCATTCCGACCCTTCGGCTCTGCAATGCTGACTGGCGGGGTGAGTTTGTTGGCTAGTGCGATGACTAAAGTGTCTATGTGGATGAATTGGATAGATAGTGGTTGGGAAAATATTTGGATAATAAGTTACACGTTCATTTTATTGTACACCATCCTGACTAGTGTGTTTATACTGTATAACCGTGATCAATTGACTTATTTTAATCAGTCTATTACCTATTATTTGGTTTTAGTAGCCTACTCATTAATTGCTAATTACATTTTTACTGGGGTCAGTCCGTTTGAGTCCGGTTATTTTGTCTGGATTTTGGTTGTTATTTCTTTATTCTTTCTGATTATTTTATCTATCAGCCGGACGGTTTATCGCCTCGTTCAAATTGCAGAAAAACAAGATAAAAAATTACGCAATGAAGATTAAACTTTGGTTTGTCATTTTATCGGTATTTCTTCTATTCTCATGTCATGGCCAAACGGCTAAGACCAAACAGTCCGCTAAATTCTCCACTCCAATAGACTTATCTGGACTGGATACCAGTCTGGTGGCTATTAATCTGCCTGAAGTTGATTGGAAATCTAAATTATCCAAACAAGAGTACTACGTTTTAAGAGAAAAAGGTACCGAACGTGCTTTTTCCGGGGACCTTTGGGACTCAAAAAAATCAGGCATTTATACCTGCGCGGCTTGCCAACTTCCTTTGTTTGCCAGTCAAACTAAGTTTGAGTCAGGGACCGGTTGGCCTAGTTTTTACCAACCATTAAAAAGTGAATTTATTAAGGAAGAAAAGGACTCTTCTTTTGGCATGGTCCGTATTGAAGTTTTATGTGCTCGTTGTGGAGGTCATCTAGGCCATGTTTTTGATGACGGCCCCGCACCAACAGGATTGCGTTATTGTATTAATTCTGTTTCTTTAGATCTGGTAGAGAAAAAACCCTAATGGACGTGTTCCAAACTTTGGTTCAGATCTTCGATTAATAGTTTAGGGTCTTCCAAGCCAATATATATTCGAATCAGGTTCCAGGGGTTTTGGGGTTGGCGATTTCCGGGTATGTTATAAAAAGCGGCTACAGGCAATATGAGGGATTCGTGTCCCCCCCAGCTGACCGCTATTATAAAACGTTTTAAACGTTCCACAAACGCTTCTACTTCAGGTATAGAGGAAGCATTTAATAATATAGAAAATAGTCCTCCGGCTCCATTCATCTGTTGTTTAGCTAGATCATGCTGTGGATGCCAGGGACCCCAGACATAATTTACTTGTTGTATTTTAGGATGGGTATTTAAGAACGTAGCCACTTCCAGTCCACTCTGTTGGGCCCTTTCCATCCTCACTTGATATGTCCTTAATCCTCGGATGGCTAAATATGCATCATGTGGTGATAATATAGCTCCAAGGGTCATAAATTCGGAGGCAAACATATGATCGATGATAGATTGTTTAGCACACACCACGCCCATCACCACATCCGAGTGACCATTAAAATATTTGGTTCCGGAATGAACAACTATATCGATCCCTAAATCCAACGGCTTTTGAAAATAAGCCGAGGCACAACTATTATCTAATATAGTAATGATATTGTTTGCTTTGGCCAATTTAGCCACCGCCTGTAAATCCTGAAGCTCAAAAAGCATGGTGGAGGGAGACTCCAAATAAATTATTTTGGTATTTGGTCTAATTGCTAATTCAAAATCCTTCACATTATTGCCTTGAACGAAGGTATGAGTTACACCAAATCGTGGTAAAAAAGCAGATATTAATTTTATCGTCCAGCTATATGCTGAATTTATACTTATAATGTGATCCCCCGATTTCAATTGACTCAAAAATGCTGCGGCAACAGCTGCACTGCCGCTTCCAAATACCAAAGAGTCATCGGCATGTTCTAGGCTGGCTAATTTTTGACGTAATATGGACGTGGTTGGATTATTTCCTCTTGTATAGATGTGATGTTTTTTCTCATGAACTATCTTTGTTCGCAGCTCATTTACAGTTTTAAAGCCAAAGTTTGAGGATTGGATGATAGGCGGCGAAATGGCGTGAAAATAGTTTTCACGTTCTTCTCCTAGATGTGTAAGTATAAAGCTAAGATCGTCCATAATTGTCTAGTTTTTAAACTACCACATTGATCATTTTTCCCGACACCACAATGATGTTTTTGATGGGTTTTCCTTCGGTCCATTTCTTTACTGTTTCGTTTTCTCTCGCTAGGTCTATTATTACTTGGCGATCCATGTCCACAGGTAAGGTTATCTCACTTCTTTTTTTCCCATTGATACAAATGGGGTATATTATTTCTGATTCTATCAGGTATTTTTCATGATATAAAGGCAATGCTGCCTGGTGGATTGAAATACTATCTTTCTCATTACGCATTATTTGCCACAATTCTTCGGCAAGATGTGGTGCAAATGGTGCTATCATCCTGGTCAAAGGCTCTAATATTTCGTATTTATTACAATTTAAACGCCGAAGTTCATTGACACAGACCATGAATGTAGAAACACAAGTATTGAAAGCAAATTTCTCAATATCCAAACTGACCTTCTTAATAGTCTGGTGAAGGATTTTTAATTCGTCTTCAGTTGGTTCGGCATGATTAACCTGCCAGATACCTTGATCGTTATAAAACAGGGACCAAAATTTCTTAAGAAATTTATACACACCATCAATGCCTTTGGTATCCCATGGTTTGGCTTGCTGGATAGGACCCAAAAACATTTCATACATCCGGAAGCAGTCCGCGCCGTATTCGGCGACAACATCATCTGGGTTAACCACATTATAGTATCGTTTGGACATTTTACCCACTTCTGAGTGAGTGATTAGCTTAAATGGCTGCTCGGAAGTTCTCTTAAGGATGCCTGATTGCCATTGACCTGCTGGGCTGGTAAAAATTGCATCTTTAAATTCTGGACGCCATTCCACAAATTTATCTAGGCCTTCCTCATCCAGGTAGCTGGCGGTAGCATGGCCATAGTCCTTAACAAAAGAGACATGAACAGGTATTTTGGTTAGTTCCGAAAGGTCATTGGCTAAACTGGCGCAAATAAATATACTATGATCGTTTACCTTTTCTTTCTTTAAATAAAGATACTCGATAACACCTTGTATCATCCCCTGGTTAATCAATTTTTTAAAGGGTTCAACTGTAGGGACGAGACCTTGATCATACAGAAATTTGTGCCAGAATCGCGAATACATCAAGTGTCCGACAGCGTGCTCTGTTCCCCCAACATATACATCTACTTCTCGCCAATATTGAATCGCTTCTTGCGAAGCAAAGGCGTGGGCATTATGGGGATCCATATACCTTAAAAAATACCAGGAAGAACCCGCAAAACCAGGCATGGTATCCGTCTCTCGAGTCCTTCCGTCTGCTAAACTGCTCCATGAACTATGCCGGGCTAAAGGAGACCTGCCACCGCCCCCAGGTTTGAAATCATCCAATGCCGGTAGTACTAAGGGAAGTTCTTCCATGGGTAGGGTACGTGCTACTTCGTCTTGGTCATAAACAATTGGAAAGGGTTCTCCCCAATACCTCTGGCGGCCGTAATTGGCATCCCTCAATTTATAATTCACTTTCCTGGTCCCTAAACCCCGATCTTCGATAGCTTTAATGGCTGCTTGGATAGCTTCTGGAACCTCCATGCCATTAAGAAAACCACTATTAATAATTATGCCCAGCTTGTCTTGAAGTGTAGCTCCAGGGTATTTACTTTTATCAACAACATCGATGATGGGTAGATTAAATTTTTTCGCGAAACGCATATCCCGTTCATCATCACTGGGAACAGCCATGATGGCTCCGGTACCATAGTCCTTTAGAACGTATTCTGCGATATAAATGGGTATTCTTTCTTCAGTAAAAGGATTTATGGCATAACTACCTGTAAACTCGCCGGTCACTTCTTTGACCTCTGCCATACGTTCTACCTCTGAGCGGCTTTTTACATAGTTTTGGTATTTCTCCATGACCGCCTTTTGGCTTGGAGTTGTCAATGCCGGCACCAATTCATGCTCCGGAGCAATAACCATAAATGTGGCTCCAAAGATCGTGTCAGGTCGGGTGGTAAAAATCTCTAATTGTTGTTCGTTATTCACAATGTGGAAAAACAACTGTGCGCCCTCAGATTTACCAATCCAGTTGCGTTGCATGAGTTTTAAAGCATCGGACCAGTCGACAAGATCCAGGTCATTCAGCAACCGCTCAGCATAAGCCGTGATGCGCAATGACCATTGTAGCATGGGCTTTTTTTCAACCGGATAGCCTCCACGTTCAGAGACACCATCCTTGACTTCGTCGTTGGCTAAAATAGTTCCCAATGCTTCACACCAGTTGACATAACTTATCTTGCGGTAGGCCAGCCGGTAGTTCATGAGTATGTCATCCTTAATTTTCTGGTGGTAACTGTTCCAATCCGCTGCGGTAAAGATATCTTCCTGACTGGTGTGTGCCTTCACCATACCATTCCCGGATTCGGAGAATACATGTATAAGGTCTTCAATAGGTTCTGCCTTGTTCGCAGAAATATTGTAATAATGATTGAATAACTGAATAAAAATCCATTGTGTCCACTTATAATAGTGTGGATCACTGGTTCTAACTTCACGTGACCAATCGTAATTTAAACCTAGGTTGCCCAGCTGTTGACGATACCTGCTTATGTTCCGCTCAGTTGAGACAGCGGGATGAATCCCAGTTTGAATGGCATATTGTTCTGCAGGCAATCCAAAAGAATCAAACCCCATCGGGTGGAGCACATTATAGCCCTGCATTTTTTTAAATCGAGCCAAAATATCCGTCGCTATATAGCCCAGTGGATGTCCCACATGGAGTCCTTCACCGCTAGGGTAGGGAAACATATCCAGAATATAATATTTCGGTAAGGAAGTAGAATAACTGACTTTGTTGACATCATTTTCCTCCCAAAACTTCCTCCATTTTTGCTCCAAAACAGCTGGATCGAACTCTATCATTGACTAAAATTGTTGCGCGAAAATAAGATTAAAAGACAAATGTTAAAGTTGTGAAAGGTGAGATGTTACAACCTATGAAGATATGTTAAGCACGGGCGCACCAGATTATAGGCTGAATTCCATCTATCAAGACATGACCGTTGTGGGTATATTTTTTTGTGGGATCGTAGTGGACTTCAATAATCAGGTACTTTAGTGCCATTTTGGGCTTAATTTTAAACCTGTACTCCCGCCATTCCTCATGATTTATAGGCTGGGTCTTCCCGATTAATTCAGTTTTTTCACAGCGGTCTGCACCGCCCCACACTCGGAATATGACCGGTTCGTTGTACCCCGCATAGGTTATAGAGCGGGCTAGATGAAATACCAATTCATAACAATTATCTTTCTTAAGCGGCTGTTTCAACCGTTGCCCGATCGCTTCCCAGGACCCGTCACTGCGCGTAATCAGTCCTATATAACTTTTACCATCAAATGGCTCATTATAAACCCCCCATGGTCCTGGCAAGATATCTGGAGTGGTCCCTTTTTCACATTCCAACCATCCCTGGGGTGTAATAGCGTCCTGAGGAGTGCCCTCTAACGAAGGATTGTCTAAAAATAATTGCGCCGACGCCGTTGAGGACAGAAAAACACTCATTATCACAATATTCCGGATAAACATGGCATTACTATTAGTAAACGAATGTATAGTATGTTTGTCTGTATAACCAATACTTTAACGAATGTTTTTGGTCAAATAATAATTTTTAATCATATAATTTATACAATTTCATTTTTAACTTTGTAGTAATTTTTAGAATATGAGTAAAAAGAAAGTGGTTTCCACAGGGAGTACCTCGAAAGTCGAAAAGCCTTTAGCTGCAACTACTTCTAGAAGCCGAGGTTCCACAAGATCTTTAAAAACAGCAGATTTTACTTTCCGCAAGGATAATTACATATGGATGTTGATTGGCTTTGGAGTGATTGTTCTTGGGCTGCTTTTAATGTCGGGAGGTGCTATGCCTTCTCCGGATGTTTGGGATGAATCTATAATATATAGTTTTAGGCGCATCACATTGGCACCATTTATTATCATTACCGGCTTGGTTTTGGAAGTTTACGCCATTTTTAAATAACCTTTCCATAGGTTTTATTAATCCTGTTCCTACTCATTGCTAAACCTGACTTATGAAAAAGCCAGGTGATTAAATCAATTTAATAAAATGTCGGAATCATCTAACAAAAACAACAAGCTGGAAGTCCAAGATCCAGGATTACAATTGGATATCGAAGAAGGGTGCACTTTATTAGTAGATAAACCCTTGTATTTCACTTCATTCGATGTTGTAAATAAGTTAAAATTTGCCATTCAGCGTGCCTTTAAGATAAAAGACCTTAAAATAGGCCATGGTGGAACCCTGGATCCCCGGGCCACCGGTTTATTGATTATATGCCTGGGTAAACATACTAAACGATTACAGGCTTTACAAAATTTGCCTAAAGAATATGTCGGAACAATGTTCCTCGGAGCTACTACACCTTCTTATGATACTGAATCGGCTGTAGACAAAATTTATCCTGTGGACCATATAACAGATGAATTACTGCAAGTTAAGGTTAGAACTTTTCTTGGCATTATCGACCAGATTCCACCGATATTTTCTGCAGTTAAGGTTCAAGGTACTCCCGCTTATAAATCAGCTCGTCAAGGTAAAAGCATTCAATTGAATCCACGCAAAGTAGAGATTTTAAGTTTTGATATTTTGCATCATCATTTACCTTTGACTGATTTTAAAGTCTATTGCTCTAAAGGCACTTATATCCGTTCATTAATCCATGATCTAGGGCAAGCTTTACAAAGTGGAGCTTATCTGAAAAGCTTAACACGAACCAAAATTGGCCCTTTTAATTTAGCCACAGCGTGGTCACTTGATCACTTGGTTAAAGCCATCGAGGTGGCTGGCATGGCGACTCCGGCTAAGTAAACTCACTTAACCCGGCTAGCTTTTCCCGGTTCACGAGATCATTAACCCTTTTTTGTCTTTGGGCTAATGTCTTTTTTTAAACATTTTCATTTTTTGACAAAATAAAGTGTACAGTCTTGCGCTTATAGAAATAATTGATTTCATTTGCATTCACATTATAAAAAATTGTAATATGTCAATACAGGTTAGGCACCTGACCAAACAATATGGAATCCAAAAAGTCTTGGACGATATCTCCTTCAAAGTAAATCCGGGGGAGATTGTAGGATTTTTAGGACCCAATGGTGCCGGCAAAACGACCACCATGAAAAGTATAACCTGTTTTATACCTGTACAGGAAGGTAAAATAGAAGTGTGCGATCTTGATGTACGCAATCATCCACAAGAAGTGCAGCGTAAAATTGGTTATTTGCCTGAGAATAACCCTCTATATAAAGATATGTTTGTAAGAGAATATCTTGAGTTCGTCTCATCCATTCATCAATTACCCAAACGTCATCAGCGAATGGAGGAAATCATTGACCTGACCGGACTGAGGTCTCACGCACACAAACGCATCCTAGAACTTTCGAAAGGATATCGTCAACGTGTAGGATTAGCTCAGGCTTTAATTCATAATCCCGAAGTATTGATCCTTGATGAGCCTACTACTGGACTAGATCCGAACCAAATAGTTGAAATTCGTCATATTATCAAAGAAATTGGCCAAAACAAAACGGTTTTACTTTCTACCCATATTTTACAGGAAGTGGAGGCTTTGTGCGATAGGGTGATTATATTAAATAAAGGCAAAATCATCGCCTCCGGCACACCGGAAGCCATTAAGAAACAAATCCATAATACTGAACCTGTAGTTGTAGCATTTGACCGCCCGGTCAATCAACAACTTTTTGCTTCCTGGCCAATGGGAGAAATAGAAAAGGTCGATGAAATGACCTGGAAAGTTTTTCCTTCACCAACCGTTCCTGATGTCAGATCAACCATTTTTGATTTAGCAGTCAATAACCACATAAAAATATTGGAAATGTACCGGCAACAGGATAATTTAGAAGGTGCATTCAGGCATTTGACGGCCAACACCTAAACCATGTGGATTATATTTAAGAAGGAAGTACAGACTTTTTTTAGTTCTTTGATGGCCTATGTAGTCATTGGATTCTATCTGGTGGTTACCGGAATGATGCTATGGGTTTTTCCTGATTACAGTATTTTGGAATTTCCTTACGCATCTCTAGAACCCTATTTTAACCTTGCCCCCTACCTTTTGGCGATGCTAATCCCAGCCATCACTATGCGTTCCTTTGCCGAAGAAATCCAGCAGGGTACATTTGAATTATTATTAACCAAACCCATAACTCTTCATCAACTTATCGGTGGGAAATACTTGGCTAATTTATTTTTGGTTCTCCTGACCATTTTGCCCTCCTTAGTGTATTATTTCAGTTTAAAAAGCCTGGCCGCGTCGCCTTCATCATTGGATCATGGAGAGATTTTAATGGCTTATTTTGCGTTGTTTTTATTAGCCGCGTTGTTCACTGCTGGAGGGGTTTTTTCGTCTGCATTAACTTCAAATCAAATTGTTGCTTTTTTAATTGGGGTAATAATATGTTTTATTTTGCATTTTGTCTTTCCATTATTAAGCAAACTGCCCGCTTTGTTTGGCGGTTTTGATTACCTTTTAGTTCAATTTGGTAGTGAGTATCATTACCAGTCCCTTTCCAGAGGAGTTCTTGACTTTAAAGATGCTATATATTTCAGTACTTGGATTATTCTATTTTTAATGTGGACCAATTATATTTTAGATAAGAAAAGGTAATTTATATACCAGGATGCAACTAAATAAATTGCTTAAATATGCAGGGATTTCGCTGTTACTGCTGATCATCAATCTTATACCTGTTTCTTTTCTAAAACCTGTAGATTTTACGGATGATCGGAGATTTAGTTTATCTACACCTACCTTGGAGGTTTTGGATTCTTTAAACGATGTGGTAAGTGTTCGATTTTTATTTACCGGAGAGGTGCCTGCCCAACTTAAAAGATTACAGAATTCAGCCAGAAATATGCTGGTCGAGTTTAATAAAATCAACCCCAATTTTGATTATTTCTTTGAGAATCCTGCTGAAGGTACACCCGAAGAACTAAAAGTACGTCAAGCGGAGATGGAGAAAGACGGTATTGTTCCAATCCGTTTTTCGATTCGACTTAAGAATGAAAGTAAGGAGACCTATATTTATCCCTTTGCCATTTTTTCATATGGTGATCGGTATGTACCGGTAAATTTGTTAGAATCAAGAAATAAGGCTGCGGATACGGAAGACGTATTAAATAACTCCATCAGTCTGTTGGAATACAAGTATGTCAATGCCATCCATAAATTGACCCAGATGGATAAACCCACGGTCTTATTCACCGCAGGGCATGGAGAATTAGCACCCCACGAAACGGCATACCTGGAAGACCTTACTCGCCCTTACTATGATTTTGGTAGAATTTATCTGGATCAATATCACCGCATTGATCCGGAAGCAGATCTTATTATTGTGGCTAAACCTACTTTGCCTTTCTCTGATAAAGATTTATTTAAATTAGATCAGTATTTAATGTACGGTGGAAAGGTCATTTGGTACCTTGATGCCCTTAATATGGAGTTGGATAGTCTACGCTTTCGCGATGAGTTTTTGGCTTTGCCATATAATCTAAACTTGGAAGATTTTTTCTTTAAACAGGGTATTCGACTTGAACCAAATTTAGTTCAGGACATACAATGTTCAAACATAGATCTTGCCGTTGGAAAACAAGGAAATCGTGAACAAACTCAACCATTTCCATACTTATATCACCCGATAATTATCAGCAACTCTGCTCATGCTTTGGTAAAAAGTATTGGCCCTATAAATCTTTTTTTTGCTGGTTCTTTGGATACGGTGAAAACCAAAACACTAATTAATAAAAAAATTATTTTGACTACCTCCGATGTATCGAAAGTGCAAATGGCGCCAATCAGAATGAACTTCGATTTTTTAAGGATACAGCCGGACCCCGCTCAATTTAAGACACCTCTAATTCCTGTCGCTGTCTTGCTGGAAGGTGAATTTTTATCATTCTTTGAAAACCGGGTAAAACCAGAAATGGAAGCCGGGCTTCAACAATTGAATATACCATTTAAGAGTCAGGGTGTGGCAACAAAAATGTTAGTTGTATCAGATGGTGATTTGATTAGGAATCATTATAATCAGAATGGCCAAATACTACCTCTTGGTTTTAATATCCAGGAAAAGCGTAAGTATCAGGGTAACGAAGATTTTGCACTCAACACTTTAAACTATTTTCTGGATGATGCCGGATTATTTGAATTGAGAAATAAGGAAGTTAAATTGCGTTTAATAAATAAAGAAAAAGCCCGCATGCAAAAGACTAAGTATCATTGGATCAATATTGGAATACCATTAGTGACCTTGTTGTGTTTTGGCCTGGTATTTCATTGGTTGCGAAAAAAGAAATATGCCTGGTAATGAGAAATCCTTTGCCACCTTTCGTCATTCTCCTAGCCATTTTATTATTTTTTTGCCAAAGTGATAAATCTTCTGACCTAGAAGTTCACATTCCTGAACTTCAAACTATTGATAAGATATTTATTGCCTATCGGAGCGGGGAGACTATCCTGTTACAAAAAACAGGGCAAACCTGGTGGGTAAATTCTAGCTATAAGGCCAGACCTGACGCCATTAAAAACCTTTTACAAACCTTACACTTGCAGCGCATCAAAAATATTCCTCCTCATGCCGTAGCAGACCTTATAATTAAAGATATTTCTGTTTTTGGTGCTAAAGTGGAAATTTATTCTGGAGATAATCAATTGAAAGTTCTTTATGTAGGTGGGGTTACAGCTGATGAACTTGGGACTCATGTCATGCTTGAAGGAAATGATCAACCCTATGTGATGCATATCCCAGGGTTTCAGGGAAGCTTGAGATCAAGATTTGTGATGCCCGTGGATGAATGGCGTGATTTAAGTTTGTTGCCTTTTAGCCGAGACTCACTAATTAAGATGGAAGTAAAATACCCGCAAAAAAAATTAGTAAGTTTTACTCTAACCAAAAATAATCAACATTGGCAGGTTAGTTCTGAGGAGAGATACGCACAATATGAACGACCACCAAACGATAAATTGATTCAGGCTTATCTTACTGAACTATTTTCTGTTAGTTTGGAGGCTTTTGATAATTCCAATTCGATTAAGCATAACATCTCATCTTCAATTCTGCCTTTTTGTGAAATGATTTATACACTGAAGGGCAATAAAGAATTTTCTCTTCGGATATTTACTGACCCAGCAGATGCACAAAAGACTGGCCAATTATTTATATTTACTTCAGAGAACGACTTTTGTGTTGCTCAAGAAAGGGTACTGGGGAAAATATTTACCGGGTATGATTATTTCTATCATTAGTTGGGTGCCTCTATTTTGTTGGTTATTAACCTGTCCAACGCCTCAAAAAAATGAATGGGGCTTCTGGGGGCATCGTAAAATTAATTTTATGGCTGTTTTTACTCTTCCGGAGGAAATGTTGCCATTGTTTAAAAAGGAAATATTGTATTTATCAGAGCACGCTGTGGATGCTGATAAACGTCGGTATGCCGCCAAGGAGGAAGCCATCAGACATTATATCGATTTGGATCATTATCCGCCTGAACCACCTAAACATTGGCTAACTGCCAAAGAGAGTTTTACCAAAGTAATCGTAAACAAAGGAGATACTTTGGAGTACTATCCTAATATTAAATCCTTGGAAGTTCTATATCCTGCTTGTTATAAATACTTATTTTCGAGGTTGCATCAAAATTATTATGAGTATCATTGGTCAGAAAATTATGAAGACTCTAGTGTGTTGATCACCTTTGAACTTGAGGATACTTTAATTCAACACGGCGTTGTTCCTTATCAGGTACCCATATTATACCGTCGGTTAGTGGCAGCTATGAAGAATCATGAAATCAGTTTAATTTTACGACTTGCGGCAGACATTGGACATTATATTGCCGATGCTCATGTCCCATTACATACCACTTCAAATTACGATGGGCAATTGACCGATCAGGTTGGATTACATGCTTTCTGGGAGTCACGTATTCCCGAATTATTTGCAGAAAAAGAGTATGATTTTTTTGTGGGAAAAGCTGAGTATAGATCTGACATTCCCAGCTTCATGTGGCAAATTGTTAAGGAGAGCTTTCGTTTAGTAGATTCAGTAATAATGATCGAAAAACGTCTTAGTACACAATATCCATCCGATCGTCAATATTGCTATGAGGAGAGGATACAACAAACCGTTCGGGTGCCATGCCCGGAATATGCGGCATTATATCAACAGACCATGGGCGGTATGGTCCAGAAACGAATGCAGGACGCTATTCTGGCTGTTGGAAGTATTTGGTATACAGCCTGGGTAGATGCCGGACAACCTGATTTGCTTCAAGAAAAATGGGCCGGATGGACTCCAGAAGAAATTACCTCTAACGATAGTATTGAACATGCTTATAAACTCAAAAAAAACCTTGGACGACCACATCCTGATTCAGAAAATTGAATTAGTGATTAAACCGAGGATCAAACCGTTCCGGATGCTTTAAATGGTGGTCGGAGAGATCTTGTAAGAATTTTCCCAGACGTAATAATTTATCTTCTCCAAATAAGGAACCCGTCAAGGTGATACTGGTTGGTTTTTGATCTTGAAACCCATTGGGTATAACTAAGGCCGGATGTCCAGTATAATTGGTAAGGGTAAGGTTATTGCCAAAAAAGGTTGGAGCCAGGTAAACATCTACCTGTTCCATGACTTGATTCATCGCTTCAACAAGCTTGTGGCGGATGCGAGTAGCCTGAATGTATTCTACAGCCGGTATAAAACGAGAAGTGCGAAATGAATTTGGCCAGGCAGAACTATTTTGTTGTACTAAATAATCATCATGGTCTTTTAAGGTGAGCTCATTAAAAACCGCCGCTGCTTCAGCATTAAGGATTAAACGCAAATTAGGTAATGCTGGTAATTTAATCGGGACCAGTACCAAACCGGCCTCTTTCAAGAGTTGTAAAGTTTTTTCATCATTTGCCTTAAATGGATAGTCTTTACTAAAATCTTCTTCTACATACCCTATGCGCAGTGTTTTTACATTGAAATTGTGATTATAATTAAATGGTGCCGGTATAGTACTAGGGTCTCGTGGGTCCGATCCTGCTAATGCTTGCAGAATAATTGCACAATCTTCAACCTGTCTGCAAAGCGGACCTACTTTATCCATACTCCAGGCCAAGGGCATCGCCCCATAGCGACTGATGCGCCCGAAGGTAGGTCGTAATCCAGTTACCCCACATACCGTAGCTGGTGAAATTATGGAGCCCAGGGTTTCTGTTCCAATGGCAAAAGGTAGTAAGCCGGCTGCCACTGCAGAGGCTGATCCTGCCGAGGATCCGCTACTGCCTTTGGTATTATCCCAAGGATTTCGAGTCTGTCCTCCAAACCAAACGTCACCCCTGGCCAACTCACCTAGGGATAATTTTGCGACCAAAATTGCTCCGGCATCTTCTAACTTATTTGCCACCGCTGAAGTGGAATCAAATTGTTGCATCTGGAAAGGTGTAGCTCCCCAGGTAGTGGGGTAACCTCTGACAGCAAACAAATCCTTCAAACCATAAGGGATGCCATGCAATAATCCCCGATATTTTCCTTTTTCTATTTCTTTATCTAATAATTTAGCTTGCTCCAAAGCATATTTTTCAGTCAGATTAACTACACAATACAGTTGGGGATCGTACTTTTTTAGTCTATTAAGGAAGAGGGTTGTCAACTCCAGTGAGGTCACTTCCTTTGCCTTAATTAATTCGGCTAAATCCCGAACAGTCCAAAAACTTAACTCTTCTATGGTTTTAGGCCGTTTTAATTTATTCGGCCTGGAATATTGAACAGGATATTGTAAACGAGGTATAATAAAATTCCCAGGTCGTGGATCAAAAACTAAAGCAGGGGGCGTACTGTAAGCCAAGGAATCTTTTCTGATCACCTCATAATTATCACGATATTTTTCCAGGGGTACGATCATGGAATCCATTTCCTGTGGAGTGAATTGCAAACCGATCAGCCAACTGGCCTGCTGGATCATATCCCGGTTAATCCTAATGTTATCCAATTGAAATCCCATCAATAGACCCAAGAAAAATATCCCCATAAAAATTCCAGTTTTTTTCATATGCGAGACATGATTTTGAATAGTTAGGTTAAATTTACCAATATCATCAATTCTCTTAATTTCTATTTTTTAGTTTTTTTATGTATTGCCAGGCCGACTTGTTTAATATTCCGGAACACATTTGTTACTTAAATACTGCGTACCTGAGCCCCAATTTAAAAAACGTTGCCGATGCAGGTGTATCTGCCATCCATAAAAAGAATCTGCCCTATACTTTAAACCCGGATGATTTTTTCTCAGGAGGTGAAATAATTAAAAATCAGTTCAGCCGGCTGATTGATTCTCCATACCCTGAGAGAATAGCTATTATACCTTCCGTTTCATATGGCTTGGCTAATGCGGCCAATAATATTCCACATAAAGACCAGGGAGAAATTTTGTTACTCGACGAGGAATTTCCGAGCAATGTCTATGTGTGGCAGCGCTTAGCTAAAAAAAAATCCTATAAGATTCGTTTTATCCAATGTTCAACGAATAACGGAAGTTGGACCGAGAATATCTTGAAGGCCATCCATGAAAAAACCTTAGTAGTTTCCATGAGCACAGTTCATTGGACTAATGGTTATGCATTTGATTTACCTTCTATCCGGAAGAAAACTTCTGAGTTGGGAATACCGTTTATCCTTGACGGTACTCAATCCATTGGTGCTCTGCCATTTAGTTTAAAAGAATGCCCGGTTGATGCCTTAATTTGTGCAGGTTACAAATGGCTATTTGGTCCATACGGACTAGGTTTGGCATATTATGGCCCTTTGTTTGACCAAGGCGTACCTATTGAAGAAAACTGGATTAATCGCATGCGAAGCGAGGATTTTTCCCATTTGACTGACTATTCTGCCGAATACCGACCGGGGGCCTTTCGTTACAATGTTGGTGAATCAGCTCAATTTTTTCAAATGCCAATGTTATCTGCTGCTTTAGATCAAATTCTTAAATGGTCCCCAGAATCCATTCAAAATTATTGCCGGAATTTACGCGATAAATTAGAAAAACTTCTTATAGAAAATGGTTTTGAGGGTATGACTGATTTTAGATACTTCCCAGGTCATTTGTTTCCGATAAATTTATCTCGTTTGCAATGGAGCCCTGGTGCGCTTAATAATTTTTTACGTGCTAACTACATTTATGTTTCTGTCAGAGGGTCTTATCTAAGAATTGCTCCTCATGTATACAACCATGAAGCACACCTGGAGCAGCTCGTCTTGAGCTTGGCTGGGGCGAGAGACCAAGGCGCTTTTAAATAAACTCATCATTTTGAATTATGAATTTGCCAAAATTAGAATCAATTCCAACTGCTGAGCAGATTGTCAATGTCCATCAGGCAATTCAGCCCATGATTAGGAGAACTCCCTTATTTCATAATGAAATATTGGATGAACTTTGCGGGGCCAAGGTGTATCTTAAAGCTGAAAACATGCAGAAAATAGGCGCATTCAAAATGCGTGGTGCTTCTGCAGCTGTTTCTGCGTTGAATGCAGAGGAACGCAAAGCCGGTGTATGCACGCATTCGTCAGGAAATCATGCTCAAGCTATAGCCCTAGCAGCAAAGCTTCATCGTTTACCTGCTTTTATTGTCATGCCAGAGAATGCACCCAGGGTAAAATATGAAGGGACGATACGCGAAGGAGCCAAAGTCACCTTTTGCAAACCCACCGTTGAAGCCAGGGAGGAAATTTTACAGCAAGTTATTAAAGAAACCGGAGCTACATTTATTCATCCATATAATGATTATAATGTCATCGCCGGTCAAGCTACAGCGGCTAAAGAAATTTTGGAAGATACTGAGGTAGATATATTAATTACACCTGTAGGTGGTGGAGGATTATTATCAGGTACGGCCCTGTGGGCTTATTATGCTTTTCCCCATATAAAAGTGTTTGGGGCTGAACCCCGCCAAGTAGATGACGCATCTCGTTCTTTACATTCTGGCAAAATTGAAAAAAATTCCACCTCCAACACAGTGGCTGACGGACTTAAAACCAACTTAGGTGAATACACTTTTGAACTAATTCATCGTCATGTTCATGATATTTTCACCGTTTCTGAAGAAGAGATCATCGCAGCGATGAAACTGACGTGGCAATATACTAAACTGGTGATTGAACCTTCATCTGCCGTGCCAGTGGCGGTTTTATTAAAACAATATCCTGTTTTTTTAGGTAAACGGATAGGTCTTATTTTATCCGGAGGAAATGTCGATTTATCTCACCTGCCCTTTTAACCTTCAAAAAATGGTTTGGTAACCATAAAATAAATACACCTAATAAAAAGCCAGTAAAGGCGAAGATCTCCTAACGGAGAAGACTTATTAATTCAAGTTAATTGATAACATCTTAACGCCTATTTTCACTTGTAAGGTATAATAATAGGATACAATGGTCTTTTAATTTCATGAAAGTACATCAAGCGGCTTATTTATGTATTTTTGCCCGATGGTGCGCATTCGGGATATTGAATTAGGTCATTTTCCTCTTCTTTTAGCCCCTATGGAAGATGTCAGCGATCCCCCTTTTCGGTTTTTATGTAAGCAGGGTGGGGCAGACCTGATGTTTACAGAGTTTATCAGTGTTGAAGGGTTAATTCGGGATGCTGAAAAATCAGTTCAAAAACTGGAAATCTTTGCAGAAGAAAGGCCAATTGGAATCCAGATTTTTGGTGCTGAATACGATTCCATGATTCAAGCCACAGATATTGTTACTGCCGCACAACCAAACTTGCTGGATATTAACTATGGTTGCCCGGTAAAAAAAGTGGTTTGCAAAAATGCCGGGGCTGGAATATTAAGAGATGTCGATAAAATGGTCAGCTTGACCGCTGCAGTGGTAAAAAGAACTCATTTACCTGTAACCGTTAAAACGCGGTTAGGTTGGGATGAAAATAGCATCCGTATAGTGGAAGTAGCAGAAAGGCTACAGGATGTGGGTGTACAGGCGCTATCAATTCATGCCCGGACCAGGGCGCAGATGTATAAAGGTGATGCGGACTGGACTTGGATAAAAAAAGTCAAAGCAAATCCGCGGATAACTATCCCCATTTTTGGTAATGGTGATGTTGACACACCCCAGAAGGCATTGCTTTACCGTGAAAGATATCAAGTGGATGGAATAATGATCGGAAGAGCGGCCATTGGCAACCCCTGGATTTTTAATCAAATCAAACACCATTTTGCCACTGGTGAGACCCTTGAAGAGCCTGGTGTGGCTGAAAAGGTAATGGCGGCAAAAACCCATTTGATCAAGTCCATGGAGTGGAAGGGTATAACTTTGGGTGTTTTGGAAATGCGTCGACATTATACTAACTATTTTAAAGGCCTGGAGAACATCAAGACTTACCGTTCACGACTGGTCACCGAATCTGATCCTCAAGTCATCATCGACATACTTGATGAAATCAAAGAGCATTATTTGGGTTGTCTGGTTTAATTTTCAATAATGGTATTTGCGATCAAACCATATGAACGAAAGATTTTTGAGTTGATCCAGCTTACCGGCACGGAACTCGGTTACCCTGTATTTGTTGTAGGCGGGTATGTTCGCGACAGATTATTGGGTATAGAGTCCAATGATATAGATATTGTCTGTTTAGGGTCCGGTATTGCTTTTGCCGAAAAACTCGCTGAAAAATTGAAACCAATTCCCAGATTAGTGGTATACAAACGTTTTGGCACGGCCATGCTTAAACATCAGGATTTGGAAATAGAATTTGTGGGTGCTCGTAAGGAATCATACCGCGCGGATAGCCGTAAACCAATTGTGGAAGAAGGGTCTTTGGAGGATGACCAGCTTCGTCGGGATTTTACGATCAATGCCTTAGCTGTTAGTTTAAATGAAGAAGATTTTGGTCAAATTATTGATCCTTTTGGTGGACTTGCTCATCTGGAAGAAAAAATCCTCAAAACGCCTCTTGAGCCTGGAAAGACATTTTCTGACGACCCATTGCGTATGATGAGAGCTATTCGCTTTTCAACACAATTGGATTTTCAGATTGAAGATAACACTTATAAAGCTATTCCCTTATTCCGCAATCGGATCAATATTGTTTCAAAAGAACGAATAACCACCGAATTGACTAAAATTCTTACTTGTCCTAAACCATCCATTGGGTTTAAATTATTGTTTGAGTCCGGATTATTACACATCGTTTTACCAGAGTTGACTGCCCTGCAAGGCGTTGAAATGTTAGAAGGCGTTGGGCATAAAGATAATTTTTATCACACCTTGCAAGTGGTTGATAATGTAGCAAAAGTGAGCGACGATATCTGGTTGCGTTGGGCTGCTTTATTCCATGATATTGCTAAACCAGCAACAAAAAGATTCCACCCTGAGCATGGTTGGACTTTTCATGGTCACGATGCTTTAGGGGCGATAATGCTGCCACGTATTTTTCGCCGTCTGCGTTTGCCACTAGATCACAAAATGAAATTTGTCCAAAAATTAGTCCGTCTTCATTTACGTCCTATAGCATTAACCAAAGAAGAAATAACTGATTCGGCCGTGCGACGATTGTTGTTTGAAGCTGGAGAAGATATGGAATCTTTAATGACTTTATGTGAAGCTGATATTACCTCAAAAAACGATCTTAAAGTAAAGACGTATTTGGACAACAGTAAAAAGTTGCGACAAAGGTTACAGGAAGTAGAAGAGGAAGATCGGTTGCGTATTTTTCAGCCACCAATTGATGGGGACGAAATCATGACAACCTTTGGAATGGGGCCTTCACGGGAAGTTGGTATTATCAAATCAATTATCCGGGAAGCTATATTGGACGGAACTATACATAACGACTATGATCAAGCCTATCAACTTATGTTAGAAACTGGTATCAAGCTTGGACTAAGCCGAGTGGTGTGATCCTCTATTCGAATAGTTTTTCGTAATTATCACCTTTGTTTTTTTTACTTACCCCTCTTGCTTTAAGTTCATCCAAATCCAAGGTCTCATTTGACTTACTTTTTCCATCCATCAATAACAAAGAGGATTGTTGTTCATACTGTTCCAGCATCTTTAATCCTTCCTCTTCGAAGACGCCGTTTTGCAGGTCTATCGAATCCATAAATTTCGAAGACATTTCCATAAAGCGCTCCATTTCACCCACTTTGGTGGCTACATCATCGGCGATGGTTTCCAATGCTTGATCAAACATGGCTCTTTTATCCTTATCACCAGACAAGATAGCCATGGCTGATTTCATGGCAGAGTGTGAAGCCCGTATCGCTTTTCGCTCTTGCTCTTTAACCTTCACTTGGTCAATGGTGTCTTCGAGAAGTACTTCTGAATTTTGATACATTTTGGTCAAAACCCGATAAAGTATATCCATTTTATTGTAGAGTGTCTTATATTTTTCGTTCGACTCTTGTAATCTGGCTGCCTTGCGGGAGGATAAAAGCATATTTTTTTCATCGCCCATTTCTTTTGCTTTTTTAGCAATCATCATGGAGTGTTCTATTTCTTTTGAATTATCTTCCATGATAGTCAGTAATTTGCGCATTTGTCCTTTGAGAGAACCCAACTGGGTGCCCATTTTTGAAAGATTATCCTGTAGATCATCAACGTAGTTCTTCAATATACCTATTGGATCAATTGTAATAAACCACCCGGTTACCCAGCGCATAATACTCTTATACATGTACCCTACCAGGGTGCGCATTTTCGGGTCGAGGACCATATAAATGATGGCACCTAGCACCAATAAAGTGATTGCCAATCCAAGCACACTTTGTGTAAAAGCTAAAATGGCAGCTATGTTGGTAGCTACAACGTAGCCTATTATGCCAAGAAAACCGACTAGAAATAATAGTCCTGTAACCCCTTCCGGCTTTTGCCAAAATGATTTGGGTTTCATGTCAGGAGCGTTAAATGAAGCACTGGTTGCCATATTCAGATGGTTTATAAATATTGATTGATAAGTTGGATATCCTTTTCTATAACCTGGGTAAAATATTCAAAGGTACTCTCAAATTTAGTTTTAGTCTGTTCAATTTTTTCTTTAGACGATTCAATTTGAGCATTAGCATCACTGACCTGTTTGCGCATAACTTCTATTTGCTCTTTCAACTCTTCGATTTTGTTCTCGTATTCTTTTATTCGCTCAGTAAGTACCTCGGCTTCATTATACTTAGCATCTACGCGTTGATGAAGTTGATTTTTTAATGCTGATTCAAATTGATTCCGTTCCCTGCTTAATACATCCAGGTAATGTTTGGCAGTGCTAATCAACTTTTCTTTGTTGATACCCAAGCTGGAAACGGTGGTGTAAGTGGACTTAAAGGCCATATCTTCACTCATGCCCATTACTTTCAATGCAAGCAGGCTTTTCTTAAATTTAAGGTAATCGAAACCCTGTAGGCTGTTGGAAGACAATGCACTAACTAACGACCCCACGCTACGCGAATCAAGTTCTGTATTATTAAAAAGTTCGCTTATTTCGTTGTTCATATTGGTCAATTTCAGAAATCAATCCAAATAAAAGCTGTTAATAAAAATATTCACAAGGTATGATTCCCAGGTTAACTTACACATTTTTTCGTCAAAACAACCGTATTCATAGATACTTAATAATATTTAAGGATGGTCCATTATGATCAAACCTGATCCTTTTCTTCATTCAGATCGAAGATTTCTCCCTCTCGACGTGAAAGTTCTAATTGTTTAACTTGTGGTATAGCGGGCCCGGCAATACCTCTAAAATCACCATACATTTCAGTGGTATTCACCAGCACTTTTTGAATTTGTTTCTCGCGTTGACTCCAAATGCGGAACATAGCATTTTTTTCTTTTTGTAGATCGTCCTGCATTTGAGTAAACCCTTCTACAATGGACTCAATTTTTAGTCTAAACTCGTTACTAGTCAAGTACTTATAGAGGAGTTCCATTTTATCCCCCCGGTTGCGCTGTTGTTCTGTTACTTCGCTTATTTTTATTAATGATTGTCTTAAAATCACCGTCAAACTCTTAAAATCCTCATATTTACAAATCCAAATTCCTGACCTCTCGCCCATTCGGTCCATATCCTTAGGGAGACTTTGGGTGACTAAAATGCCCATATCCGCCCCACAATTTATCATATCCTGTTTAAACTTATCCAACCATTGATACTGAAACTCCTTGGTGCGTTTACTTTCATAATAAATAATGCCGCAGTTTTTTCTGGTCGTCGTATGTACAAAATGCTGACAGTCAGCGCCACGTACCCCTTTTTTGATTTCTATAATATCATCCAAAGGGAATTGTTGTCTTAGCCAGTCTTCAATAGCGAGTTCTTGTACTTCTCCGAATAGCTGACCTGAACCTTGCTCCACCTTGCGTTGCATCTCAGTAAGCAATTTTTTTTGATCATCCAGTTGCTTGTCCTTTTCCTTTATTTTCAGCTCTAACTCCTGATAAACTCTATTCCGTACCTGTTCTTCCAGGAGTCTCTGTTTCTCACTAAATTTTTTTTCGAAGGAGAGTTCTAGTTCTTTTTGCTGGAGGTCCATCTTTCGCTTGACCTGTTCCAGTTCAATTTCCTTATTCCGCAACTTTCCCAATTCAACAGAAGATTGGGCCAACTCTTTGTTAAGCAGGTCAAGTTTTGAAGCAAAATCTTTTTCTATAATCTGTTGTATTTGTTCCCTGAGTAAAGATTTTTCTTTGGCTAAACGCTCTTGAAATATCTGGTTTTCGTTTTTTTTCTTTTCTTCAAATGACCTTTCTTTTTGTTCAAGTTCAAGAAGCTTGGAATTGTAATTCTGAGACAATTTGTTTTCTAACTGAGCTAATTGAGTATTAAGGGATTCTTCAATTTGATGACGAACCACATCTTCAAGTTTGATCGGCTGCTGACAATGCGGACAAATTATTTGACTGACTGATAAATTCATGTATTAGCTATTCGCTCAAATATAGCAAAAATAAATATGTGTATCAGGTATTAATCAAATATTGTAACCTTTTTGGACTTTTCGGGATTAACCCACCGCATCATATACTTGAACCTTAGACCATAAATGCTTATAATTTTCAACAAACGATGTATGGAGAGGATGATCCTGATAGATGTCTTGAGCCTGTTTGTCCTTGAAAATGAATGTTAAAGACAGATCATAACTGTGGTCAATTACTGCGCGACGTGTTGATGCCGGTGTACCGATATGACCTGCAGAAATGGTTTCAACGGCACTTAAACTTAAAACACCTTCTTTAAGTTTGGCCAGATTCTCTTTCGTTGGTTCGTTAAGCCAAAAAAAGACCGTATGTACAAATGCTGATTTAAACTCCGGCATATTATGTGTTGTAAACAGAAAATATTAGAGCCGACGATAGGAATTGAACCTACGACCCGCTCATTACGAATGAGCTGCTCTACCCCTGAGCTACATCGGCTGTTGTTTAAAACTGCAAATGTATATCAAAATTTATACCTAAACTGATCTGTTATATAAAAAAATTGCTCATGCGTTGGGTATACGAATTTTACCAAATTCTGCAAGATATACGCCGACTGCAGTCTGCCCAATTTCCCTTAACCCTTCTATGTATATAGCTTCGGGCTTAAAGTAGGTGCTTACAAAGCCGGTAGAAGCCTTTCCCTCGAGAAACACCGGATGATTTAGCACAAATTTGCCAAAAGGGAGTGTAGTTTTTACACCTTCTATTCTGTATTCATCAATTGCTTTATTCAGTAATATAATGGCTTCCTGTCGATTATGGCCATATGCAATCAATTTAGCTATCATTGGATCATAATATACGGAGATCTCCGATCCCTGAGCGCAAGCATCGTCAAGTCTGACTCCCGGAAGGTCCGGTTTTTGATAAGAAGAAATAATACCTGTACTGGGGATAAAACCTTGGTAAATATCTTCAGCATAAACTCTTAGTTCGATCGCATGACCAATCCAGCGGACTTGCTCTTGTGTAATTGGTATTCTTTTGCCTTCTGCTATTCTTATTTGAAGCTCTACCAAATCTAAACCTGTTACCATCTCAGTCACTGGGTGTTCGACTTGTAGGCGGGTATTCATTTCCAAAAAATAAAATTTTCCGGTCTCATCCATGATAAACTCTACAGTCCCGGCATTGGTGTATCCACAAGATTGACCCACCTTGATAGCTGCTTGCCCAAGCTCATGACGTAAGTCCAAGTCTACCACCGGAGAAGGAGATTCTTCCACTACTTTTTGATGACGACGCTGGATGGAACATTCCCTTTCTCCTAAATGAATGTACTGTCCATGTTGATCCCCAAATATTTGAATCTCAATGTGTTTTGGATTAGTAATATACTTCTCTATAAACACTGAACCATCTATAAACGAAGATTGGGCCTCACTTGCTGCTCTTTCAAACGCCTCTTTAAGCTCTGAATCATGCCTTACGATGCGCATGCCCTTACCACCGCCACCAGCCGCTGCTTTTATCAATAATGGATAACCAATGGTTTGAGCAAAAAATATGGCTTCTTTGTAAGTAACTGCAGTGTCCGATCCAGGCACCAAAGGCACATTAAACTTCCGGGCATTAGCTTTAGCTATCAGCTTGTTGCCCATCGCTTCAATAGCTGTTTCACTTGGGCCAATAAAGATAAGTCCAGCCGCTTTAACTTTCTGGGCGAAGTCTGCATTTTCACTTAAAAAACCATAACCCGGATGAATGGCCTCAGCACCACTTTCAATTGCTGCTGTGATTATTTTGTCCCCTCTTAAATACGATTCACTTGAAGGTGATGGCCCTATATACACTGCTTCATCCGCTTCCTGGGTGTGCAGGGCGGTTCGGTCAGTCTCAGAATAAATTGCTACCGTATTAATACCCAATTTTCGACATGTGCGCATAATCCGGCGTGCTATTTCTCCCCGGTTAGCAACAAGTATTTTCTTTATACTCATACACCTTAATTAAGGCGAAAGATAATAATTCTCCCTCACGAATAGTCATCACCCCTTTAAGAGAGTAATGATTTGATATCACTCAGAAACAAAAAAAGAGGGTGTCAATTTAAAATCTAAGCAGAAAACCACCCATTGCATTAATCCCTATACCAGGATAGTTGAGCCATTGCCGGTACTGTAGGTTAGACATATTGTTTATATTAGCGAAGACACCAAATTTCTCACTAATAAAATAATTAGCATGTACATTTACATCCAAAAGCACATTTGACTCAGAGACGGTTTCATCAAAATTAAGCTGTTGGATTTTTCCAGAATAATATACCTCACCTCGAAGATTAAAGCGGTCTTTTGCCGCGTTATAAGTCACCGACAAATTACTAATCAAAGAAGGGAGAAACCATGCTTCATTTTGCAAATTGGGCTTGAAAATATTTTTAGTAATATTTAAAGCGGCTTCTAAATTTTTAAATGGAGAAATCTGTAAAGTACCTGACCCATAGATGATGTTCATATCATCATAGAGTACTTCAAATCTGGTTGGAGTGATATTCTGTGCTTTGAAAAGTGCAAAATCTTCGGTTTGTTTATAGCCGCCTTTTACTTCATAACGCAAGAACGCAAAGGTTCCTTTTAGGCCACCATAGTAGTTATAATATTTCGTGTTATTTATATCATAAATGCGGGAAGTTAAAAATGGATTATAATCGCTTAAAGATCTGAAAGTATTTTTTTGTAAACTCCCATCCCATCCAGCGAAAAGGATAAGCTGATTTCCGGACAAGCCTACAGCTAATTCAATATCTGGAAAAATCTGATAACTATCCTCATGAAGAGTTAAGTTGGCCCCCGCTTTTATTTTAAACGATTGCCCATGAAATGTAAATGAAGGTTGTAAATAAAAATTATTCAATGATTGTTTAACCGTGTCCTTCAGGCCGGTAAAATCAGAGGAAAGATTCAACCTTAACGGATGCTTTTTACTTATCCACACGGTCCCACCTAAATCTAAAACAACGCCATTTTCCTTCGCTGCATAATTATCACTGTGATGATAAAAGTTAACACCGGCATTATAATTGAAGTTAGCTTTATTATTTGTTCCATTAAATAAATTAGTACCCATCTCTACAGTAGAGAATCTTCTTTTAACCTCTTCCTTACTAAGGTCCAACGTATTGTGGTCATAACCGTAAAGGAAATAATTATCAACACTTATGTCCAAGGTTCCATCCATGGCAAATTCTTGGCCGCTAAAATAGGAACCCTGTACATTTAAGTCGTTCATGGCAAACCGCCGGTTAGCCAGTTTTTTAGAATCGTTGACAGAATAATGACGGGCATTTAAGCCGATATTTAAATTATCATTAGAAACAAAATTATATCCTGCATATGCAAATGGCGAAGACGGGTAACCATAACCGGCTTTGAGTAATCCTTTATAGCCGGGGGGCAGTTTATCTGTGCTCAAAGCGACAGGTTTAATGGCTGGAGCAGGGTATTCGATAGGTAGGGTATATGCATTTAAATTGTAGCTATAATTACGCGTAGTACTATCTGGATCAGGCAAGTCTGGACGAACATGTATTTTTATAGCATCGGCAAGTCTGGCGTCAAAATTCTTCACTACCTGTACTTGTTCCACCGGCAAATTTTGACCCTGCAAAGGGTTTACGCCAACGACGAATAGGATCATTAAAATATATAAGAACGGCTTCATCATCAATTAGTTATTCGAATTTTGAAATTCAAGTTTGTTGGAATTTGGCTGGATCCGTGTTTTTTGTTCTTTTAACTCTTTTATCCGCTTTAATTTCTCTTGGGCTTCCTTGATTAATTGGGGGTCATCCGTATTATCAATAACTGCATTTAATGCTGCTTCCGCACGAAGATAGTTTCCTTTTTTTACTTGAATATCTGAGGCCAGAATTAATGATTTGGCTATCCAGTAATCATGGCCTGAATTATCCTGAACTGATTTATCGGCAAGGGTTTCGGCCAAGTCTATTTCATTTTTTTCGAAATATATGAATGCCACCAGGTATCTACTTTCAGCTGCTTGAACGTTATCATTTAACTTGATTGACTGATTAAACGATTGTAAGGCCCGATCGTAATCCTTTTGATCATACGCCATTTTTCCAGAGTAATAGAAGGCCAAAGCTTTTTGGGCTGGTGTCGCTTGACTATTGGTCGTAACTAACTCAGCGCTTAAGTATACCTCTTTCGGTTTGTTCAAGCGATAAGCGCTTTGCAGACTTCCTAGCTGGGCTTCTAATTTTTTATCTGTAGAAGTAGTAATTTTCTCTAACTGACTGTAATAACTTAGTGCTTTTTCAAAATTATTATTATGGTTATAACTAATAACAGCCGCTTTATACAAGGCTGATTCAAAATACTCGCTGTTTCCCCGTTCCATAACTGCCTCATAATCCGTTAAAGCAGGATTGAATTGTTTTAATAAAGCATTACTTTCTCCGCGTCGATAATGAGCAATTAAGGAAAAAGCTCCTTTTGGATATTTTACTAAATATTGTTTATACGCATCTACAGCCTTAGCATAATTTCCAGATTCAAATAATATATCAGCAGAGCGAAATGATAAGGAGTCTTTAGAAAAATCTGAAAAACGATACCCTGGTATTGTCTCTAAAAACGCAAAATATTCGTCCGGTTTGCCAAGATCTTGTATATAAATCTCTTCGATAGCCGATAAGGCTTCTTGAGATTCATTTGGTTCGGGGTTATATTTAAACACATTTTTATAATAGGATAGTGCATTGGTGAAATCTCCTTGGTTGTAATGCACTAAACCTAATTTAAGCAAAGCTTCAATAACCAAATTACTACGATTACCATATTCATTGACTAACTGGGTTAGAGCAGTTTTCGCTTGGGCCGGTTGGTTCAGGTTCAAATAAGTTATACCTAGTTCTAAGAGGGCGTCATCCACATATTCGGAAGATGATTTATCGTTAATAATACTGCGCATAGCCGTGATCTTGTCGTTGACCTCTCCTGTAAGCCCTAATATGATTCCGTTCTGAAAGAGTGCATATTGATAGCCGATTTGCTTTTTGTTAATGACTTCATTATATGCTGCTATGGCCTCTTTATATTTATTTTGTTTAAAATAACAATCCCCAGTACGCATTTGTGCATCTGGTTGAAGTTTATTAGTAATGTCTTTGTTAGAAGAAGTGCGTAAGGCTTGCCCCGCTTCGCGAAATGCGGGAAGGGCTTCACCATAATTTTTAGCTTTAAAAAAATTATATCCTTGTAGATAGAGCCCCATAGCATAATTAGCTTCGGTCGGCAAGTCTTTACGATTTTTAGCTGCGGATAAAAATTGAGCTATTTCAGTATTACTTTGCTGGTAATTATCCTGTTGATGATAAATATCCGCTTTCCAATAATGGCATAATGACGAAATAGCGGGATTCAGGTTTTGAGATAAAGATTTATCAAATGCTTCCAATGCCGCTGCAGGAGCATTGTCATTAATTAATTGAATACCACGCAGAAAGGCTAATTTTTGATACATTTCATTGATACGATTGGTGCGTATATCCATATCTTCAATAATCCGTAAACCACCTGAATAATCTCTGGTTCTGGCAAAGATATCAACCATCAGGTTTTGCGCCTCAGTATGGTATTTTGAATCTTTTTTAAACTCCTGCAAAGCATAAATAGCTTCGCGGTCATATTTTAGTTCAGTGCTTAATTTAGCATAGTTGAATAATGCCTCTTCTTTAATTGATTTATCGAAATCTAACTTAGCTACTTGCCCAAACGCTGCTCTGGCCGAAGAAAGATTTTTAGTTTTTAAATAACTGTCTGCACTGTAAAAACTGGCATTTTGTCCCATGGCCGAGTTCTCATAACTAATTTCACTTAAACTTTTTATGGCTCGGTCATAATGACCAGTTACATATTGGGTGTACCCTAATTGATAAAAATCTTCTTTGCGCATTCGAGAATTTTTACTCTCGTAATGTTCCAAATGCATCAATGCAGCCTGATAATCTTTAAGTTCAAATAGTGCTTGCCCCCTCAACAAATGAATCTCATCAATATTTTTTCCACGTGGATTTTGATTAAGAAAATTCCCAGTATAATCGACTAGTTCTTTATATTTTTTTTGAGCGAAATATATTTGCGAAATGTAATAAGGTGTTTGCGCTTTATAAGCTTCAGAATTACTTACTCGATTGAAACTGGATATCGCTTCTTCATATTTCCCTCTAAAGAACTGGCACATCCCCAGGTAATAATTCGCTGGAAAATAGTATTGATTTTTGTTATCTTTAATCGCGTTAAAAGCTTCCTGAGCCTCTTTAAATTTTTTCTGAGTGAAGTACCCATAACCTTGTTTGAAGCGGACTTCGGATTTTTGCTCTCCGCTCAATGATCCGTCTCGAAGCCAGGCGTAGTATTCATTCGCTTTATCATATTTTTTGGCGTCAAAATAATAATTCGCTATCTCAATATTGGCTTCATCTGCTATTGGATCGGGGCGATTTTTCCTAATAAATTCTAAAATCATTTTTTCTCCTTCCGGGAGATCCATTCTCACCAAAGTCCGGGCCAAATAAAGCTCAGTTTGGGTCCTGATGAGTTGTGAAGCGCCATCTGTTAAAGGTTTAAGTTCTTTCAAAGCTATGGCAAACTCACTTTTTGCTAATCCATATAGCCCTTTACTATATAAATCCAGACCTTGTTTATAATGAAAATTTTCTTCTGTAAAGATGGTGGTCGGTTGGGCATAAAGCACCATCGACCAGCTCAATAGAAATATTATCAAACTTGTTTTCATGGTATTAAGCAGATTCCCCATTATTAACTAATCTACACCTGGTAAACGTATTATTGCGATGCAATATTAGTAAAAAATTAACAGATGTTATACAGAACTCTCCTGTTATTAACGACATATAGATTAAAAAAATCTATCAAGGATGATTCACTTACCCCTTTAGTTCCCACGTAAAAAATGGAAATAGCTTAAAATGATTTCAGACTTTTTTCGATAATCCCTATGCATTCCTCCACTTGTCTTTCTTGGATTATCAGGGGAGGAGCCAGACGGATGATATTGCCATGTGTTGGTTTAGCTAATAACCCATTCTTTGCAAACTCCAGGCAAATATTCCAAGCCATATCTCCTTCCTCATCTTCCCCGATGACGATGGCATTTAACAATCCCATTCCTCGGTACCCTGAAATAATTGAATATTTGGTTTGCAGTTGTTGTAGATGTGCACGAAACAGGTGACCCATTTGATCTGCATTTGCGGCAAGTTTTTCGTCTATGACGACTTCCAATGCTGCTTTGGCAACCGCGCAGGCTAGTGGGTTGCCTCCAAAAGTTGAGCCATGTTGTCCTGGTTTTAAGTTATTCATTATATAGTCATCGGCCAGGATGGCAGCAACTGGCATGGTGCCTCCTGACAATGCTTTCCCAAGAATTAAGATATCCGGCCGCAATCCAAAATGATCGCAACAGAGCATCCGGCCTGTCCGGGCGATTCCGGTCTGAATTTCATCTGCAACAAATAATGCTTGATACTGGGCACATAACTTTGCTACTCCCGGTAAATAATCTGCATCAGGGACAATGACTCCCGCTTCTCCTTGAATTGGTTCGATTATGACCCCAGCTGTGGTGGTCTTATATTCCCGCAGGACCAGTTCCAAAGTAGACAGATCATTATATGGCACAATAACAAATCCAGGAACAAAGGGACCAAAATGCTGGGTACTCCCCAGATCAGTTGAGGCGGAAATAGCCGCTAAGGTCCGGCCATGAAAATTTTTACTAGCAAAAACAATTTTTGCTTCATTCTCAACGATTCCCTTATTCAAATAAGCCCATTTGCGGACTAATTTGATTGCTGTTTCCACTCCTTCAACACCGGTATTCATAGGTAATACCCGGTCATAACCAAATAATTTGGTAATGTAAGCTTCGTAAGGGCCTAATTGATCATTATAAAATGCTCTTGAAGTTAAGGTCAACCGCTGAGCTTGTTGGGTTAATGCTTCAATTATTTTTGGATGGCAATGCCCTTGATTTACTGCCGAATATGCCGAAAGGAAATCAAAATAACGTTTCCCATCTACATCCCATAAGTTAACACCAGCACCCCTGGATAATACTACAGGTAGCGGATGGTAGTTATGGGCACCATACTGATCTTCCAACTCTATAAAACGGGCCGAAGAGGTTATTTTTTCCGAAATCATTTTATTCATTTTGGCCAGGTAAATTTACGATAATAGGTTGGTTAATCTAGTCTTTGAAAAAAGGTTTTACTCTTGATCATTTTTCTGGCTAGCGTTATGGATTGTAACTATTTTTCTATGGATGGCTAACACTTGGGGGATTAGGGGTTGACCATTATTGCGGATGATAAAATCAGCCAAATCCTTTAAGGACTTTTCTTTGGGTTGTGCAGCCATTCTTTTGAGTATATCTTCTTTTGTTTCATTTTGGCGCTGCATGACTCGGGACAATCGCAAATGCTGAGGGGCATTGACCAGAATAACAAAATCTAAAAAAGTCTTGTGCTTTTGAGTGATTAAAGCAGACTCATACAACGCGTAAGCCTCACCAGACTGATCTTTGAACCATTCGGACAGTTTGTCAAGAACAACTGGATGAACCAAAGCATTGATTTGAGATAATAAATTTGGGTCTTCGAAGATTTTAAGGGCAATGTATTTCCGATTTAACTTTCCATCAGTTTGGTATGTTTGTGGGCCAAGAATATTGAGCAGTGAATATTTGAGATCATGATTAGTTTGCATCAGGTTTTTCGCCTCATCGTCGGCATAAAATACCGGTACGCCCAAGGTCTCGAAGATTTTGCAAACTGTGGTTTTTCCACTCCCTATTAAACCGGTAATTCCAATTTTGTACATAGATGATTGCTATTCAAGGTGAGAAAAATGAACTTCAAACTGATTGGAAGCCAGATTATAATGATGCTGCTGGTAAACATACTCTTTAAGAACCAGCATTGTTTGTTCTGCCGACTCTACAGGAAGACTTAAAGTCAATCTAATTGGGTCACCATATTGTATTAGGTCCATCTTTATGTTGTACCTGGAGAGGATTGAAAATACATCGCCCAATAAATCGTAAGTAAAATCAATATGTATGATATAATTTACGTTGAGTTGAATTATTTGGAGGCTATTGATAGCTGCCTGGGTGCTTAGTTTATAAGCTTGAATTAAACCACTGGTGCCTAATTTTATGCCACCGAAATAGCGAACAACTGCGCCAAGGACAAAAGTTAAATCTGCACTGAGCAGTTGATTAAGAATAGGTTTTCCTGCCGAACCCGAGGGTTCTCCATCATCTGATGACTTCTGGTTCAGGCCATCAAACCCCAATCGATAGGCATAACAAATATGGCGAGCCTTAGGGTGGTCAGCCCATAAACTATCCAGTAATCCTTTTACCGAACCTTCTGATTTCAAGGGAAATATATAGGCTAAAAACCGACTACCACGGTCTTTGTAGTCGCCAAAGCCATTAGACTGGATGGTACGGTAATCAGTAGGAACGGCAGTCATGTTTTCATCACAAAGTTCATAATTATTGGAACTCAATACATCTTATTTAAATATATTAACAAGTGTTATATTTTAAAATTCAATGATTCAACTATATTTGGCCGAAAATCGTCGCTTGACTAATACAATTGATCAATTTGATCTGGAAACCAAAGAGTGCAGGGATTTGTTTGTTGCCAAAACCAAAGATTACGGTACGGCCTGGCGAATCTTAAGACCATCTTCTCTTACCGATCAAATCTTTATAAAAGCAAAACGGATTCGGACGATAGAAGAAAAAGGTGCTCAACGCGTTGCTGACGATGTCCATCAGGAATTTGTTGGTATAGCTAATTATGCTGTCATGACCCTGATCCAACTTAACTTTCCATCGGTAGAGAATCTTAACCTGCCCTTAGAACATGCTGTGAGATTGTATGATCAGAAAGTGCTCACAATCAGAGAATTATTACAAGAAAAGAATCATGACTATGGGGAAGCATGGAGAGATATGCGGATCAGTTCATTTACCGATATGATCCTGATGAAGATATTACGGGTAAAAGAGATAGAACAAAACTCAGGTAAAACTACGGTATCAGAGGGACTAGAGGCTAATTTTAAAGATATTTTCAACTACGCCATTTTCGCACTTATTAAACTTCGTGAAAACCAATGACATTAAGTAAACTTAGTATTATCATCGTTATAGCAGCGTTGATCTATTCAGGAGTTGTAATATTCATATTGCGCAAACACAAAAACTGGCTCATAACTTTTTTGCAGGCTTTCTGTGGGCTATTATTTATCATTTCGGGATGGGTAAAAGCCATAGACCCTATGGGTACCGGATTTAAGTTGGAACAATACTTTAATGAGTTTTCCGCCCACCTTGAACCTACCTGGTTTTCATTTTTTGGACCCGTTTTGACTGAACTTACCCTTTATCAGAATTCCTTCTCGGTATTCATGATAGTCCTCGAGATCGTGTTAGGGGTGATGCTTTTATTGGGAAGCTGGCCCAAATTAACTGCTTGGTTGTTTTTTTTAATAGTAGTTTTTTTTACCCTGCTTACCGGATTCACCTATCTTACCGGATATGTCCCGATGGATAGCACCTTTTTCCAATTTTCAAAATGGGTAGCTTATGATGAGACTAATATGAGGGTTACCGATTGTGGGTGCTTTGGTGATTTTATGAAGCTGAAACCTAAAATTTCTTTCTTTAAAGACCTGGTCTTATTGGTTCCGGCCATTATATTCATATTTGGTTATACTAAATTTCATACATTATTGTCACCCAAAATCCGATTGGCTATTGTAACCTTAACTACTTTGGGCACTTTATATTATTGTTTAAGCAATTACGTATGGGATTTGCCGGATGTTGATTTCCGACCTTTTAAGGAGGGTGTAAATATTCGTGAGCGCAAGCAAGCAGAACAAGCCGCAATGGCAAATGTTCCCATAACAATTAAACTTCAAGAAACAGCGACAGGTAAATTTGTAGAAATTCCGATGGAGCAGTATAGTGGTGATTATGCGTCCGAAAAGTACAAGTTCATTGCCCAAATAAAAGGTGAGCCTGAAATAGAACATACCAAGATCAGCGATTTTACTTTTTACGATGATGATGGAAATGATGCCTCAGCAGATGCATTGGCCCATCAAGGAGATCAATTGATGATCGTTTGTTATAAACTATACGCAGATGAAGAATACACGGAAGTTATAGTTCAGGATACTCTTTGGAGACTGGATTCACTGATGATCGGGGATTCTTTAGGGACTTCCAAATCCGTAGAATCAATAGCTGAGAAGAAAGAATCTGTGATTAATTTTACCTGGGATACTGACTATATGCAAAAGTTTGATAAGTTAATCCCATTCATACAGGAGGCTCAAAAAGAAGGTGTCCGCTCATTTATCCTTGCTGGATCAGCAGGACTTGAAAAAAGGAATGCTTTCAAAGCTAAACTTGGGTTGGAGATACCTATTTATGAAGCCGATGATATTCTATTGAAAACCATCATCAGGTCTAACCCCGGAGTAGTATGGATGAAGGATGGACAGGTGGTAAAACACTGGCATATCAAGCAATTGCCGGACTATGTTAAGGCCAAGACTATTGCTGGAAAATAGTTGATGATTTTTTATATGTGAGTACACTTATTAGGATAAAATTTACGTTCTTTGCGGACATTAGTGTTTTTTTACATGACAAAAGGGTTTCATGTTAAGTAGGAGGAATATACGGATAAAAGTAATGCAAACCTTATTCGCTATGAGCAGGGATGAAGAACTGACCCTACCTCATGCTATTGAGGCTTATGATAAAAGCATACAGAATGCTTTCATATTGTACCTTTTCAATATTTATTGCATGTTGAGAGTTACAGAGATGGCAAAACACGATGCAGCAAAAAAACACACGAAATATCTGCCGACAGAAGAGGATTTGACATTTTCAGATAAGCTGTTTTCAAATCCTTTAACCCAATGTCTTTATCAATTAAAATCTTTTCAAAAAAGCTTTAAGGAACACGCCTTTGAAGGACGTATTGATAATGACCTCATTCGTAAGATATATCGGGAGTTTGCTAACGAGGAGTATTATAAGACTTACGTTAATAAAGCCAACTGTACAGAAGATGATCATATGGTAATGTTGCATGACCTATACCGGTTTATGCGCAAACATGAGCTGTTCAATGAGTTGGTGGAAGACTTATATGCAACCTGGGAAGATGATAAGTCCCTAGTTATTGGTACCGTGAAGAAGACTTTAAAAGCATTACCAGGGACAGATCAGATTCTTCGGGATTTTGAATTGCCTGAAGAAACTTATGATTTTGGGGTTGAACTTTTAAATCGAGTAGTGGTAGAAGATCACAATTTGATGGATATTTTTAAGCCTATCTTGAAAAATTGGGACATCGAAAGACTAGCTTTGATCGACATGATTTTATTAAAAATGGCCATTTGTGAGTTCATGTATTTTAAGTCAATTCCTATAAAAGTGACCTTAAACGAATACGTAGAAGTAGCTAAATTATATAGTACATCGAAAAGTAAAGATTTTATTAATGGAATCCTGGATAAGGTCATGAACCAACTTACCGAAAAGGGTTTGATAGCTAAAGAAGGAAGAGGGCTTCAAGAATAATCCATGCACCAGAAAGTTCTTATCTTGGATTTCGGATCCCAGTACACCCAGTTGATTGCTCGGCGAGTACGGGAAGCAAACATATATTGTGAAATCCATCCTTATCATTTTACTATAAAAAACATAAAAGACTGGCAAGCGGTAATATTGTCCGGTAGCCCTTTCTCTGTAAAAGAGCAACAAGCTCTGCGAATTAATTTAGCACCTCTATTGTTTAAAGTTCCGGTATTAGCGGTTTGTTATGGGGCTCAACTCATCGCTGATCAACTCGGCGGAGAAGTCCAGCGGTCTTCCAAACGAGAATATGGTCCAGCCGAGCTGGTTATCGGGGTCAATAATGATCCAATCTTTGCAGGTATCTCACCCCAAAGTCAGGTTTGGATGTCTCATGGGGATACGATTTACAAGATTCCTGAGGGGTTCGAATTGTTAGCATCCACCAAAGATATTCCTGTAGCTATATTTAAAAGCCATCACTCCGACAACCCATGTTATTGTTTTCAGTTTCATCCGGAAGTTACGCACACCAAGGAAGGTGATGTTTTGTTAAAAAACTTTTTATACCAGATCGCCGGATTAGCTGGTGATTGGACAGCGGATTCTTTTATAGATGAGACCGTTTACAAAATCAAAGAACAAGTAGGTGAAGACAAGGTTATATTGGCCATTTCTGGAGGAGTTGATTCCACAGTCGCTGCTTATTTGATAGAAAAGGCCATCGGAAAAAACTTACTTTGTGTATTTGTCAATAATGGGTTGCTCCGCAAAAATGAGTATGAATTGGTTTTGGAAACCTACCGGCAACATGGTCTTAATGTGGTAGGGGTCGATGCAAAAGAGAAGTTTTTGACGTTATTAGCAGGTGTTCATGATCCCGAACAAAAACGCAAGATTATAGGCAAGACTTTCATTGATGTATTCGAAGAGGAAGCCAAAAAACATCCTGAAGTGAAATGGCTTGGCCAGGGTACTATTTACCCTGATGTAATAGAAAGTATCTCGGTACATGGACCTTCCGCAACCATAAAGTCCCATCACAATGTGGGAGGACTTCCCGACAAATTGCACCTGAATTTGTTAGAACCCTTAAAATTCTTATTCAAGGATGAAGTACGGCGAGTGGGTAAAGCCCTTGATGTACACCCAGATATTTTAGGCCGTCATCCTTTTCCAGGACCAGGATTAAGCATCAGGATTCTTGGAGAGTTGACTTCTGAAAAAATTGCACTTTTGCAAGAGGCAGATTCAATTTATATTCAGAAACTAAAAGAGAAGGGTTGGTATGATAAAATTTGGCAAGCAGGGGCAATTCTCCTAAATTCTCAATCTGTAGGTGTGATGGGGGATGAAAGAACTTATGAATATGTTGTAGCTTTACGTGCGGTAAACTCCTTAGATGGAATGACGGCCCAGTGGACGCCTATTCCATACGAAATATTAGGAGAGATATCTAATAGTATCATAAATCAGGTAAAAGGTATTAACAGGGTCGTCTATGACATCAGCACAAAACCACCTGCAACCATTGAATGGGAATAAATTTATCAGGTTTTTTTTTATTTGGGTTATCTTTTTAGCAGGGTGCAATGCGCTAAAAAAAACAACCAAACCACCGGAAAAGAAACCTGAAGACCTGCCAGTGAAAGGTGAAAAAGTTAAAGTTTACGACCCTGTAACCGGGCAGTGGATTGAAAAATCTGTTCTTGAATTTGTGGTTGACACTGTACAATGGACGGAAATAAAGGGAGACCTGATAACTAATGATGATTTGGAGATAAACCCAGTTAGAGTGGGTAAAGATCAGATTAAAGTAGCCCTGTTCCTTCCTTTAAATACCCCTAAAATCAACACTGAAGGTGGCACATCTATGACAACCCGAGTAGATAAGTTTCTACAATTTTATGCTGGTTGTGTATTAGGAGTCAGAAAGCTTGAAGAAGAAGGAGTTCGAACTCACCTAAAAGTTTTTGATACCGAGGAGAATAATGATAAAATGGATCGAATCCTGCAAGATGGATTTTCTGCCCAAGCTGATTTATTCGTTGGCCCTTATTGGAGAGCATCTATAGAACAGACTGTGCCAATAGCAAAGAATTTACGTACTCCCCTTATTACTCCTTGGAATACATTTACACAGCTGGGAAACCAAAACCCTTATTTAATTTTTCCTAGTCCAAGTTTTGAAACTATTGCTGAATTCACGATGCGTGAAATCAGTCGACGTCATCCCACCGGCACAATCTATGTTGTCACTAAAATTGGGGATGAATATTTGATGGACTATTACCGGAATTTGGTACAGGAACCTCAACAGTTAATCAACCTTAAGGTGACCGATAAGACCATGGATATGGAAAAAACTATTCTCGACTCTTTGATGTCTGACGATGATGATAATGTGTTTATTATACCCTATTTTAGAGACCAGGATTTAAAGTTCGTCTATTCTTTTTTGCGAAAAATACGCGCACTACCTGGCACTTTTAAGTGTACGGTATACGGACTTCCACAATGGAAATCCCTTTTAGACGTGGACCCTGAGTTATTTAATTCCGCTGAAATTTTATTAGTGACAAATGGACTATTGGATAAAAAACATCCGGATTATTTAAAATTTAAAAAGGATATCATCGCGGAATACGGAATACTCCCCAATGAGGATGCTTTTCAGGGGTATGATTTAATGGTTTATTTTGGGAAATTATTAGCGAGCCAAGGAAAAGACTTTTACCGTGTATTTTCCGATCTGTCATCATCCGGAGGCCTCTTTTATCAGTTTCATTTCTTACCAGTTTTTAAAGATAATGAACACATACGTATCCCTTATGACATTCAGTACTTTATCAATAAAAACCTTTTACTTGCCAAAGTCCGTAACTACGAACTGGAAGTACAACACTGATTTAATGTTGGAATTAAATCAATTTAAACTAATTGCCTGACAGCATCAGCAATGCGTTTAATAGCCTCAATAATTTCTGACTCCGAAGCGGCATAACTGATGCGCACACATTCAGGAGCTCCAAATGCTTCGCCAGCCACCAAGGCTACATGAGCCTCTTCTAGAATGAATTCTGAAAAATCGTTCGAATCTTTGATGTGATGGTGTTTATATTTTTTTCCGAAAAATGAAGAAATATCAGGAAACACATAAAATGCTCCGGTTGGATGATTAGTTACGATACCAGGTATTTGATCCAATCCCGAAATAACTAAATCCCTCCTTTTTTTAAAAGCCGTCGTCATGAAGCGCATTTTCGACAATCCGGCTCTTAGAGCTGCAATGGCAGCTTTTTGTCCAAAAGAAGACGCTCCTGAAGTGAATTGTCCCTGGATTTTAGCACATGCCGCTGCAATCCAAACGGGAGCTGCAAGGTAACCCAAACGCCAGCCTGTCATGCTGTAACCCTTTGAAAATCCATTGACCGTGATGGTGCGATCATACATCCCGGGCAAATTGGCAAAACTAAAATGGTCTCCTTCAAATTGGATATACTCATATATTTCATCAGAAACTACCATTATTTCTGGGTAGTCAGCAAGAACTTCGGCTATGCTCTCTAGTTCAGTTTTAGAATATACTGATCCTGTCGGATTACAAGGGGAAGAAAAGATTATTAATTTAGTTTTAGGGGAAATCGCTTGTTTTATTTGGGCAGCGGTAACCTTAAAATCTTGATCTATGCCTGCGGAGACAATCACAGGAATACCTCCGACAAATTTTACGATATCATTGTAGGATACCCAATAAGGTGCTAATATGATGGCTTCGTCACCTTCATTTAACATGGCTAAGCAAATATTGGCAATACATTGTTTTGCTCCGTTGGAAACCACAATTTGATTAGGTGTATAGTACAGATTGTTTTCGTGCTTAAGTTTATCACAAATGGCTTGTCTTAAATCCTCATATCCCGGTACCGGCGAATATTTGGTAAATCCTTTATCCAGAGCAGTTTTAGCTGCTTCTTTAATAAAATCTGGCGTGTCAAAATCAGGCTCTCCCAAGCTAAGGTTAATTACAGCGATCCCCTGGTTCTTCAATTCTCTGGCTTTTTGAGACATACGAATCGTTGCCGACTCCTCCATGGCTTTTACCCTATCCGATAAAAGATGATCGTAGGTCATTTGCTTATACTTTTTTGATTCGGTGGCAAAAGTACATCAG
>JAYRWN010000079.1:0-26831 GCA_041917975.1 Saprospiraceae bacterium | reverse complement strand
TTGGCGCACCCCAGCATAAACATCGTAACTGACGATCACATGGTCGCCTGGATGTAAACTCATGAAGGTAGCATGAGCTGCCGCTATACCACTGCTGAATGCTGCAGCTGCGGCACCTCGTTCCAGTTTGCTCAAGACCTGCTCCAGTTCATATCTGGTGGGATTATTCTCCCGGCTGTACACATAGCCGGTTGGGTAGGCACCCGTAGGCTGGTATTTGTAGGTGGTGGAAAAATGAATAGGCGCCGTAACCGGACCGGTGAGATGATCTGCAATGATCCCGGCATGGGCGCAGATTGAAGCTAATGACCATTCCATGGAGCGATTTCTTTAAGGCAAAAGAACGGTTTTTTTAAATTGTAGTTTCATTTTAATTCTGCACACTCAGGTAAACTATCATATCCGCAAATATTTCCAGGCCAAAATAAGGTTATTCCCGGACACCGGGCGGCGCTTCCCGGTTGTAATTATTTCTCTGGGGTATCCGGGTAAAGTTTTAAGGGTCCAGAGGGTTTCGAGAACGTACCCTGGACCCTTAGATATATCGGTGGATTAGAGAGCAGCCTCTTCTTTGCTCAGACGCATAAAATCGTCCACCAGTACTTCGGTGACATATTTTTTCTGACCCTGCGCTTCAAACTGTCGGCTCACGAGCTGGCCTTCCACGGCCAGCTCGGAACCTTTACGTAATTTTTTAGCCATCTTCTCGGCAGTAGGCCCCCAGGCAACCAGGTTGTGCCAGTAGGTCTTTTGTTTCATCTCGCCTTTACCATCGCGATAATAATCATTAATGGCGATAGCACATTTGAGCATCTTCTGTCCGTTACCTACTTCTTTCAATTCCGGATCACGGCCTAAGTGACCAATCAGCTGAACTTTGTTTCTAATCTTTGTCATGATGTTTTGAATTTTTTTGTTTAATAAATTTGATTTTCGTCGTGCGACATGTCGATGACACAAAGTAAAATCAGCTTGAACCTGCTTGTCGTGCCTTATCTGGTTAGATACGTAAGAATCCGTTTATAACCGGTTATATACGGATAGAGGCTTGATAAATAAGGATTTAATATTTAGGTGGTCGTGTGCGTTTCTTTGAAAAAAATTTTCTGTTGGCTAGGGCGTTATGGTTTCATTCGCCAGCGTTGTGCTCGGGCTAACCGCGGTTATCCTGGTCCGGATACCTGATGCTACTCTTTTTTAACAGATCCAGGGTTAGCTGATCAGGACGCCCTTGAAAAAATTTTTGCAGGACTTGGACAAAAACCGGAGAGGCACCGGGAATGGCGGCAAACAGTGTCATACAAGAATGCAGTTTTAGATCATCCGGCGGGTCAAAAATGTCCCGGATGCGCTGCGTGTTCAGAGCCAACAGCACAGATGAGATCTCCACCAATCTGACTCCTAAAAGCGGATGGTGATAATATGCGGAGGCTTCTTCCAGGCCGGACAAGGCATAATATCGTGCGGTGGAACTGTGTCCCAAACCGGCCAATTGGGGAAAGATGTACCACATCCAATGGCCTCGTTTGCGGCCTTGCAATAGTTCAGCTCTGGCTGCAGCGTGTTGGTTTTGCTGGGCCGTAATAAAGCGCTGCAAGTCAGGTTTGGGCACAGGGTGTGTATTAAGCCGGGCGGCGGATGGAGTAAATATATTCATCAATAAATTCGCCGTTTTTAAAGAGGGTCTGGACCAATTTTGCGTCAAGATTAAAGCCGGCTTTCTCCAACACCTTTTGGGAAGCGAGATTGTTACCAAACGGACGGGCATAAACTCTGGCGATGGGAAAAGTGTGAAAGGCATAGTCTACCATCTGGCGTACCACCCGGGTCATCAGACCCTGACCCCAAAAAGGCTCAGCCAGCCAGTAACCCAGCTCCATGTTTTTTTCATAAATATCCGCTTGAACATGCAACCCTGCGGCACCGATGGCCTCCCCCTGAACGTCAATAGCAAAAATGGTGATTGGCTCTGCCTGGGTAGCCATGGTGATAAAATACTCCCCGTTTTCTTTGGTATAGGGATGAGGAAAGGCGTTGGTGAGATTTTTAGCAATATTCCAGTTGTTGGCGTAGGTAATCAGTGCAGGCAAGTCGGTGGATGTCCAGGGTCTTAATTGAAATTCCATTGGGTTTTTTATTTAGGGTAAAGGTAAGTAATGTTACGCGCCCCGGCCAGGAAACACTGCTGGTACCGGTAATACATTTTATTAATCCAGGTAGTACATCCTCATTAACCCGAGATTCTTTACTTCAATTTCACCGCGGAAAGTACATCTAAATTCTTCATTAACTTCCTCATATGTCGTGTGTGAAAGGTTAAGCCGACCTGGAGTGGAATTGGATTCCATTCGCGAAGCGATGTTGACCGTATCTCCCCAAATATCGTATTGCCATTTTTTAATGCCGGCAATTCCTGCGACCACCTGTCCAGTGTGGGCTCCCAAACGCAATTCGAAAGGCATAATTTCCGGGTGGTTTTCGCGCGTTTTTTGCACAAAATCCACCATATCCCGGGCGGCTAAAATCACCTCGCGGGCTCCGGAGTAACTGTTGGCCGGAATACCACTGGCACACATGTAAGCATCACCGATGGTTTTTATTTTTTCCAAACCATATTTGGTGGTTATTTCATCAAAACCCTTAAAATAAAAATGAATACTTTTCACCAGATGCTCCGGCGCTGTGGATTCTGCAGATTTGGAAAATTCCACAAAATCGGTAAACAAAACGGTGACTTTATCGAATTTCACTGCATCCACATGACCTTTTTGTTTTAATTCCAATGCTGTTTCTGCCGGCAAAATGTTTAACAACAGCGACTCGGATCTTTTTTTCTCCCGTGCAATAGTGCGGTAATACCAGAATAAAGTGCCTAATAAAATAATGCTTAGGGCTAAAATAATAATTAATGAACTAACGATAATTTGTTGGTTACGTTTTCCCTGTTGCAGCAGATCTACTTCCGATTGTTTTTGAGCTACTTCAAAATTGGTGCGCAAGTCAGCCAGTTTTTGTACGGTGTTAATATCGTTTAAACTGTCACGGTACAGAATGTGCTCTTTATAATACTGTAACGCAACGGCGGATTTCCCGGCCATTTCCGCTAATTCGGAAAGGGTGAGGTTAGCCTGAGTAATTTGTTCTTTCAATTGGTATTGCCTGGCTAAAGTTAAACTGCGCTGGGCATAGCTCTGTGCCTTGCTCTGATCGCCTTTTTGACGATAAATGTCGGACATCGAAATTAGGTATACACAAATGGGGTAATAATCTTCCAATTCCTCCAGGATCCGGATGGCTGCATTAATGTTTTGTTCAGCCAGGGCATTATAGCCCTGATTGGAATACACCATTCCGAGATTTCCCAGGGCATAGGCTTTCCCAATGGGATAATTAACGCGGTCGAAGATGATCTCTGCTTCTTTAAAATTGCTGAAGGCCGAATCAAAAATTTGATGATTAAGGTAATCATCACCCGCATTAAGGATGGCTGAAGCCAGGGCAATGGAGTCACTGGTCTTCCGCAAATAAGTGATCGCCCTTTGGTAATAGAGCTTGGCGTTCGTATGGTTTTTAGATACCGAATAAATATCTGCGATGACCCCGTACGCGGAGGCCTCCCCGGTCAGATAGTTGGCTTTGCGGGCCGCTTCAGCGCATTTAAAGTAAGCATCGAGGGCTTTTTCCAAATCCCCCATTAAGCGTAATTTGTTGCCCTTCTGTAGATAGCCCCGGTACAGGTAGAGATGATTGTTAGACTCTGTGGACAATTCGATTAATTCCTCAGCATAACGTAAACCCAACTCTATATTCTTCGACTCATTAAAAGCCAGGTGACGCAGTAATTCTAACTGAGCGGTATCTTTTAACTCTTCGCGGGCGTAAATCAACGCCAGGCTGTCCGCAATTTTTTGATCCTGGGCAGCTACACCTCCGGGAAACAACAAAACAAAAAAAACTGACAGCCAATAATTGGCTTTAAGATTATTTAAACAAAACATCAATGCTTTTATGGATTGACCAGAATTTTCGGATCATGACGACCGATGGTACCCTCCGTTTTTGTATAATTTATACAATATTCTTCTTCCATAATAGTGGTAATATCTGGATCGATGGTGCCTCTCCAATCCGTTGAACCCCGTACCTGATGAGGCGGATCCTTAGGTGAAAACACATCAATCGGAGGCGAAGTATCCACGATGCAACGAATATAGGCCACACCGCTGTCTTTACTGATCTTCCAGGTTACCCTATCCCCTGGTTTTGTTTTGGTCTTTCCATGATCCGACAGGGTCAAGTCTCCGTTCTGATCAATTCCAAGAATGGTAATGATGTGATTTTTAGACATAATATGAATTTAGTTAGGTGATAATTTATTTTAAGGTAATATAATAAATTATCACCTCTAAAATATTATTTACCGGCAGGGCAAGCAGCTAAACGTTATTATCCTGCTGCCGAAATTCCCTTTACTGTCAATAAAAAAGCACACGCGAGCGGACTGTAAAATGTAGTAATTAACATTGGCAGGGCAATCTTTTGGACGGGTCTTCGGGAAATATTCATCCAAAACAGCCGATAAGGAAGCAAACTGGGCAATCCGGATTAGGGATTGACAATGATCTTCGGATCAGAATTATTGGTAGTGCCATCAGTTTTAGTATAATGAATACAATACTCTTCTTCCATAAGAGTTTGGATATCCGGATTGATAGTGCCTTGCCAATTGACGGATTGACCTACCGGCCTTGGAGGATCATTAGGTGAAAAAACATCCACGGGCATAGAGAGGTTGACAATTGCATTTATTTTGGTCACACCACTGCCGGGGTGGATCAGCCAGGTAACCCTATCTCCGGGCTGTGTAGTCGTTACGCCGCGATCGGATAGGATCAGATGACCGTTGGGTTCTATACCTAAAATAGTGATGGGGTGATTTTTGGTCATAATAATGGTTTTAAAAGGTTAACTTTTTAATTAATAAAGGTAAATTAAACATAATTCGGAAAACCATAAATTTAGCTGTGTTTAATTTCTTATAAACCGCTTTACCTGATTATCTTAATACCAGAAAGTTTATGCTATGAAATTATTACTATTGATCGTTTTAATAGGCCTGCATTGGAAAACCTCGGCTCAGGATGTTGGCATCATCATGGGCACGGCCCGCCAATATCTGCAAGACGGCGTAGAACCAACCTTGCTCAGGTTGAGGGATATGGGCATTCGCCATCTGGAAGGAGCCGGTACGCGCAGCATGCCCCGGGAGGACTACAAAAAACTGCTGGATAAATACGGATTTGATGTAGTCGCCGGTGGCGTTCCTTTTGAAAAATTACAATCCCCGGACAGCATCCGCGGGCTGATTGAAAACCTGAAATTTTTTCAGGCCGAATACGCCGTTTGTTATTGGATTCCGCATCAGGGGGATGATTTTGTTTTTGCGGACATGGAAAAGGCGGTCCAGGTGTTTAACCGGGCGGGAAAACAGTTCGCTGAAGCGGGCATCGCTTTGGTGTACCACCCGCATGGGTATGAATTTCGGCCTTATGAGGGACCGGGCACTTTATTCGATTACCTGATGACCACGACGGATCCCCGCTATGTCAATTTCCAGATGGATGTTTTTTGGATCCGTAACCCCGGCCAGGATCCGGCGGCCATTATGCGCAAATACCCCGGTCGTTTTCCACTGACTCACCTGAAGGACCGCATGCATGGCTCCATTGATAATCAAAATGGCCGGCAAGACCCTCAGCGCAATGTGGTGCTGGGGGATGGCGATGTGAATATCGCCGAAGTGATGAAAGCGGCAAAAGAAGTGGGTGTTAAATACCACCTCATCGAAGACGAATCGGCCCGGGCCATGGTCCAGCTGCCCCAGCACCTGCGTTATTTGCGCAGTTTGGAATTAGAATCTACGGCCCTGGAAATTTCGGTGGATGCGCTGCATAAGGCCATGCTCAAAGCGGATTCACTCACCTTGCGCAACCTGACAGCCGATGAGCTGACCTACGGTCACAGTGCGGGGCAACTGGAGGATCAGGATGTGTTTGTAACCACCATCGCGGCAAAAAAAGTGGTCTATAAATCCTGGACCGTCACCGATCAAACCGTCACCGTAAAAGGGGAGGTCGCCTGGGTGCGCCATACTGTCGCTGCCGAATTGATTAATAATGGTAATCCGGTAAACCTCAATTTAAAAGTGCTGCAGGTGTGGACGAAGGTGCAGGGCATCTGGAAATTATTGGCCAGGCAGGCGGTGAGAATATAAATACCAAAATAATCCCGTAGGGATAAAACATGGTAACAAAATAATCCCGTAGGGATAAATCGGTAACAAAAGAATATAAACACCAAAATAATCCCGTAGGGATGAAACATTAGTAAAAATGGCAAACACATATACTCAAGTCCATCTCCAATTTGTATTTGCTCCAAAATACAGAGCCTCGCTAATACATAGCAGTTGGGAGAATGATTTGTATAAATATATCACCGGTATTGTGCAAGCAAATAAGCACAAAATGATAGTTATTAATGGTATGCCGGACCATTTGCATACATTGGTAGGTTTTAGACCTACTCAGTCCATGGCTGATTTTATGCAGGATGTTAAAGCGGGCTCGTCTAAATGGATTAACGATAACAAATTCTGCAAAGGACGCTTTGAGTGGCAGGCGGGCTATGGTGGATTTTCTTATGCAAAATCTCAACTACCTAATGTGATCAGGTATATCGAGAATCAGAAAGCACATCACGAAAAGAAAACATTTTTGCACGAGTATAAATTGTTTCTGGAGAAATTTGAGGTGGAATATGATGAGAAATATATTTTTCATGAACCGGAGTAGGTATCATGCCTACAGCATTTATGGAGGGTTTATGGGTTGGGTTACCGTTGTAATATGCCTATCGGCATTTTAATAATTATTGGGATAGGGGATAGAAGGGATAAAGTTGAGCAAGGAGAAACTGATATTGATTCCAGCGCCGGATAAGAAAATCAATGATACACTCAAGATGTCAAAAGTGATTTCAATAGTTAATCCCACGAAAATTTGTAATCTGTTTCCTCTTTTTCTTGAAAGGTAATAAATACATGGCTAAAGAAAAAGGAAGCCAGATGGTGACTTATTGTTTTCAATAAAATGCAGTCAACGTATTAAATTATCAGACTGAAATAACCGATTTTATGCTTCCCTACGGCCGACCATTACCTCTATCACCACCTTTACTCCTCAATAAATACCGGTGACAACTGGGACTTATAGGTGGTATCGGTGAGCTGTATTTTCTCTTTGGTGGACCAGTTCATCAGCGTGATGTGATATTGTGATTCGGCTTTATCACTGCTGTTGAATACCAGCCATTGGCCGTCGGAACTCCAGTCGTGCCAGCCTTCGGAATCCGGATTGTCGATCAGTTTCCATTGTTTTTGGCCGTCCGGGGTGATGGCAAAAATGCTGTGGCGTCCATCCTGCAGGGAAACGTAAGAAATAAAATTTTCGGTCGGATGCCACCGGGCTGAACCGGCCCGGTAACCATTGTCTTTCGCCGACGGATTATCCTCAGGATAGTGGGTGAGTTGCGTGAGCTCACTGCCATCCTCATTCATCATATACAATTCTTCGTGGGTAGATCTGTCCCGCCGGTTTTTCTTATAACTAAACACAATTTTCTGCCCGTCCGGTGAAAAACAAGGGTCGCGGTACATGGCTGCCGTGTCGGTGGTGAGTTGTCTAAAAGCACCGGAAGACGTGTTGATGATAAAAAACTGATAACGAATGTCTTTGCCTATTCTTCCGGACACAATCATTTCTGCACCATCCTTCCGGCAGCTCATCCAACTATCTTCCAGTTGCAGATCACTGACTTTGCGCAGGTTTTGGCCATTGACATCACATTCGTAAAGAAAAAAACAACGGTAGCAAGTGTCCCGGTCACTGATAAAAAATAGACGGTTTTTGTAGGCGGTATACGTCCAGGCCACATCATCGTTGTTCAGGATATTTTTTTTATTCGAACCGTCGAAATTCATGGTGATAATTTCCCAGTCGGATTTGGTGGTGTCGGGCACATAAATATTATAGGCGATGTTCAAAGTGGGTGAATGGCCGGTAGATTGGTCAAATTTTTGGCTACAGGAGCAAAGAAAAACATACATGCAGAATAGAATGGTTGACGTTTTCATGATAAATGATTTGTTCTGTAACAGGATTGGGTTAAAAGCGCGGATAACTGGTCGTCAAATTGGTTTTCTGAGGTAAAGAAAGCATATGCGTCATATTGGGCTGCGGCCCGCACAGAGTAGATTTATGCAGTGTGTCGCTAAAGGGTACGGCACCTAAATCAAGCCCTAACCATAGGGCATTTGTTTTTATCTGTACGACTGCAAATTCGTGACGAACCGTAAAGGCTAAATAGGTTTTCCTCGGGGTCAATTGAGCCCGTTCAAAGGAAAAAATAATTTTGGTAGCCAATCTTTCAAAAACAATACGCATGCCCGGACATACCGTGAACTGATGATCCAAAAGGTCATTGCCCAGACTATAAACCGGATAGCCATGGTTCAGGTAAATGCCGGCAATGAGCTGAGCTTGAAGATGATTGATGGCAAAGCTGTTTTTTAACCAATTCAAAATGTCGCTGCGGTTTTCCAGCCCGGATGATTGCACTATTTTCAGCCAACTCTGCAGCGATCGCCCTGTTTTCAGGTAAGCCGTGGCGATAAATTCATGTTCTATATCGCTTGATGTTTTTATCATTTTTTATGGTGCCTGTGGTTTTATTTTAATCATTGGCCTGCTGTGCATTCGCATACGAAAGATCTGATAAATTCCAAGTAAGGCGAGTGATGAGTTTTGTCTAAGCCATAAGCATACCAGACCCTCAAGGCTCATAAAATTACCTGCTTACCGCCAGACCCCCAAAATAAAACCGATGAGGGTAAAATAGACGGTGATGTACCCTCCATTGATTAAAATGTAAGTCCAGGAGCGTTGTTCAAACAAGGCCACTATGGCAAATATTAATGCTGAAAACCCGAATCCGGCCAGAAATCCGGCCGTGGTGCCCCAAAGGACCGTCGTTTCAGCATCAGCCAGGAAAAAGGCCAGATTATAACTTATGAGGAGCGATAAACCAAAACTCAAGCCAGACATTTTCAGAGGATTAAACGTTTTTTTGATGATTTCTTCGGTAAGCTGGTTTTCCTTCATCCAGGCCTGATAAAAAAGTAACGGCGAATACCATAACGCTCCGACTGCTAAGTTTGCCGCGGCGCAAAGCAGCACCGCCCAGTGATTAATGTTAAAGGTCTCCATGAATTTGCTGGTTAGTTAACGGGAACAAAACTAGCGTTCCCGGACACCTCGATATTGGAAAAAATTTACCTCAACCTACTGCGACATAATTGGTAAAATTGCTTTGCATGCGCAAGTATTGGTTGGGGGTGAATCCTGAAAAGGTTTTAAAATCGTTGATAAAGTGGGCCTGATCAAAATAACCGCTTTCGTAAGCGATGTGAGTCCATTCAGGTGTTCGGTTAGCTGCGATGTCCTGAATGGCTTTTTGAAAACGGATGATTTTCAAAAACTTTTTAGGTGTAAGGCCAATGTGCTCTTTAAAAATTTTAATTAAGTGTTTTTGGGAATACCCCACTTTAGCGGAAAGATGATGAATAGACAGGTGATGAGGATTATCCAAAAGCATATTCACGGCATAATCTACAAATGGGTTTCTGATCATTTTTTTTGCAAACGAGCTGATTAAATACTGTTCAATAGATAAAAATTTTTGGGCCACCGTAGAGGAGACAAACAGTTTTTCTCTAATGTTCAGAATTTCATTGGACATGACCAGTTCACCGTCCACGACAAAGTCAGTCAGTTCATGCATGGGCATTTCTACAAACGGGTAAGCCTGGCCCCGCCGGAAATAGATGATAAACATTTCGCTATCTCTGCCGGAGGGAATGGTGATGTATTTTTCCCGGATCCCTGAAAACCAGACATTGCGACAGGACTGAATTTCTTTTAAGGTGTCGTTGTCATAAATATATTTAGGGTAATCCGTCAGGTCAAACACGACATAGGAATAACCGTCGGGTAAAAACCGATCCATGGAATGGTCAGGATTATAGCCTTTGAAATAAATAAACCGCTCAATGAATTGATTGAGTGGGAAAGCTGGTAAATGAGTTTCAAAAATCAAAGTATCACGCTTTTCAAATACGGTTTAAACGTATGCTGTTTAGATAATTTAACTTGCCATGCGGTGAAGATAAAAATAATACCTTGGCTTGAAATATTAATCGGCAATTGTAGATGGTTTATTCGGTTACGACAGGACGCAATGTTTGTGAGAGATGGGTTTATATTTTATCGAGGACCGCTTTAGTCAAATCGTGAATGACCGCTCCGGTATTAATGGTGGTGGCAGGCTCGAAGAGCATCACCCACACTTCCTTGCGGGCTATGGGGCGATGTTCTACCCCGCGAGGTACGATTAAAAATTCGTTAGCCCGGATCTCCATCTCCCGATCCCGGAATTCCATCAACAAAACACCCCGGATGACGAAGAATAATTCATCTTCCTGTTCATGAGAATGCCAAACGAACTCGCCGAGGAGCTTAACCAGTTTGACTTGCTGGCCATTTAATTCTCCGACAATTTTTGGCGACCAATGGTCTTGAAAAAGTTGAAATTTCTGAGCTAAATTAATTTTGTCAAGGTGCATAAGATTTATAGATTAATCGCAGTAGTTTATATAAAATAAGGTATAAAGCTATGGATTTATTCGACTTAGCGAGGGCCGCGGTAGTCTGATTCCGGATAATATCTGAATAAATAAAAAAAGGAAAAGGGTCATTTTGCATTAACACAGCAATGAGCTATTGTTTTGGAGAAAATTATTCATATAAGGGGTATAACGAAGTACAGAAAATAATTGTTGGTAAATAAAACAATTGCTTCTATCAACATTCATCAGAGTGGTAAAAGTGTTCAAGGCCTGGTAAATATCCCTTTGTTGGGTAAAGCTTTCTACGAGACAATAAAATATGACCATAAAACTATGTTTTAAATCATCTTGCATGATACAAAATTAACCATTAACTTTTGGGGCAAATAGCCGTGATATGGAATGGCGACGCCGTAAATTTTTAGAAACTTTAGCAGTGACCACCGCCGGCCTGGCGGGGGGAGTGGATGTGATGAACAAAAATTGGCCGTGGCCTAAAGACATTGATGCCACCAACATTCCACGCTGGCGAGGATTTAATCTGCTGGAGAAATTTATTCTCAGCATCGGCAATGAACCGTTTCGTGAAAAGGATTTTGAACTTATAGCCCGGTTGGGGTTCGATTTTGTGCGCTTACCCATGTCCTATTGGTGTTGGTCGGATCCACATAACTGGAAATTGCTGCGTGAAAAACCCTTAAAAGAAATTGATGAGGCGGTAAATTGGGGTAAACAATATGGCGTTCATGTCAATCTCAACTTCCACCGCGGCCCCGGATATACTGTTGATCGTTCTGCTCCCGAGCCGTTCAATTTATGGCTGGATGAAGAAGCTCAGCAGGCTTTTGATTTTCACTGGCGCCATTTTGCGGAACGGTATAAAGGCATTTCCAACCGCCAGGTGAGCTTTAATCTGCTCAATGAGCCGGCTACCTTAACCAGCGCCCGATTGGCTCCGATTCCGCCGGATCTCCACGATAAGGTTATGCGACGCACGGTACAAGTCATTCGTGATGTGGACCCACAGCGATTGATTTTTTTGGACGGTTTATGGTGGGGTCGCGAGCCGATACCCAGTCTGACAGATTTAGGAGTGGTACAGAGTACACGAGGTTATGAACCCATCCAAATTACCCATTATCAAGCATCTTGGGTAGACGGTGCCAAAGACTGGCCCGCGGTAGACTGGCCTATGGGAGTGCCAGTCCCAACGACCGAATTGCGTTGGGCCACCAGCGACATGAACAACCATTATTTAGCCAATCTCAAAAAATGGGGATTAAACAGCACGACTCCCTGGGACGTGCTGCGCATTAAAAAACAAATGATCGGGCCCTGGAAAGCACTGGAGAAAAAAGGTGTTAAAGTGCACGTAGGCGAATTCGGCGCATTTAATCAAACCCCGCACACGACCGTGCTGCGCTGGTTAGGAGATCTGATGAACCAATGGAAAAAAGCTGATTGGGGCTGGGCCATGTGGAATTTCCGGGGTGCCTTTGGTATCCTGGACAGTGGTCGCAAGGATGTGAATTATGAAAATTTTCATGGTCATCAGTTGGACAGGAAAATGCTGGAATTAATTCAAAGATATTAATGTAAGGATCATTGGCATGGAGGGTGAGGGTGGCAATTTTTTTTAACACCGCCAAAATTTATTGAATTCTCTTACCGAATAAAATGAAATAATATTGATTAACTAGATTGGTTGGACTAAGCATGTGCATGATTTTACTACACATCAAATTAATTCATCAAATTAATTCATCAAATTAATTCATCAAATTAATTCATCAAATTAATTCATCATTTCTAATTATTTCTAATTCATTATTTCTAATTATTAATCACCTCTTTTGGCGCCGATAAAGCCGGCAGGTTTTTCTGTTTAAACATGTCGTTATATTTACTTACATCGTTATTCATCAGGTCGTTATAGGTGTTTTGAAAACCTTGCCAGGTGGATTGGAGATCGGAGGCGCGTTGTTTATACCCCTCCGGAATTGTCGGATCATTTACATCCAGATTGGAGCGGATGTAGAAAAACTCGGAGATGATACCGGCCGGCCAATTTAGAGCATCCTGAAATCCTTTTTGACGCAGCTCGATCACCTTATTCTGCCAGTCGTTAATTTTTTTCGATAAGTTATCACCGGCTTTTTTTAAATCTTCCAGACCAGGTTCATCTTTTATTTGCTGCTGAATTTTTTCGATTTGTTTGGTCAGGTCCATGGTGGATTTGGTGGAGCGGCTCATGTCTTTGATGCCTTGTTCTAATTTCTCCAACAAATCCTGTTGACTATCCCAGATACTTTTTGGCACTTTAAACTGCGGGTGATCCAGGATGACTATGTTAACTTCCTGGGTTTCTGTACCATAGCTCATGCGGGCCTTGTAAGTGCCTGGGGCAACACGATGGCCGCGGTAATCGGCTTCCAAAACAAAACTGACCGGCAATTTATCCAAACCCTGGGTGCGGAAGTCCCAGGTGAACCGGTTTAAACCAGGCCGCAATAAGGGTGCTTCGGTATTATCTTCCAGGAGATTACCGCGTTCTCCGGCTACTGAAGCGGTGAGGGAAGATTTGCCATCGTAATGACGTATAATCGTGCCGGAGGCGTCCAGAATATCCAGCTTTAAAGCCTTTTGACCGGCAGTGTCCGCGAGATAGTAATACAAGGGTACGCCTTCTGTAGGGTTTTTACCAAACGCGTGTTCAGTGATCAAATAGAATTGGGGAGCTCCTAAAATCCGGTAATGGGTTTTGGGTTCAAACAGTTGAAAATCTTTTGTAAAGCGCCCTTTCGACTGCTGGAATACAGAAAGGTCATCTAAAATCCAAAATGAGCGTCCGGCGGTTGATGCGGCCAGATCGTTGTCCTGGATGGTCAGGTCGGTGATGGGGACTACCGGCATATTTAGTTGCAAATGGTGGAAATGTGCGCCACCGTCAAAAGAGATATAAAAGCCACGTTCCGCTCCGGCATACAATAAACCAGGCACCACTTTATCTTCCCGGATGACCCGGAAAAAATCATCTACCTGAATGTCTTCGCCGATTTTACTCCAGGTCGCCCCGTAATCGGTGGATTTATAGCTGTAATTTTTAAAATCGTTGAATTTATAGCGGTTGGCCGCGATGTACACCGTGCCTTTCTGATGGGGAGAAATTTCCAGAGCATGGATAGAAGACTCCGGCAGACCGGGGGGAGTCACATTTTTCCAGCTCTTTCCGCCATCCATAGTCAGGTGTACCAAACCACAATCTGAGCCGGTGAATAACACATCTTTTTCCAATGAGGATTCGGCCACGGCATAGATGGTGTTATAATTTTCTCCTCCGGCCCCTTCGTTTGTAAAGGGACCTCCGCCCTGACCTTGTTTGGCAGGTTCATTGCGGGTCAAATCCCCGCTGATGGGCATCCAGGTCATGCCACCATCACTGGTCTTAAATAGTACATTACCTCCATAATACATGATACGCGCATCGTGCGGAGAGTTAATGAGGGGTGCGTTCCAATTGTAGCGGTATTTCATGGCTTTAGCTTCGTAGCCAAGGTTAGTAGACGGATAGGGTTGAATGTCTTTATCCTGCATGGTCACGTTGTCCAACAGGCTGATGCGGCCATTAAAACAACCGCCGAATAAGATGCGGGGCTTGTAGGGATCGTCAAAGGCTACGGTGGCACTTTCACAACCCGGACCGTTATACCAATGACGGGTAAGAATACCGTAATCCGGTGTGCGGGTGGGGATGGCCACCGAAAGATTGTCCTGCTGTCCGCTGTAAACCCAATAAGGGACTTGTTTGTCTGCAGTAACCCGATAAAGCTGGGCGGTAGCCTGATTATTGAAGGTAGTCCAGGTTTTACCCTGGTTAAAAGTGATGGTGGCACCGCCATCTTCAGCCATGGCCAGGTTACGGCCATCTTGGGGGTTGATCCATAAGTCATGACAGTCGCCATGGATGACGCGCATGTTTTCAAAGGTTTTACCGCCATCTATCGAGCGCATCAAAGGCGCATTGAGGGCATAAACAATATTCTCGTTGGACGGATCGGCAAATACTTCCATATAGTACCAGGAGCGCGCGGTGATGATTTGATTGTTACTCATCAGAGCCCAGGTGGCGCCGCCATCGTCTGAGCGGTACATCCCGGAGACAGATTTTTCAGCTTCGATAAGTGCATAAATACGTTGGGGATTGGCTTGGGCTACTGATAAGCCTATTTTACCCATCGCAGCCGGTAGGCCGCTGGTCAACTTTTCCCAGGATTCACCACCATCGATAGATTTGTAGATGGCTGAGCCTGGTCCACCACTCTCCACATACCAGGGATAACGGCGATGTTGCCAGGTGGCTGCATAGAGGATGCGCGGATTTTGCAAGTCCATGACCAAACTGGAAACACCGGTATTTTCATCGATGTACAACGTCTTTTTCCAGGTTTGTCCCCCGTCGGTAGTTTTAAATACGCCACGATCAGTGGATGATCCATGGACGGCTCCTTGCACTCCCACATAAACCAGATCAGGATTTTGGGGATGAATCAGTACATCACTGATGTGCCGGGATTGACGCAGCCCGATATTTTTCCAGGTTTTGCCGGCATCTTCGGATTTATAGACCCCGTCCCCAAAGGTGGTCATTACGCCACGCACGGCATGTTCTCCACTACCCACATAGATAACGTTGGGATCGGTACCACTAACGGCAATATCACCGATGGTGCCGGTGGTAAAATAGCCGTCAGAAATATTCGTCCAGTTCATCCCGGCGTCTTCGGTCTTCCATACTCCGCCTCCGGTATAGCCCACATAATACACCTGGTCGTTCCCCGGAATACCGGCAATGGCATTAGCCCGGCCACCGCGATGAGGGCCGATGCTGCGCCAGTTCACCCCTTTGAAGACGGCAGCATCAAACACGGGGGCTGCAGGCGAGGGAAGTGGAGCAGGTGGACCGGTTTTTTTCCTTTGACTAAAGCTAAACACGGGCAGAAGGAGCAGAAAAAATAGCCCTAAGAGAGGCATGCCAGATTTATTCATTGCTGAGAGTTTTGTGATCTTCTTATTGATGCACGCTAATTTAAGTGATAATCTGCAAGGAGGGATTTTTTCAACATTAGTTTTATGGGAATTCAGATGTTTTTCGATATGTATGTGTTCCGGCCGGTGTAATGGGCCAGTGTTCAGACAAAAAAAACATTTATCGCCAAGAACTTGTTCTGGGGAACAAGCCCTGTTCTGCGGATAATCCCTATGTTTATAGGTTGAAATAAATCTATAAAAATTCAGGAGGATGAAATACTTGCTTTTTGTTTCAATTTTATGGCTGGGCATTTCACTACAGGGCCAGGACAAACCCTACTTTTATCAGATACCGGCAGTACCGGAAGCCTATTCGGCTACTACTGTAGCAGCGCGTATGGTGGACGGACTTGGCTTTCGTTATTTTTGGGCTACCGAAGGCCTGCGTGAACAAGACCTGAATTATCAACCGCAAGGTGAGCTAAGTGGTGAAGCCCGTACTACGCTGGAGACCATCCGGCATATTCTGGATTTATGCACCATTATTAACAATACTACACAAGATGTACCTACCCTCTCTGGCGGCAATCCGTCAGACCTTTCCTTTGCGGAGGTAAGAAGGATGACTTTACATCACCTGCAGACAGCCAGTGAAATCCTGCATAAAAACACAGTTAATTTGGCGGATTTGGAGATGGTTTTTAAAAATTCATCCGGGTCGCGTGAATACCCATTTTGGAACCTGATTAACGGGCCGATAGCCGATGCATTATGGCATGTTGGTCAGGTGGTAACATTTCGCCGGTCTTCGGGAAATCCTCTACCCAGCGGGGTGAGTGTATTACAAGGCGTGAAACGCGAGTAATTAGTCATTCTTAATTATTTTTTGATTGAACGATTAGATTAATCCTGTTTTAGGCAGGCCAAAGAATTGCCATGAAATTCCTAAAATATTTTGTGGTTGCACTGATATTATTTGAAAGAAAATAATGTGCAATTGAATTAGATTTACACTATTCGGTAAGCTGAATAAATAGGGATAACTGAGAGACTTATTTTTGTAGTGTACGTGTAAAAAAACTAAAGAATTACCTTTAGAATAATGGCCAAATAATAAGGGTAAAGAAACTAAAATTCTTTCACCTTCTGCACTTAAACTTTGTAAACTCTCCGTATCCAACTCGCGAAAACATTTGGAATTTTTCCCGATGTATAAACCTGATATCTACATTAAGAGAACCTCCTCCGATAATTAAACCGGTTTCCAGATTACCAAACAGATGTATCCCGTGATAGTCTTTAATTTGTATTTTGATTGTATGTAACTCATTGGAAGGAAATAATGGGTAGAATAATTAAGATGAAAATATTATTAGCAAAGAATTTTTTAGGTTGTAAATTATTTCACTAATAACATTAATTAGAACAGTGCATCAGTTAGTTCATCCTGGAACGCAAAAAATACTTCTTTCAGCGCACTGTCAGCATTGGTACCGTAATTGACTACAAAACAGCAGGTAATGTCTTGATTAGGATAATAAAAACAATTGGCGCTGTAACCCAGGTCGCGACCAGTATGGCCATACGCATAGCGATCCGAACTGCGGTCCTGATTAAAAAAACGTTTCATCAGGCCCGGGCCTAGATACAGATCATTGTCAGGGTCCTCTTCATCCACTTCGGCAATAAATTTGGTCAGCTCATCGAATGATGCAGCACTGAGAATAGTCTTTTCACGCAATAATGCTTCAATAAATGTTTGTAAATCAAAAATATTCGAAAAAAATCCCCCATACCCGTTACCACTCCCGGTATTGAAATTGGTTACATTCACCAGCGTCTGATTATTGTATAAATCATAATAGCCTTGAGCCGTAATCGGAGGCAGTTTATCATGGGAATAATAATACGTGTTGGTGAGGTTTAAAGGGGTTAACACCTGATTGCGGAGGGCGACCTGATGAGGCTGACCGGTGGCTTTGGTGAGCACCATACTGAGCAATAACGTGTTGGTGTTCGAATAATAACAACTGGTACCTAAAGGGAAACCGGCTTTTTGACCGTAGGCAAATTTAATTAATTCTTCTCCGGTCCAATGTTTATCAGGATAGTTTAACAATGCCAGGTAAAATCCGGTGCTGGTGATGATATCAAAAATGCCGGTGGTGTGTTGCATCAATTGGCGAATAGTTGCTCCCCGACAATTAGGCACTTCACTTAATATTTCCTCATCTAAATAATCATCCACCAGGTCATCCAGAGAAAGCACCTTTTGTTCGGCCAGAAGGTGGGTCAATGTACCGTTCAGCATCTTGGTAATGCTGGCGACTTTGGATACCGTGCAAGGCTCAAAAGAGATATTTTTGCCGATGTCTGCCAGGCCTCCGGAACCAATCCACCGGCCTGATTTGTCCCGCACTAAAATGGCCATACCGGGCAGGCCCAGTGCGACATATTTGTCAATGATCGCCTGGAATTGAGCTGATTTTGGGTGGGCCAGATCACTGGCGGACGGCGTATAATTACACATGGTGGAATGACCGATATCGCCCTTTTGGCAGCTGAACAACAGAATGATTACACCGGTCAAGATAGGATAATTTTTCATCGTTGGGATTATTTGAGATGTTCAATGTTAAAGGCCAGGCCGGCATGAAGCGATACCGCGGGCAAAAGCGGTACATATTCTTTCACGAAAGGGGATACCAACCTGAAGCGGTAGGCAACAAAGGGCTGAATCTTTTTATTCTGGCTCAGGTACCAGAGCTTAACGGCTACAGATGCCTGGCCATGTAATTTGCCCAAGCGTCCAATCCGTTGATATTCACCATTTTCAAGGGTAAATATTTCATGGATTTCCTTCGTGTGCAATAAACCTAGTCCTCCGGCTATTCCGACACCGAAACGGCTCATTAAGTTTGCATCCCAATGATACTCGCTGTAAAGCTGGGTGCCGTGATGGACCAGGCGGTGGTAATAATAACCGAGGTTGTGTTGAAAATATGTTTGTGATTTCGGACGATTTTTCACCCCCGTGCGCAGACTTAAATCAAATCCGGGATGGAATGCTCCGGCCCACGTACCTCCAGGCAGGGCTGCTGCATGGTTAAATACAGACAGGGACCAAGGCCGTTGCGCTGCAACGCGGTTCAAACTTATAACAAACAAAATGAAATAAAAGATGCTTCTTACCATTTGGGGGGCAATTAAAAGTTAAAAATAGTAGTGAGCGTGGTTTTAAGAAGGTGTTTTTTTTAAACCATTTGTCACCCGGCAATCGATATTTTTTTATGAGGATTTATCAAAATAGATCCAGAATAAATGGCTTCCTCCAGTTGTTAAACTATGGTTAAAAAAAGGTGCAGTTATTAAACCTATTCTCTGGCCTTTGATCAGAATAAAAAAACAAATTATGTTAAGGAAATTAATAGTCAGTTTGCTGGCGACAGTCGTTGGGTTGGTGGCGGTGCCGGTACTTGGACAAATTCATTCGTCAAGCCCACCCTGGCGTGTACACGGCCATAGCCAGCATCGACCGGGGGCACTAACGTATGCTGAATTCAGACACCTGCAGCATCAGCAAAGGCAGTTGCGTCAACAGCGGGGGTGGTATCTGCGTGATGGGCGGTTAAATGCGCGGGAACGGCAAAGGCTTCATGCCCTCAAAATGCATCAGCGGCGGGATGTGTTCCGCTTCCGCCACAACCGATTTCATCAATAAAATTAGGGATAAATAGACTATTTTTTAAAGTCAGGTTTTTGTGATTTTTGAAGGAGTTGGCTCTGTTTCCGGGGCCAACTTTTTAAACGGATTTATTGGACGGTGATCGTGTGGCCAAGTTGGATATTTTGCTCAGAAACATGCACCGACTTAATGGTTACCCGGCTGGAATCTTGAAAAATTTTAAGTTCATAGGGAGAAGCCGCCTGCACTGCGGTTGGCCCGGTGTCTTGAGTAGCATAAGGCACCGTGAATGTATAGTTGCCTTGCGGATCTGTCTGTTGATACTGTTCATAAACCAATTCACGTTGAGCTACGGTGGAGGACAGTTTTAAAGAGAGCTGAACTTTTTGACCGGCAGAAGCGCTCCCGGTAATTTGGGCACCGCGGACTATCTCAAACAGTTTCATTGTGGGATGTGCCTGGTAATCGTAGTAGGCATTACCGTCAATTTCTTTCAATTCGGTCCTGCGCGGATTGCGGATCCCATTTGCATCAATGTTACGCAGATTAACCATGCCCTGGACAACCTGGTGATAAATAAGACTCCATTCAGCCGATTCATAAATTAACCGGTGGTGTTTAAGCCCTAAGCCATTATAACGATACAAACGAACCCCAATGGAGGATTGGTAAGTTTGACCTAACACATCAGCGTCGAAGATTTGGCCTTGGTTATTGGAAAATTTCTGAGTTTCTAAGCTTATGTTAACTTCAGCTAGTTCCTGCAGAGTCTGCGTCATAGTGGTGACCATGGGTGCATCAATCAAGACATAACGGAAAGTTTCCGGGGGAGTGCACTTTTCAGCAAGAACATTTAAGGCTTGAGACTCATTGGGAGTAAAAATCCACCGGGCAATTCTTTTGGAAGGATAGCGGCTCCAAATGGCATAACGTTCGGCCAGATAAATGATGGAATTCCCATAGTCCCAGGCTGATACTATGCCATAAGCGCCGGAAGGGTATTGGTAGTCGCGCTGATCAAAATGGATAATCGAGTCAACCGCAATGGGCTCAGCGGGAGTGTTTTTTTTGATCCATTGCAGTGCTGCTTCTAAGGGAGGCTTGTTCATAATGCTGGCGGCGAACATTTTTTCAGATGAGCGGAATGAGCCACGGTCGGTCACTCGTATCATGGAGAGGGCACATATTAGGCCTACGATCACCAAGGGTATGGTTTTCAATAACCATGTTCGCCGGGAGGTAGTAATTTTTTTTCGTTTAGATGATTGGTCTGGCTTCCAGGACGTGGTCCAAAGACCGGCAGCAAGGGCAATAATCCAAGGACTGAGGGTGGAGACATGATATTCGAGATCGAAGGTCCTGGTCCAAAAAAGCAACAGGAATACAGTGAAATAAATCAGGAACCAATAGGTGCCGGCTTTATGATGGCGGAGTTGGAGGACGGTCAAAGCAATTAAAGCGATGATCAGTCCATATAAAGTATAACCTACAATGTCGTGAACCTCGGAAAGGCTTAATTTGACATTTTCTGAGATGCCTTCACCCTGATATTGCAAGCGCATCCACATTTCCTGGCCGGTTTGGGAACCCTTAATAAAACTGACCAGTGCAAAACCAATAAGTATAACAATACCCAAGGGGATCTTTACTCGTCTAAGGGATAGAGGCAAGCGGGCAACTTGTTTTAAGACCAACCAGGGCATAATGGTTCCGGTGAGCATAGCTACCAAACACATGTAAAAGGTCAGTTGTTCGATTCCGGTGATCCAAGCCGGATAAACAAGTTTTACCAGGACCAATATCAACAGTGCGCCGCCGAAAAAAGACCCATAGACGGTGGCCTGATGCAGGTTGGGCTTTGATTTGCTGATCTGAAATACGGTCCAGGCTATTAAAGCCAGGCCAATGATCAGCAAGAAGAGAGGTGCACCTGGCCAGACTAAAAAAAAGACCGCCAGGGGCCATCCGCGCCACCAACTGGTGCGCCAGGATAACGAGTGGCCACGAATCCCAAGGACATCGAATTGGAAGGCGCAAGCCAAAGCCAAAATCATTTCTAAAATATGGTGATCCAGGGTGCCTAACATGGCGCGAGAGTTGGATAAACCAGGTAACAAAATCCAAATTAATCCAGCCAGCAAGCCTACCCAAACCTGGCGGTATAATTTACCCCATAAGAAGTAGATGATTAAAATGAACGAGGAAAGCAATGGCATTAACCAGGCCAGATATTGCTCAACTGCCAGACGTTCTTTTACTCCGGCTAATTTTAAACCAAGTGCCATGGCCCAGGGAAAAAAACTGGCTACATCCGCCTCGGCGCCGGTGGGATAATGCGTCGCAAAATCATATTTTTGCAAATGCGGAAAATTTTTCATACAAGCCAGCGTATGCCTTAAATAAAAATAACTGTCTGTATCGATAAATTTAACCGTATCAGGTTTGGGAAATACCTGCTGATAAATGGGTATTGTTTTTAGCAAAAACGACCCAATGATCAAGACCAGCAGGACAAAATAATGTACATAAGTTGATAAATAAAATGACTTAAACAGGTTGGTCAATTTTTTCATGTGTTGCCGGTCGATTATGCAGTTGATAGAAATGAAAGCGGTAAAATAAGAGTGGTAATAATAGTAACCAAAATGTACCTTCGTAGGGAAACATACGATGCCAGACCGGCCCCCATTTTTTATGCTCCCAAAAAGTGCCGGCAATTCGACCGGATTCCAACCGGTGCCAGGACCAGGGGCCTTGATCACAATACAAGACCAGCACTTTGGTGAAGAACAACAGGGCGATGGAGATGATCAATATGTTCCAGAAAAGGTATAAGGGATGTGTAAAGATTTTTTTCCAGGATTGAGCGGACAACGTCTCGGGATGAACATAGGTAAGCACAGTAAGAATACCTCCTGCAGAACCTAAGATGTCCAGGGTGACATCGTTATAATCAAAATGAACGGAGAAATATAATAAATACTGAGCCACTTCATCTAAGAATCCTAAGACGGCGCACAGAATAAGGGTTAATCCAGCATTGCGCAGCAGGGGAAAAACCAAAATAGCAATAATCATGTATTGCGGAAAATGCATGAATTCGGCATTGTAGGGCATGATGGTGTTAAAAGATAACACCGCGAAAAATAAAAATAAACTCCACAGAATGCTTAGCTCCCGGCGCAGCGGATGTTTGTTTAACTCCCGGTAAAAAGTGAACAATACCCACAAGAGTAAGGGTGTAATAATACACAGTAAAATGACGTTGGCCTGAGCGTTGCTGGTTTTTTTTACCAGCCAGTAAAAGGGTTGGGAGACCACCATGTGTCCACGTACTGAAAATAAAAAAAACACTAACAGGAGTACTATATTGCCGAAGCGATGGTCTGTTAGCCAAAAAATAAGTTTGTGCATCATCATTAATTTAGTTATTGGGCTAATTTCAATTTAGGAAGAGAAACTCCTATTTTGGAATTGGTTTAATGATAAGTTGATTATGCAACGCATCCTTTAGAAATTTAAACATTATTAGAAAATTTGTCTATGTACTATCAAGTTATGATTTACCATAACCAGGCTTAATTTAAATTATTGTATTTCAATCATTCTTTAATCGTGGTTGGCGTAAAAGAAAAATAACGCAGCGGCCAATACAATAATGGTAATAATATTATTAACAGTATACCTTCATAGGGGGTAATTAAATGCCAGGGTCCGGCGATATTTGAACGCAATTGCCAAAAAAAATCAGGGTAGTCCTTGAGAGGACCACGATACCAATAGGGAAATCCCTGGTCCATAAAAAAATTAATTATGCCGAAAAAAAATAATACGGCGGTCAGAATATTAAAACCTAACCAGGCATAAAACGGACCGCGATGATCTTGTGCCGATGAGGTACGTCTAACGGGTAAAACCGACCAGGCGATAAGCACGCCAAAGGCAGTCCCAATGATGTTTAATATCACATCATTATAGTCAAAATACAGTTTGACTAAGCCGATGTATTGATATAATTCATCGAGAAACCCCAACCAAATGCCTAGGTATAAGACTGTGGATAAATTTTTGACCAATGGAACTATTAAAAATCCGATCAGTGCATATTGAATAAAATGCACCAGTTCCGCTTTGAATGGTATGATAGTAAAATTAGCTAAAATAGCCAGGCCAAAAGTCAGCAACCAACAGTTGGATAACATCCGGCGAAAGGGATGGGTTTCCCAAAGCAGATAACCTTTTAATCCGGCAGTTATGACTAAGGTGCCTACTACCCCATACATGACGACATTGAGCGTCTTGATGCTCGTTTGGTCTTTAAACCAGATAATAGGCTTGCTGACCTCGTCGTGTCCCAGAACACCGCACACGTAGATCGTGGCCAGAATGACCAAATGAAGATGTCGATGAGCAGTAAGCCAACGCGCAGTCGATGATAACATGCTGTGTTTAAGGTTTAGAAAGTCTAAATCAATGTTCTGTTGAACAATTTTAACTAATGAATCCAGATCCAAAGTACAAAAATACTTTTTTGCCCTGTTCTTTGCGCTTATGATTCAAGATGAATCTGGTAACGGTGCAGGGGCCAATAGAATAAAGGAAGTAAGGCAAGCCACAAAACCCCCTCGTAAGGTGTGACCAGGTGCCAGGGGGGTAAGCCGGTAGAGATAACCCAAAAATCAAATCCGAAAGCCGAAGCTATGTTCCGATGCCAATGCCAGGGACCTTCGTCAACAAAAAAGTGTACCGTACCGGTTATGAAAAGTAATAATACAGTTAAGAGTAAAATATACCAAGACCAGATACTCCAACGGGATTTAATTTCCTCTGTTTTGGACACCGGCCAAAAAACTAAAGCAATCATCAATCCGCAAGCTGTGCCGATGATGTTAAGAATAACATCATTAAAATCGAAATACAATTTATGTAAACCAATGAATTGATAACCTTCATCCATAAACCCCAGTAAAGCACCCAAGCACAGCGTGGAGAAAAAATTGCGTACCAGGGTCACCAGGAGTAAGGCGATTAATGCATATTGGGGGAAATGCATAAACTCGGATTTATAGGGCATGAGTACAAAGTAAGCCATTAAAAAGAGACCTAATGTACGTGCGCCATAACTCATAGCCAGGGCTTGAAAGGAGTGATTTTGCCACCGGCGATACGTAAGGTAAATGGTTACACTGACTATGACCAGAGCCACCACCTGCATGATGTGATTTAAAGCTTGTAAGCTGGTCACCTCTGCCAGCCAGAAAAAAGGTTGAGATAACTGATTATGGGCAAATACTCCAAAAATATAAACAAAACTCAATAGTGCTAAATGCAGAACAGGGTGATGAGATATCCAGAGTAGCAAATTTTTCATCGGGTACAAAACTACTCAAAACAAAAAATAAACTGTTAATATTAACGAATTGTCTGTTACTGAGCTACGGGTTTGGATCTTAATGATCCAAAGAGTCTGGACTTCCTGAGGCTGGGTCATCCAGCGGCAAAGTATATTCCTTTTGTTTTTTTCCAAAGACAGATACTGAAATGTACCTTTTGGGGTTCAGTCGCAAGTCCTGTAAGATGAGGTCTAGGTTGCGGGAAGTACTTTGCAGGTTTTCATAGAGTTTTTTGTCCGTGGTTAACGCGCCGAGGGTCCCTTGTCCTTTCTGGATGCCATCCAACAAGTGGTTAACATCTTTAAAGGTGGAGTTTGCCTGGGTTAAGATCGACTTCAGGTCTGTCATGGTGGTATTCAGATTGGTCACCGTGGACTTAATATCTTTACCCAATTCCGCTTGTTTAAAATCCTCGGTCATGATTTCTACATTGGCCAGGATATGGGTGATTTTGTCGTTATTATCTTTTAAGTTTTTGCTGATGGAGGCTAGATTTTGAAAAGAGGCATTCAGGTTGGCGCTGGATTGAGCTAACAAACGATCCAGATTACGGGTCAGGGAAGCCAGGTTGGAAATGGTCTCATGGAGGTCCTTCAAAGATTTGGCTTGTGGATTATCGATGGTATTTTGGATGGTGTCCAGGACTCCACTTACTCCTGACTTTATTTTATTCAGGTACAAGTCTAATTCTTCAGGTGGTACTAAGGATTGCAGCATGCCATGGATTTTTCCTTTCAGGAAGTCCCCGGATTGGGCGCAACATTCACCGGCCAATTCAAGCAAGATGGCTTTCGGGCCGATGGCGCCATTGTTAAAGATAGTAGCAACCGTCTGTTTGGGAATAGTTACATCCCTGGTAATGTCTAGGGTTACCAAAACCGAATCATGATTTTCAGTCAGCTGGATGTTTTGCACGGTGCCGACCTGGAATCCCTTTACAAAAACCGGATTGGAAGGTCTGAGCTGATCTACAGTCGCGTATTTAACATAAAATGTATTGGAAGGATTAAGAATATCCTTACCTAACAAGAACTTATACCCCCAGATGGATACCGAGATACATATGATGGCTAAAAGCCCTATACTGAATTCTCTCTTAAATTTCATTTGGGTCGTGAAATTATAAAAAACTGCATTGCGTTGGTATGCAAAACTATGAATAACTTTAAAAGTTTACTTTCCATCCTTAAAAGATCAATAACTGTTCCGAATTAACGTATTTTGCTAAAACAGCCATCTAAAATGATTGGTAATATTTTCAATAAAATAGGCCTATGCGATTGGTGATCATGCACCTGGTGGTGATTTGTTTTTACTGTTGTCAACGTGCTGCGCTTCCAACAGGGGAAGGCCCCAATGTGATTATTTTTTTGGTAGATGATTTGGGGTGGAACGATAACAGTGTGGGTTTTGCAGACAGTTTGTCCGCGAATAACCGGTTTTATCATACCCCGAATCTAATGAAACTGGCCGCTCAGGGGATAAAATTTACCCAGGCGTATAGCGCCAGCCCGGTGTGCAGTCCTACTCGCGCCAGCATTCTGACGGGTAAAAACCCGGCCCGTTCGGGGATAACCAACTGGATACCCGGAGAAGAAAGTCCTCGACCCGGGCAAACCCGGTATAACCTGCCTGTATGGAACGAACAGGGTTTAACCTCTGCCGACACTACCTTGCCCGGGTTGTTAAGAGCACGAGGTTATCTGACTGCTCATGTGGGGAAGGCGCACTTTGCAGACCGGGGCACAACAGGCGAGAACCCGCTTAATTTGGGCTTTGATATCAATGTAGCCGGATCATTTATTGGGCATCCGGCATCGTTTTATTATCCTTACGGTGACTCTACCCATAGTCATCATGTCACGGGATTGGAAGAATATGCCAAGGATAAGCCTTACCTGGATGATGCTTTAACCCGCAAGGCGGTGACTATCATGAGAGAGGCCGTGACTGCCCGGCGTCCTTTCTTTTTGCATTTGGC
>JAYRWN010000078.1:0-17810 GCA_041917975.1 Saprospiraceae bacterium | reverse complement strand
TGCTGAAAGAATAAATCTAAAAATTCAGGAGATAAAACGAATAGCACGTGGTTTTTCAAATACTAATAATTTTATAATAGTCATTTATTTTCACCTCGGTGGACTGGATCTTGGGTTACCCACTAAAAACGGCTAAGAACTCATTTTTTTATCACCAACGTAATTTAACCCGCTGATCAAAGCCGGCACCGTAACCCCATATCCGTTGTAGTAGAATTGTACGAATCCACCATTATTCACCTGAGCATCCAGGCGCCACCAATAATAAAGAGTCTTCTGGGTATAGGAAAGACAATGACCACCATCTATTTCATCGGTCATGAAATGCATAAACTCAAAAATAGGCGTGACTAATAGAGCTCCAAAATCATAGCCTGACTGTCTATAATAATCTCCTTTATTTATTTTTGGCCAGAAATGGCGGCTTTCTTCAAACACCCAGTATGGATTAGTTTCATTTACACTATACGCCATATATAACTATACTTAATTTTTAAATTATTCACTCCTTCTAAAAATTATCATTATAAAATAATCTACTATGCAAAAAACATGGTTCTCTAAATATTAGCTATTCATACATAAAATTTAGTAGCTGAATTCAAGTAGCCAGTGTAACGGTTTTTCCTAAATTATTTTTATATTCAATTGATCTAAGGTAATTGAATTTTCTTATGGGTTGATGATTTATTTTTCGTTCTATCGCTTTTATAGTTTGAGGATGAATTTCTTCAATACTCGTTCCTTTTGGAATGAATGCTCGAATTTGTCCAATTCTATTTTCAACGGTGCCTTTGTCTTAAGAAGAGTATGCGCGAGCAAAATATGTTGAAACACCTAGGATCTTTGCAATGTATTCATGGCGTGCGAATGCCAGATCGTCATCAATTATTAAAGTGCAGTACTCCCATTTCTGAACAAAAGATTAATTAATTTTTTGGCTATTTAGCGTGATTTTCTGCTGGTTAATTTTCTTCTCACTATCTTGGCAATACAGAGTTTCTCTTTTGTAAAAATTTAAAAGAACCATATTTTCGTCCAACATGTCAGAACGGATCATCACCACTGTAGCCGGAGAGGAGCTGGAACTCCACCCTTACCGGGCCGTGTATTGGGCGGCGCAGCGCTGTCTGTGGCTGGCCGACCTGCATTTGGGCAAAGCGGCCCATTTCCAGCGGGCGGGAATGGCGGTATCCTCCCGGGTGGCAGACAAAAACTGGGAGCGTCTCTATCACCTTTTGGATGGTTATCATCCGGAGACGGTCATTTTTTTGGGGGATTTATTTCACAGCGCCTATAACCGCGAATGGGATGTGCTGGGCCATTTTATCCGCAATTTTTACCGCGTACGCTTCCATTTAGTGCGTGGTAACCATGATATTCTGGACGAGGATCATTATCAGGACTTCGGCATCCATATGCATGAAGAAAGTCTGAGCTGGGGTCCTTTCGATTTTACCCATGAACCCCGGGAGGAACAACCTCAGCTTCTGCAATATAATGTGGCGGGGCATATTCATCCGGCGGTCAGGATGTTCGGTAAAGCCAACCAAAGCCTGCGGTTACCTTGTTTTTATTTTGGTGAATATCAGGGACTTATGCCTGCTTTCGGCGCTTTTACGGGGACGGCGGTCATTCGGCCCCAGCGGTCCGATCAGGTTTTTCTCATCGCTGACGATCGGATAATTGCCGCAGAAAACACGGATTAAATAGGTTAAACATCAGGTTTTTTTTACTTTGCTAAAAATTTTAACAAGTCCTTAGGATGCCAAAAAGGTGATCTTTGCGTCTTGAGAACATGATACAGTTACAAATCCAAAATCCAAGCAATTTGCAGCCAGGCAAAACCACCGAGCAAAAATTACGCATCTTCGAAGAAGAGTTTTTACCACACATCGAGGCCCTGCATACTTTTGCTTTCCACCTCACTTTTGATGAAGATGATGCTTCGGACCTGGTGCAAGAAACCTACCTGAAGGCCTTCCGGTTCATCGAAAAATACGACAAGGGAACTAATGCCAAAGCATGGTTGTTTAAGATTCTGAAAAACGCTTATATCAACGAATATAGGCGTAAGTCCAAGCAACCCACACAGGTGGATTTCCAGGACATCGTCAGCTATCATGATACAGACTCGGACAAAGTAGGAAAATACACCGATCTGCGTCAGGAATTGTTTGAAAACATGATGGGCGATGAAGTTACTGGAGCCATCAATGCTTTACCGGTAGATTTTAGAACTGTGGTGCTGTTGTGTGATGTGGAGGGCTTTACGTATGAAGAAATTGCTAAAATAATTGATGTCCCCATCGGCACGGTAAGATCCAGGCTGTTTAGGGCACGTAACATGTTGAAAGACAAATTAAAAGAGTATGCTGAGCAGCTCGGTTTCAAGGACCAACGATCCAAAAATAAATCGGACAAGAAATAAAAACGTTTGGTTTTTTGGTTTCGCTGCTTTATATTCGATTTATATTTTTCCATTGCACATATCCGGTTTGACTTATTTATCAGCCTAAAACCAATCGTTTATGGGGAATTTTGACAATTACCAAGACTTTAGAGAAAAAATCGATATGTACCTTGACCACGCCCTGAGTAGAGAAGATGAAAGCGCCATGATGCAGCGCATTAATCAGGATCCCGCCGCCGGAAGAATTTATTACACGGAAAAGAGTTTTCGGGATTTTCTGAAGAAAAATATCCATCGGTCTACCGTTTCACCTAACCTGATTCAGACCATTAAGGATAAAATCCGTTATTAGCCGACTTATTTCGCAGAAGTCCCTATCTTTGTGCGCTTTTTTGACTGCAGTGTTCAGGCGGGTCCGTGGTGTAATTATACCCTATCAGCCGGTCAGCACTCCTCAAACGTGTTATTAAAAAGAAATGCTCGATAAACTGGCTTCTATACGCGAAAAGTATGCTCTGCTCGAAGAGCAACTCTCTGACCCGGAGGTGATCAGTGACATCAAGCGTTATGCCCGTATCCATAAAGAATATAAAGATATGGGCGAGGTGGTCCGCCGCTATGATGAGTATCAACAGGTAACCAACCATCTTGCATCAGCACGCAGCTTAGAGAAGGAAGAGGATGACCAGGAAGTCCTGGCGATGGTGAAAGAAGAAATAGTGGACCTCGAAGCCCGCCAAACCACCCTGGAAGAAGAAATCAGGCTGCTCCTAATACCCAAAGATCCGGAAGATGCCAAGGATGTCATCTTTGAGATTCGCTCCGGTACGGGTGGGGATGAAGCTTCCATTTTTGCCGGCGATTTGTACCGCATGTACAGCAAATATTTCGAAAGGCAAGGGTGGACGGTGGAGACCATCTCAGCCAGCGAAGGGTCTGTAGGAGGATTTAAAGAAGTGGTGCTGGAAGTATCCGGACAAGATGTTTACGGGCGCCTCAAGTTCGAGTCGGGAGCGCACCGGGTACAGCGGGTGCCCAAAACAGAGAGTCAGGGCCGTGTACATACCTCGGCCGCTACGGTGGCCGTGATGCCTAAGCTGGAAATGGAGGACATCAACATCCGCAAAGACGAACTGCGGGTGGATACGTTCCGCTCCAGTGGCGCCGGCGGACAGCACGTTAACAAAACGGAGTCCGGCGTGCGTTTTACCCATTTACCTACCGGTATTGTAGCCGAAAGCATGGACAGCCGCTCCCAAATTAAAAACCGTGAAATAGCGCTTCAGCGCCTCTATAACAAAATAGTGGATGCCCAACGGCAAAAACATGAATCAGACATCGCATCCCGCCGTAAAAGCCTGGTTGGGACTGGTGACCGTTCGGACAAAATACGCACCTACAACTACCCCCAAAACCGGGTCACCGACCATCGCATAAATCTTACCTTATATAATCTGGACTCCATAGTTAATGGAGACTTGGTGGAACTGATCGAAGCCCTGCAAATCGCCGAAAACATGGACAAGCTCCAGGCGATGGAAAGCGTGTGAAAAAGTTTGAGTCAGCGTGAGGGTTTGGGTGTGAACTTTAAGGCAACACGCATAAGGATTTCTTTTATATGTTAAAGATGAAGCAGGTGGACAATCCATTACCGGATGGTCCCGTTATGCCTGTATGACGGGTATTTACATGGTTTACCAGAACGGTTGATGATCTGCATTAAGGATCAAATTCTTTCAGGGGAAAAATAACCCGGGAGTGAGTGAATCCTGGTGCAGAGTTCCACCATTTTTTATCACTTAACTGCAAAACAATAATCTTATGCTGGCACAGCCCGTTTATTCATCCTCAGTCCACTTTATGTCCGATGCCCCTGTACCAAGTCTGGAAAGACTTCAATATTTGGACCACGAAATACGATTTTACATTCATTTGCTTAAAAATGGTCTTAACCATGGGTACCACCCGCGGCGCAGTTTATTTTACCGCTTATTAAGTCAATTGCAAACACTACAGGATGAGAAGATGACGAGCTTACAAGCCAAATGGAGTCCTCCTCCGGCAGCAACATCTGTAGATCTGCAAGCTGAAGTGGACCAACTGACTTATGAATTGCGCCATCTCAAAGCCCAGCTTTTCCCCATGGCTGGGGATTTAATCAGCCTGGTAATTTGGTAGAATGAATTAAATGTAAGTGTAAGATTACAGAGGCTCTGCTTGTTTCTATTGTGCCAAAATAGTAGCTTGGAGCACTAAAGTCATAAACTTACCATATGAGTGCTCACCGGCGCGACTTCATCAAACGCAGCACAGCAGCCCTGGCGGGCTGGTCATTAGCTAAAAAAACAACAAAATGGACCCCTCCTCAGGAGAGCATCAAAGATGCGGGCATGCAATTATGTCTGGCGTATTTTTGGGGTCCCGAACCACGACGGGTGGCTTTAGCCAAACAAATGCGCGTTTTAGGCGCTGTTGGCGGCATAAATCCAGCTATGGCCGGACTTCCCGGGGCTAAAAATTATGACCTGGAGGTGATCAAAGGGGTGAAAGAGGCCTGGGCCAGATTGGGATTGACATTTAAAGTAGTGGAGGGTCCGCCTTCTTTGGATGTTAAAACTAAACTTGGTTTGCCGGGCAGAGATGAAGAAATAGACCATTTTATCACTTTTCTGCGCCACATCAGCATCGTGGGCATAGATACGGTGTGTTACAACTGGATGCCGGTGATTAACTGGACTCGCACCAAAAACGCCTTACCGAGCAGAGGCGGAGCCTTAGTTACCGCCTTCGACGTGGAAGACCTCGCCCAAGCTTCCCCGATCACCGAATATGGGCCTCTCACCCCGGAGCTGATGTGGAAAAATCTGGATTATTTCCTCAAAGCGGTCATCCCGGAAGCGGAGCGCTATGGCGTAAAACTGGCTTTACATCCGGATGATCCACCCATCGATAACATCCGTGGTATTCCACGCATCATGACCTCCGTGGACGCTTTTAAACGTATGCTGGACCTTTACCCCAGTCCCAGCAACGGCATCACGTTTTGCCAGGGCAGTTTCGCCTCCATGGGTGACGAAGGCCAGGGTGTTGATATCCCTGCCGCTATAAAATATTTCGGCCGGCGGGGAGCCATTCATTTTGTGCATTTTCGGGATGTACGCGGACATAAAAACAGCTTTGAAGAGACTTTTCATGACGACGGAAAAACCGATATGTATCAGGCTATGGCCACCTACTATGCTATGGGCTTTCGGGGGCCTTTAAGGCCGGATCATGTGCCTTGTATGGCCGAAGATAGCAACGAACATCCCGGTTACAGCACCATTGGCACTTTATTCGCCATAGGTTACATCCGGGGTTTGATGGAAGGGGTCAGTAAACGGCCTGCCGGCTAATATGCAAAATTTACGACTGCCGCAGACGTTGATAGATTTTAATAGCGGCCATCAGAATCATGATGAATAAGATCAGTCCGGTCAGACCCCATACCACGCTCAACTGGGTCTTAACCACCACCAGAATGACGATGGTGACCAGGAAAACGGTGGCCACTTCATTCCATAACCGCAACTGCGCCGAGGTGTGGCGATACACGCCCTTCATCTGCTGCCGGTAAATGTGTTGCAAAGAAAAATGATAAGCATAAAGACCGGCCACAAACGCGATTTTTAACCATAACCACGGGGCTACCGGGCCTAATAATAACACCAGCCAGGTGCCAAAAAACAGGGTTAAAACAGCAGAAGGCCAGGTAATGCCGAGCCACAACCGGCGGATCATCAGTTGAAATTGCGCGCTGAGTATTTCTTTTTCCGGCGAGGGTTTGTCCTGGGCTTCCCGGTGATAGATAAATAATCTCACCAGGTAAAACATGCCGGAAAACCAGGTCACTACAAAAATGATATGAATGGCTTTGAGGTACAGATAACTCATAATAACATGCTGGGTTGAGGAGAATGCGTATCGACAATATACCCGGCTAAGGTTTTAACCCAATCCGGATGAGTATTCAGGCAGGGAATCATGGTAAATTGTTCGCCCCCGGCATGCAAAAAGATTTCTTTACCCTCTGCGGCAATCTCTTCCAAGGTTTCTAAACAGTCGCTAACAAATGCTGGGCAGACCACGGCTATTTTTTTAATGCCCTGAGCGGGTAATTCGGCCAGCCGTCGGGCCGTATAAGGTTCCAGCCAGGGATCCCGGCCTAACCGGGATTGAAAGGACACGGTGTAGCGGCTGTCATCAAGGCCAAGTTTTTCGGTCACCAGTCGTGTAGTCATAAAACACTGATGCCGGTAGCAATATGTATGCGCCGGAGAAGCGGTCTGGCAACACAAACCATTTTTAAGACAGTGACTTTGAGTTACATCACCTTTCAGGATATGGCGGACCGGGACACCATGGTAGCTAAACAGGAGATGGTCGAATTCAGTCTGCATATAGGGTCGGATACTCTCGGCCAAGGCCTCAACATAATGAACCTCCTGGTAAAAGGGTTTAATAATGTGCATCCGGAACGGATAGGGCCGGGAGGCATGACACGTGCTGGCATATTCCACCGCCGTTTCGTAACTGCTCATGGCATAGTGTGGGTACAACGGGATAAGGATGACCTCTTCCAGCGTCGGATATTGTTTCACCAATTCGTCAAAAGCCTCTGCCGGACTGGGTGATCCGTACCGCATAGCTATAACCACCGGGTCAGGGATTAATTGTTGTAATGCCTGTTGTAACTGGCGGGTAATGACCAGGAGAGGCGATCCTTCTGTCGTCCAAATGCTGGCATAAGCTTTAGCGGATTTGGGCGCACGAAAGGGAGCAATAATACCTTTCACCAACAACCAACGTCGCCAGTAAGGTAAATCAATAACCCGTTCATCCATTAAAAATTCCAGCAAATACTCTTTCACATCCGCCACTTGCGGGGAAGCTGGTGAGCCGAGATTCATCAAAACAACTGCGCGACGGGTCTGCATGAGCAAAAAACAATGATTCTATAAAGCCAAAAGTAGTGGAATGGGTTCATCCCAGTCCTGCGTCTTTTTCCTGGAGAGCTAAAAATGACGAATTAATGACAGTGGGCTTTAGGTGGTCCCACCGGGAGCCCTTACTTTTGTCGGGTCATGCATCTTCAACATTTGCATCAGTCTAAGTCTTCTTCGACGCTTACCCTGGTGGGTATAAACTACCGCAAATCAGATACGGTTATGCGCAGTTTATTCGCTTTGGATGATGAAACTCAGCAGGACCTTTTACGGTGCGCTAAAACTACTTTTCCGGAATGTTTTATTCTGTCTACCTGCAACCGGACAGAACTTTACGCCTTAACCGACAGTGCAGAAGAATTAACCGCTTTATTATCCGGTCAGGCGCTGCAAGAGGTGGACAATTTTCCTGATCTGGTTTATGTCAAACAAGGTGCTCAAGCTTGTGAACACCTTTTTCAGGTTGCTGCCGGTTTAGATTCTCAGATCCTGGGAGATTATGAAGTTTTGGGCCAACTAAAGCACGCCATCCAAACCGCCAGACTTGCAGGTACCATAGGCCCATACCTGGACCGGCTGACCAACACAGTTATTCAGTGCGCCAAAAAAATAAAAACCACCACAGCGCTAAACAATGGAACAGTATCCGTCGCCTATGCCGCCGTACAATTTATTAAGGAGCATTTCACTGCCCTGGTCAACCTAAATATTTTATTAATCGGCACCGGTAAATTTGGACGACAGACTTGCAAGTATCTGGTAGATTATTTGCCCGGATCTAACATTACGTTGGTTAACCGGACCTTCAGCAAAGCGCAGGCCTTAGCTGAAGCCATGGGTGCCCGGGCGCTCCCTTTGGCTGATCTGCCCAAGGTTTTGCCAGCGGCTGATGTCATTTTGGTCGCAACGCACGCCGCACAACCGATTATCACCGCTGACCTGTTGGATTCTGATCAGGTTCCTGCCCTGATCATTGACTTATCCATTCCGAATAATGTGCATCCAGCAGTTAAAAGCTTGCCTGGTATAACCCTGGTCAACGTGGATGAATTATCCCGGGTAAAAGATGAAACCTTAGTTCAAAGAAAAAGTGAGGTGCCGAAAGCAATGGCCATAATTGGAACGTTTCAGGATGAGTTTACTGATTGGTTAAAACACCGCCATTACGTTCCGCTCCTTAAGGCAGTAAAAACCACCCTAAAGGAGTTACAGCATCACCATCCACAGACCGCTAAAATTAATCCTGACACGCACATTCAGGAAATAGTCAATAAAATGGCGGTAAAATTGCGGACATCTAACCTGCAGGGTTGTTATTATCTGCAAGCCATTAATGAATTCATAGCTTAGCGGCGGAAATATTTATGTCGTCAGTCATCAGAATTGGAACGCGGGATAGCGCTTTAGCAGTCTGGCAGGCTGGTCAGGTGTGTGACCTTCTTACCCAAGCCGGTTTCCCCAGCGAGTTAGTGTTTGTGAAGAGCGATGGGGATTTGGATTTGACGACACCTCTTTACGCGATGGGAGTACAGGGTATTTTTACTCGCGCCTTGGATATCGCCATGCTGGACGGACGAATTGATCTTGCTGTTCATTCCATGAAAGACGTACCGGTTCAGTTACCAGAGGATATAACCCAGGCAGCTGTATTACCACGGGGCCCGGTTTATGACCTGCTTTTATTTAAGCACTCCCCGGACAGATTGGAAGACCAGACTGCGAAGTTCCAAATTGCCACAAGCAGCATCCGGCGCAGAGCCCAATGGATGCACCGCTATCCTCAGCATGAAATGCACGACTTGCGTGGCAACGTGCAAACCAGGCTGGATAAATTCGCCCGGGAAGCTTGGGACGGGGTCATTTTTGCTCAGGCCGGGTTGGAACGTTTGGGTTTGGTCCCCGAAAATGCTATAGTTTTAGATTGGATGTTGCCGGCACCGGGACAAGGAGCCATCCTGGTAACCTGCAGAACGGGTGATCACCGCATGCAGGACATCTGCCGAAATATGCATGACCGCGATACTGCCCTGTGTACGTCGATTGAACGGGAATTTTTACGTCATTTGTTGGGTGGTTGCTCCACCCCGATCGGCAGCCTGGCCCAGTTGAAGGAGGGCAGGATCCACTTTCAGGGTAATTTGCTGGATCAAGCCGGGCGACAAATACTGGATATTCAACTCGAAGCCCCCATGCATGAAGCGAAAACTTTAGGTCAGCGCGCTGCGGACCGTATTAAATCGCAAGGAGGCCTTACCCTACTTAAACCATGAGTGCATTCCCCAAAACGATATTATCAACCGGCGATCTGCCTAAAGTTTTACAAGAAAAATTAGTCACTCATGGGTTAGAACCACTGGTGATTCCTTTCATCCGGATCACCCCGTTTGTTACGGCGAACATTCGGCTGGTTATACAAGCAGCGGCTGATTTTGTCGGGCCGGTCATCTTCACCAGCCAGCATAGTGTAAACGCCGTCCGGACACTCCTTCCTTCCGGTTCAAGGCCAGAAGGATGGGAACTTTATGCCGTGGGGTCTCACACCGCTGCGCAGGTTAAAAAAGGTTTTGGCCCGGTGCACTTTCAAACTCAAGCGGCCCAAGCCTTAGCCGAATGGTTAGTGTCTCATAAAAAGCCCGGTCCGGTGCTGTTTTTCTGCGGTGATCAGCGTCGGCCAGAATTACCTGACCTGTTAACGAGGCATCACTTCACTCTGCGCGAAATCGTTGTTTATGAAACCCTGTTGACCCCGCAACGGTATGAAAAACCCTTCGATGGAATACTCTTTTTCAGTCCCAGCGCGGTAAAAAGTTTTTTTTCGATCAATACTTTACCGGCAGGCGTACAAGTGTTCGCCTTAGGTCCGACTACCGCAGCAGAACTTAACCAATACCAGATAACCGAAATGAGTCTGTGCCCTTACCCGGACAAAACATTGCTGATCAACGAAGTCATCAATCATTTTTGCCGGGAGGTAAATCATAAACCCTGTTGACTATGTCTGTCACTACTAATGATCTGTTAATTAAAGCCTTACGCGGCGATCCGGTTCCCCGCCCACCGGTGTGGATGATGCGTCAAGCCGGGCGCTATTTGCCGGATTATATTAAATTGCGGGAGAAGTATGATTTTTTTACCCGCGTCCAGACACCGGAGTTAGCCATGGAAATAACCATGCAGCCGGTGGATCAAATCGGCGTGGATGCCGCCATCATTTTTTCCGATATTTTGGTCATACCTCAAGCCATGGGCCTTGAAGTCCTGATGGAGGAAGGACGGGGACCTTTGCTGCCTCACCCGGTACAAACAGAAAAAGATATCACAAATTTAAACATTGACGATGTGGAAGACCGGCTCCACTATGTACTGGAGGCCTTACGCTTAACAAAAAAAAATCTGCAGGGCCGTGTTCCGCTGATTGGATTTGCCGGTGCGCCCTGGACCATCTTTTGTTATTGCATCGAAGGTAAGGGCAGTAAAACCTGGGATAAAGCCAAGGCTTTCGCCTACACTCATCCAATTCTTGCTCATCTTTTATTGCAAAAAATAACCACCATAACCGTTGCTTATCTGAAAGCCCAAGCCACTGCCGGCGCTGATGTGGTTCAGGTATTTGACAGTTGGTCCGGAGCCTTGTCCCCGGAAGACTTCAGAACATTTGCCCAGCCGTATTTACTACAAATAGCCCGAGCGCTTAACGGTCAAGTCCCGGTTATTTTATTTCCGAAAGGCAGCTGGTATGCCCTGGAAGATCTGGCGGCGAGTGGTGCAGCAGGGTTGGGATTGGATTGGACCATTTCTCCGCAGCAGGCCCGCAGGTGGGCAGGACCTTCAATAACCCTGCAGGGCAATTTTGATCCGGCTAAATTATTAGCGCCTATTCCCCAGCTGCAGCGTTGGGTCAAAGCGATGATTGATGGATTTGGCGTGCAGCGGTACATTGCCAATCTGGGTCACGGTATTATGCCTCATGTACCGGTGGATCATGCCAAAGCCTTCGTCGAGGCGGTAAAAAATTACCAGCCATGATGGCTGACACGCGCCGCCAATGGATCACGTTCATCGCTGAACTGCAGGATCGGATAACCTCCTCGCTTGAAAATGAAGACGGAAGGGCTGCTTTCCATGAGGATAGCTGGGTAAGAGAAGAGGGCGGCGGCGGTCGCACCCGGATCATGGTGGGAGGAGCGATATTTGAAAAAGGGGGCGTAAATATGTCCACGGTTTTCGGAGCACTTACGGAGGGATTGCGGACCCAACTGAAGCTAGATGACCATTACCCGGCTACGGGGTGGTTTGCCTGTGGCCTCAGTTTGGTACTCCACCCGGTAAACCCGCATGTACCTACGGTCCATTGCAATTACCGCATGTTTGAACTGGAAAATGCGGCGGGTGAAGCGTTGGACCGTTGGTTCGGAGGTGGAACGGATCTGACACCATATTACCTGGTGCCTGAGGATGTCCAGCATTTTCACCAAACGTATAAGTCTATCTGCGACCGGTATGATCCGAGCTGGTACCCCCTGTTTAAAGAAGCCTGTGATAATTATTTTGTCAATTGGCATCGCCAGGCCGAACGGCGGGGCGTGGGTGGTATTTTTTACGATTATCAGCGACCGGACCATAACCATTCGTTAGAACACTGGCTGGCGTTTTCGCGCGATTGTGGTGAAGGATTTTTGGATGCCTATGTACCTTTGGTCCAACGGAATAAATATCAGCCTTTTACGGACCAGGAAAAATATTGGCAGGAAATCCGGCGCGGGCGTTATGTTGAATTTAATTTGGTCCACGATAGGGGGACCTTATTTGGGCTAAAAACGCAAGGACGTATCGAAAGTATTTTGATGAGTCTGCCGCCGGTCGTCCGGTTTGATTATAACTTTGTACCGGCACCGGATAGCCCCGAATATCGGCTTTGGCAAACCTGTCTGCATCCGCAGACCTGGGCGTGAGTCAGGCTGATTTACTTTTAATGATCATAAATCGAAGACATGTATTTATCCAGAAGAAATCGTATCCTACGCCATACACCGGCCATTCGCGCCATGGTTGCAGAGACCCATTTACATCCGGAAGACTTTATCGTGCCATTGTTCATCGATGAAGGTAATCAGACTAGTGTGGAAATACCTTCCATGCCGGGCTATTTTCGCCGTTCTCTGGACCTTACTGTGCAAGAAGTAAAAACTCTTTACGCTTTAGGCCTGAAGTGTGTCTTATTATTTATTAAATGTCCTGATCACCTGAAAGATAACCAAGGCCGCGAAGCACTCAATCCGCACGGCTTAATGCAGCGCAGTATCCGCGCCATTAAAGAAACATTACCTGAACTGATCGTCATGACGGACATCGCCCTTGATCCATACTCTTCCTACGGACACGATGGTATTGTCGAAAAACAGCGTATATTGAATGATGCTACTGTGGATGTCTTGACGGCCATGAGTATAAGTCATGCTCAGGCCGGGGCTGACTTTGTGGCCCCCAGCGACATGATGGATGGCCGAATTGGCGCTATCCGCAGAGGTTTGGAAGAAAACGGATTTACCCATACCGGCATCATGAGCTACAGCGCTAAATATGCTTCCGGGTTTTATGGCCCCTTCCGGGATGCTTTGGACAGCGCTCCCGGTTTTGGGGACAAAAAAACTTACCAGATGGACCCCGCCAATCGTTTGGAGGCCCTGCAGGAAGTGGATCAGGATGTACAGGAGGGAGCCGACATCGTCATGGTCAAACCGGCTTTAGCCTACCTGGACATCATCAGGGAAGTAAAAAACCGGGTCAATATTCCGGTAAGCGCTTATCAGGTGAGTGGAGAATATGCCATGATTAAAGCTGCAGCCCAACGCGGCTGGCTTAACGAAGACAAGGCAATACTGGAAACCCTTACCGCCATAAAAAGAGCCGGCGCAGATCTGATTGCTACTTATTACGCCCAAGATGCGGTCAGATTGTTAAACCTTTAGGAATTATTTTGATCATCAGAATTTTTTTAAACTTTTAAACTAGATCCATGTATCCGCAAAGTCAACAGTTGTTCATCCGGGCCCAACGCAGTATACCCGGAGGCGTAAATTCACCGGTCCGTGCCTTTAAACAGGTAGGGGGCACACCAATTTTTATGGATCATGCCCAAGGTGCTTACCTCTATGATGCGGATGGTCGAAAATATATTGATTTTATCGCCTCCTGGGGTCCGATGATCCTCGGACACGCCTATGAGCCGGTGGTCCAGGCTATTCAGGCTTATGCCGGGAAGTCTTTGAGTTTCGGGGCTCCTACTGAACTCGAAATCCAACTTGCGGAGCAGGTACTCAACATGGTGCCCGGCGTGGCCCTGGTGCGTTTTGTGAGCAGTGGGACTGAGGCGTGTATGAGCGCCATACGCCTGGCCCGAGGCTATACCGGACGCAATAAAATTATCAAATTTGAAGGTCATTATCACGGTCATGCGGACGCTCTATTAATAAAAGCCGGTAGTGGTGTGGCCACACTGGGTATTCAGCACGTGCCCGGCATTCCTGCCGGGGTAGCCCAGGATACGCTGGTGCTTCCATTTAATGACCTCGAAGCAGCAGAACTGGCCGTCCGTGAGCATGGTGACCATCTGGCTGCTATTATCGTCGAACCGGTGGCCGGCAATATGGGCTGCGTTTTACCAAAACCGGGGTTTCTCGAAGGTTTGCGCTCTTTATGCGATCGCAGCGGCGCCGTCCTTATCCTGGATGAAGTCATGACCGGTTTTCGTTTAGCACCGGGAGGTGCACAACAAAAACTGAATATACGTGGCGACCTGATGGTCTATGGCAAAGTCATTGGAGGCGGTATGCCGGTTGGTGCCTTTGGGGGCAAACAGGAGATCATGTCCTGCATCGCCCCGTTAGGTCAGGTCTATCAGGCAGGTACTTTGAGTGGTAACCCGCTAGCCATGGTCGCAGGATTAGTCACTTTACAAACCTTGGACCAAAATCCCGCTATTTATTCCAGCCTGGAAGCCAAAACAGCTTATCTGCATCGGGGTCTGGAGGACGCTTTTCTCAGCCTGAAAGAGCCGGTGGTCATCAACCGCTTTGAAAGCATGATCAGCGTCCATTTTGCAACCCGCCCGGTTACGGATTTTACCTCCGCGGCTAAGAGTGATCCGGATTTGTATAAAGCATATTTCCATTTTTTGCTGGCTGACGGGATATATTTACCCCCATCTCCATTCGAGAGCTGGTTCCTCAATGATGCCATTTCCTACACAGACCTGGATCAAACTGTTGAGTCGACAGCACGCTGGGTTTATAGTCAAAAAGAAGTATTTTAAAGTTGCTTGAAATGTGTATTTCTGCCGGCGGATATCTTCACAAAAAGTTAAATTTCACTCCCCCTATAGGTTTTATACAATAAGCATACTAAGGTCGAAGTTTTAGTCCATAAAATACATTTTGCGCATGACGATAAAAACTCTACTTCAAACCTTGAAATTATATGGACAAACGCAAAACCTTCGTTTTTCTGTGGTGGAGTTTAGCTTGCCTCGCTCACCTTTCGGCACAATGTGTATCCGGCGATTGTAACCACGGCAGTGGTACCTATCTTTTTCCCAGTGGCGCATCCTACAGCGGACAGTTCACCAATGGTAAAATTCACGGTCAGGGCACTTTAGTTTTTAGCAATGGCGATCGTTATGAAGGCCAGTGGGTCAATCATTTCCGCGAAGGTCAGGGCACCTTCAAATACCGCAATGGAGAAAAATACACCGGGGACTTTAAACGCAATCATTTCCAAGGCCAGGGCAAATTTTATTATAATGACGGCTCAGTCTATCAAGGCGCCTGGCTCCAATCCAAAAGGTCCGGGCACGGACGTCTAACCCTGAGCAATGGCCAAGTGAAAGAAGGTAACTGGACGAATGACCAGCTGAAAGAAGGTGAACAATCCTCTTCTGCTTACACCGCGACTGTTACATCCCAAGGTTTGTCTTACCCAACCGACCAACAACGCCCACTTTCTTTGCGCAATTGTAATGAAACGTTCTGTCATGATATCCAGGGCCAATACACTTACCGGGACGGAACACGGTTCGTTGGTCAGTTCACCGGCGGAGTACCGAGTGGAGATGGGATTTGTTATTATTCCAGTGGTGATCGCTACGAAGGCCAATGGTCTAATCATGCCCCCAATGGCATCGGCACCATTTTTTTTCGCAACGGCAAAGTATTTAAAGGAAAATGGCGCAATGGCCAACTGGTGGAACGTTTTAGCCAGGATGAGGCGCTGAACTTAGCCGCCAGCCCCAGCGCATCATATGATCCGGAAGTAAAAATTTATGCATTGCTGGTCGGCGTATCCGCCTATAATCATATGCCTACCTTAAAATACACCGATGATGATGCCTATCGCATCTTTGCTTTTCTTAAAAGTCCTGAAGGTGGCGCCTTGCCAGATGAACAAATCCGTTTGCTCATCGATGAAGATGCCACCCGCGAAAACATCCTGAAAGAGATGCAAAAAGTGTTTTTTAAGGCCGATAAAAATGACATGGTCATGCTGTATTTCTCCGGTCATGGTTTGAAAGGGTCTTTGATTCCTTACGATTTTGATGGGTTTAATAATCAATTGGCTTATACGGACGTGCAGGCCATTTTGGACCGCTCGGAGGCCAAACAAAAAGTATGTCTGGTAGATGCCTGTTATGCCGGATCGATGCAACAACCTAAAACCGCTACCATTTCCCAATCACTCAATCAGTTTTATTCGCTGATCAATAATGCCAATTCAGGCACAGCTTTTTTACTCTCCTCTGCTGATACGGAAGTTTCCCTGGAAGATAATGGACTCCGCCAAGGGGTGTTTAGTCATTTCCTCATTAAAGGCCTCAAAGGGGATGCAGATCAAAACCAGGATAAAATGATCCAGCTGGGCGAGCTGTTTAATTTTGTCACCAAAGAAGTAAAACGTTATACCTTAAACCGCCAAAGTCCCTATGCGGCGGGAAGATTCGACCAGTCCATGCCGGTGGCGTTCATCAGATAGTGTTTTAGATTGCTTAATAATCAATAAATTAAGCAGAAGAAAACTTGCGCGGAAGAAAATATAATCCTACTTTTGCCATCCGTTTTTAAAAAATTTGCTCTTTATGAAGCAATATGAAGTAACTTTTATTATCGACCCTGTGCTGTCTGAAGGAGAAATTAAGCAGACGGCCGACAACTACATCGACCTTTTGAAAACAGAAGGAGCCGAAATCGTAAACGTCGATCAGATGGGGTTGCGCCAACTGGCTTATCCGCTCAACAAGCGGAATTCGGGTTTTTACTTTTGTATAGAGTTTAAATCCAATGCCAGTAATATCATCGAACGGTTAGAGTTAGCTTTGAGACGTGATGAGCGTATCATGCGCTTCCTGACGGTAAGACTTGATAAATATGGTATCAAGTATAATGATGATAAGCGCAATGGCCGGATCGGCAGGAAAGACAAGAAAGAGACCGAACGCGTGAAAGAAGAAGAGATTGTTGCACCAGTTTCCAGCTACAGGACGCCTTTACCAACTTCACCGGTGACTGCGCCTGATGTAAAGGAAGCACATTCCGCGAATGGAGAATAATTTAATCTTTTAAAACGCAAACAAACATGGCAACTAAAGACGATATTAAGTTTCTGAGTAATCCCAAAATCGGGGAGAAAAGAAAAAAATATTGCCGCTTTAAAAAATTCGGCATCAAATACATCGATTACAAAGACACTGACTTTTTAACCCATTTCGTCAACGAACAAGGCAAAATCCTGCCCCGTCGCCTCACTGGTAATTCGCTGAAATACCAACGCAAGGTATCTACCGCCATCATGAGAGCGCGACAGCTGGCCTTATTGCCTTATGTCACCGACTTGTTGAAATAAAAATCAGGAGGCATCATGGAAGTGATTTTATTAAAAGATCTGGATAAGGTAGGAGCCAAACACGAGATTGTTACAGTTCGTAATGGTTACGGTCGCAATTACCTCATACCCCAAGGCTTAGCTATAGTCGCTAACGATTCCAATCGTGGAAAGTTGAATCAACTTATTCGTAAAGAAGCGGCTGTAGAATCTAAGGCCATTGATGAAAACGAAGCTTTGGCTGCCCGCTTAAGCGGCAAAGTACTGCGCATTGGTGCTAAAGCAGGTACCAGTGGTAAAATATTCGGTAGCGTCACCAACATCCAATTAGCTCAGGCGTTGAAAGAACAATTGGACATCGATATCGAAAGAAATAAAATCGAAATCGAAGAAGAGGTGAAAGTACTGGGTAATTATACCGCCAAAGTAAATCTACATTCGAAAGTTAAAACCACCCTTAATTTTGAAGTGGTTGAAGATTAATCATGTATCTAAAGAGATGATGAGAGGGGGTTACAAGCCCCCTTTTTTTATTTTTAGCT
>JAYRWN010000077.1:0-17745 GCA_041917975.1 Saprospiraceae bacterium | reverse complement strand
GTGTTTCGGTCAGTCCCGCTTTTACGAGAAAATAACTGGAAGTATGTCTTCGCCCTAGACTGTCATATGCAGAGCCCACATGATATTCTTCCAGTCTGCTCAGGTGGAAAAAGAGCATTACCAGCAAGTCAAAACCAAATATATTTTCAGCAAAAAAGGGCTGTTGCTCTTTGGTCATTGTGGTTTCAACCGAAAAAAGTGTATTACCTTCCCAAACGTAATGATTCGCATACAGCGGGGGTAGCGGTTCGTGGGGTTGGTGATTGAGTAAACAATTTTGGCGGGGTATGCAATATCCCGATGTCTGGGGCGCCTCTTCTTTAAGACCATACCAAATGACTTGGTCACAGGTTTCCAGCGTGGTCGGATTATATATAAATTCAATACCCTTTGGTGAGTAGGGATGATTTTTTATGAACTGAAAAATATATTTTATTTTATTTACCTCTGATGGTAAGAAAATAACTCCTATAATCATTTGGATAATAATAATATGGTAAAGATAACCATGAACGGCTTTCGTGCCCAGAAGAAGATATGGATGAAGTCTGTGTGTTAATCTGCAATAAAAATAATGCCGGGGGATTAAAAAAACTTGTACCGTCACTGCTGAAACAAAATTATTCCCCATTCCGGGTTGTGGTTATTGATGACCAGTCGACGGATGATAGTCTGCCCTTCCTGGAAAAAATAAAGGATAATCGATTAAGGGTGATTATGAATTCGGAAGATCACGCTCCGGGGAAAAAGTTTTTATTAAAAAAATACATACAAACCATAATAAGCCCGTGGGTTTTGCTGACTGATGCGGATTGTTTGCCGGCAGACGACACCTGGATAGCCCACATGCTTGAAAAAGCTATGATCGGCCAATATGAGGTGGTGCTGGGCTACAGCCCTTATTTCAGGCATCCCGGGTGGTTAAATGCCTTGATCCGTTATGAAGGATTGTGGGTAGCCTGGCAATATTTCCTCGCTGCACAAACCGGGTGGGCTTATGGGGGCGTGGGGCGAAACCTTTTAGTTCGACGTCCTGTTTTTGATCATGTACAATGGCATGAAGATCTGGCCTCCGGAGACGATGACTTTTTAGTACAAGCCGCAGATATGTCGGCAGTAGGGTTGCAAATTAATCCAAGCGCTTTTGTTTATTCGGAAGGTCCTTCCTCGTTGGCCGCTTGGATTAACCGCAAAGCCCGGCACACCACCACGGCTTACCGTTTTCCCTGGCAGGTCAACTTGCGATTAGGCGTGTGGCACATTTTCCTGTGGTATTGGTGGATAGCGGTTCTGCTATTTGCGTGCGTTGGTTGGCCACTGCTGGCTTCAGGAATACTATTTATTAAATTCTTGTGGATGGTGTTGATTATAAGACCCTGGAGTATAAAATTCGAACAATCTGATCTTTGGTGCATAAGCCCCTTTCTAGAAATATTTATCAGTTTGGTTTATTTAGTCGTATTGCCCCTCAGTTATTGGGGTGATCGTCGGCGATGGTGAGCTTAAAAAACTACGCTTTTAATACCATGTAAATCTTGGCCAGAAGTGAGGACGGTTTTGTCACTTCGAGAACGTTGGCCCTTTGGCCTCCAAAGGATCTAAAAAAATGTTCTACGCCTTTGATCATGCTGCCCTCGAAATCAAAAATTTTAAGGTGCGCAGGAAGATGTTTAATCAATTGGTGTAAAAGATAACTCATCGCGCCTCCAGGATCATTTTGGGGGTCCCGGGCACCAATCAAATAGTACGCGGTAGAATGATCCCATACCAGGAGAGCTCCGGCCACCAGACGATTTTTTTCGTCTCGGACATAAGCCAATACGCCGGCATGATGGTTATGGATTTGCTCACATAGTTGGTGTAAAAGGGATTCGGTAAACGGAGTTTTCTTTTTTTGATGAAGAAATAATTGTTCCGTTAGGCGGAATAAGTCCTCCGGCGATTGACTGGTCTGCACTGATAAACGAGCAGATGCTCTCAGAATATCTTGATGTACCGTGTCCTTATACTGTTGCTCATAATTGGGTGCCAAGTCCAAGTGGTAGGTGTGTTTTAAGCCGGTTTTATACCCGGACCAGACCCATGGAAAAGCGTTGATAGCCGTGGGAAATAGTTTCAGAATAACTAATGCTGCTGAGGGAAGGTTTGCGATTAATTCCGAAATCTGCTGGTTTTCAAAGCTATTGATTTCATAATATTGATCGGTGCGGATTGGGGTCAACCATGGCCCGCAATAGGGCGTCAGGACCGGATTGGATAGGTATTTTACACCATACTTTGAAAAGATACCATAGGTCAAGGCGGCCTTGATTTTGCTTTGGGCATCCTGCGCGATGGAAACACCCCACCCGCTTGCTTGGGTGACGACATCCAACCACCACGGTTGCATGAAAATCGGGACATCGGTCTCCTCCGCGCAAAACTGACGATAAATATCCTGGTCTTGGTGCATTTTGCTGAACGTGGCTAAATATCTTTGCTGAATAAAATAAATGAATGGATTCCATCAGTGAAATAACGGCTTTTTTTTCACTAGATCAACCTGAACAAGATCGCCTGACCAAGTATGGTGAGTTTTTTAGAGCATGGAACACAAAAATCAATCTGGTTTCTCGTACGGATATAGACCATTTTTTTAGGCATCATGTCTTACACGCTTTAGTGATAAAAGCCTGGATCGAATGGGTGCCGGGGACAATAATAATAGACGCCGGCAGTGGTGGAGGTTTGCCCGGGTTGCCCTTGGCCATATTAAATCCGGATTGCTTGTTTTACCTCTGTGATTCTACTCAAAAAAAAATGAAGGCTGTGGATGACATGGTCAGCGCCCTGGGACTATCAAATGTGCAGACCTTGCCGGTACGCTTGGAGTCTTTGCGCTTGCAGGCAGATTTTGTCATAGCTCGCGGATTAGCTGAAACAAAACAAATCATCCAATGGACCAGGCATTTATTAAGTGCAAAAGAAAAAAATGCCGTCCCAAATGGTTGGATATTATTAAAAGGAGGCGCAGTGAAACAAGGACTTAGTGACCTACCCAAAAAAATGTACCACGAAATGGTCTCTGTTTATAATTTTTTCCCAATAGAATACTATCGCGAAAAATATTTGGTTTACCTGCAGAAATAACTCTTAAGGCACTAAACGGCTTCCATGATGCCCAGTTTACGCAAGCCTTTCCATTTTCCACGGGTAAAATCAGGAAAGCGTACCGGTACACTACCTAAATCCAGGGAAACCTGAGATAGTGCCGTCACCACGGACCAATCTGCACCGTCATAGACGTCCATGTCTAAGGCGACACCACGGTTTAAACAATCAATAAGCCGGTACATCATGACAAAATCCATCCCGCCATGGCCGCCATTTTTTGCTATTTCGTCTTTCAGTTGATTCCAAATAGGGTGTTTATAATTTTCCTGTATTTTTTTCAATTCTTCACCGGTTACCCAGTCATGACCCTTCCCCTTCATGGAGAAGCGACTGGGATAGCCTTCGTGAAAAGCTTTGGTTCCCGCTAAAACATTTTTTCGAGAATACACTCGTGGTGTTACCACATCGTGTTGTACCAAAATGGTTCTTCCCTGGGCCGTTTTAATCAGGGTATTATTCATGTCACCATGCTGAAAATCAGCGCGGTTATAAAACTCATTATCGCTATTTACTTCAAGAGAATACTCGGTCATAGACGCCTGTGGGCTGCTCATGGAAACCATATAATCAAAACGGTCTCCCCGGCCGATGTTCATATATTGGGCCACTGGCCCTAATCCGTGGGTTGGATATAAGTTACCATCGTAAGCCAGATTATGCCGGATGCGCCAATCATTATAATAAGAATCCTTTTTAAACAACGCTTCTTTTAAGTCATGAATATAGGCGGCTTCGCCATAAGTCAGTGTGCCGAATACGCCGGCGTGCACCATATTCAGAATCCACAACTCTTCATCGCCATAACAGACATTTTCCAACATCATGCAGTTAAGCTGAGTTTCCTCAGCCGTATTAACCAGGTCCCAACATTCTTGCAGGGTAACGGCGGCAGGTACTTCTATGGCTACATGTTTTCCGGCCCGCATAGCTGCGACGGCCATAGGAGCATGATCTTCCCAAGGTGTAGCTATAATGATGAGGTCCAGATCGTCTTGTTTGATCATTTCTTTCCAGGAGTCACTTTTGCCACCATAAACCCGGGGAGTCTGACCAGACTTTTTAAGTTTATCAGTCACTTTTTGGGCCTGGTCGAGCTGGATGTCACATATGGCCGTTATTTTAGCTTTTGGCAATAAAGCATTAATGAGAGTGGTGTGAAAAGAACCCCTGCTGCCGACACCAATAAATCCTACTTTCACTTGTCCGATGGGCGCTTTTTTCAAGCCCATAACGCTTGAGCCGGTTGCCGCGGGCGCTGAGAGTTTCTGATCCAGCAATTCGCTGGCATCCGTCGTTGACATTAACTGACCGGGTTTTACGCCTAAAAAAGCAGCTGAAAGAGCAGATAAACGAATAAAATGCCTGCGTGAATACTGGTTCATTCTGAAATATTTTTGATTGATCAGCAAGTTAAAGATAAGTAAGTAACCCTGCCTATATTATAGTTAAAAAACCCTTTGTTTTTGGTTAAAAATTCGTTAATCGTGTCTGCTTTTTTCGTTGTGAAACGTTACATCCATAATTCAGGTTTTGTTCATTTTGCTTTGTGCTGACTTTTAGATCTTAAAGACACTAAATCAAATACTTAAAGGAGTGTTAAAATCAAGTTTTTACCCTTTTAACAGGGTGTAACTTTTATTCCTGCCGGATAGTCATCAGTGTGTATTTAAGAATAAATTGTATTTTTGATCGCTTTTGAATAAACAGTTAATATATTGAAAATGAAAAAATTAATCACCTTAAGTGTTCTGTTATTTTGGCTATGGGGAAATCTTGATGCTCAAAAAACAGCGGTTATAGATATTAACTATATCCTGGAAAATTTGGACGCCTATAAAAAAGCACAAACCCAGCTGGATCAATTGGCGGCACAGTGGCGCCAGGAGATTGCTGTAGAGCAAGACAAAATCAAGAGTTTGTACAATCGCTATCAGGCAGAGCAAGTCCTGTTAAGTGATGAAATGAAGCGTCAGCGTGAAGATGAGATAACCAACAAAGAAAAGTCCATTATGGTCATGCAGCGTGAAAAATTTGGTCCGGAAGGAGAATTGTTCAAAAAACGGCAAGAATTGGTGAAGCCCATCCAGGATAAAGTTTATGCCGCCGTAGAAGATTATGCCGTCGCCAGAGGATTAGAGATCGTATTCGACACCGGTGGCGCAATAATCTATGTAAAAACAGATCTGGATAAGTCAGAAGACATCCTGAAGAAACTTAAACAATAACCATAAAAAATTTATTTTTGCATCTCTTTTTGAAAAAACTAAAATCATAACATAAAATGAAAAAAATTTGGCCTGCTTTATTAATGAGCATATGTGTATTATTAACTACGCCCAATTGGTCCATCGCCCAGAAAATAGCTTATGTTAACTCTAGCAGCCTGCTTAATGAAATGCCTGAAGTAAAACAAGCGGAATCTGAGCTGGATGTCCTGAAAACACAGCTGCAGAAAAAATATGAACTGCAAGTCAAAGCGTTTCAGACAAAAGTCCAGGATTTTCAGCGTAAACAACAAAGTGGTGAAATGTCGCCCAAAGCCATTCAAGATGAAGAAGCAAAACTAACTCAGGAGCAAGACTCCATTGTAGCTCAACAAGGACAGATTGAAGAGCAGTTGGTGGCTAAAAGAAATGAATTATTAAAACCCATTTTTGATCGTCTCCAAGCCATTATTAATGAGTTAGCGAAAACGGGTGGGTACTCCATGGTGTTTGATGCTTCCCCTACGGTTCTTTTCGTTGACCCTGCGATTGATTTAACAGCGCAAGTAAAAACCAAACTTGGTTTAAAATAATATTTAGCATTCGTCTACTTTAAAGCCGCCCATTTCAGGCGGCTTTTTTATTTTTAGCACATGTTACATTTAACAGACGTACTGCTTTTGGGTGATCATCGACTGCGGGACCGGTGTGAGCCGGTGACCGGTAATGACCTAAATTCCATGGCTGAAATTCTTCCCGGGTTGCACAACATCATTATTGAATTTCAGGCTAAATATCAAGCCGGTCGGGCTATTGCCGCCCCACAAGTGGGTTATATGAAACGATTAGTCTATATGTATATTGACAAGCCGGTAGTGTTCATCAATCCACGCTTTACTTACCTCAGTGAAGAAAAATTTACCTTGTGGGATGATTGTATGTCATTTCCAAATTTATTAGTCCAGCTGGAACGACATCGTTTTTGCACCTTAGAATTCTTTGATCTTAATTTTGAGAAACACGCGTGGCATTTATCAGACGGACTGGCTGAGTTAATGCAACACGAAGTAGACCATTTGGATGGCATTCTTGCCATAGACCGCGCTTTAAATAAAGAGGCGTTTCGTTGGAAAAATTAAGCCTGGATTTGATCGGCTGGTTTATCGGGTTTTTCTTCTACCAGTTCTTTCTGCTTGAAAATTTCCCGATGAAATAATAATATACTGATTACACCAGTGGAAATAGCCGCGTCTGCAACATTAAAAACTGGTCTGAAAAATTCAAACGATTTACCTCCAAAATAAGGAACCCAATCCGGCCAGGTGGTATTAATAAGCGGGAAATAAAACATGTCCACTACTTTGCCAAACATAAATGATGAATATCCCCCTTCTGGCGGAAACACAGTAGCAACACCTTCGGTATGATAGGACGATTCTGAAAAAATCATCCCGTAAAAAGTACTGTCGATGATATTACCGATAGCTCCGGCCAAAATAGCTGCGAAACTTAATATCAAGCCGAATTTAGGATGTTGTTTAATCAACCAGGCTATAATGTAAACGAGAAAACCGATAGCAACCAGTCGAAATATACCCAACAACAATTTACCGACATCTCCACCCAAATCAATGCCGAAGGCCATGCCGTTATTTTCTACAAAATGTATTCTGGCCCAAGAAAATCCCAAAATGCGGAATTCCTCACCATAGTACATATTGGTTTTTATCCAAATCTTTAAGGCTTGATCCAGGAATAAAATAGCGATGACTAAAATGATTACCCAGATGGTTCGCCTGCGAATGATTTGCTTTGTGAGATCCAAATTTTCTAATTTAAGGGCTAAAATTAGAGATTTTCAACATAAAATAACATGGAGGCGTATATTTGCATTGAGCCAAAGTCATCAGCGTATTTAAAACCAATCTCAGAACTTACAGGGAGGGTATTATTCTTGGATATTCTCTTCCTCTTCTTCTAACAATTCTGATGGCTTTGGTTTTTTATTTAGAGCGTTTTTACGCAGCCCTTCCAGTTCTTTTCTTTGTCTGATCAAATCCATCGCCAGAAACAGGGCTTGTTGGAATGAAGACGGGTCGGCCTCGTTTTTTCCAGCTAGGTCATACGCGGTGCCGTGGTCCGGAGAAGTTCTGATGAATGGCAGACCGGCCGTGAAATTCACTCCTGTCTCGAATTCCAGCATCTTAAACGGAATTAGTCCTTGATCATGGTACATAGCCAGGATAGCATCGTATTTTTTGTATTGGCCAGAAGCAAAAAAACCATCCGCGGCCATTGGTCCACTGATAAGGTTACCGTTATTTTGAAAACTCTGAATAAGTGGTTTTATTACTTGCAGCTCTTCTTGTCCAATTAAACCGTCGTCTCCAGCATGGGGGTTAAGGCCTAACACAGCGATATGAGGCCGGTCAATATCGAAATCGTCACGTAATGTTCTAATTAACACGTCTAATTTACGCTCCAAACTATCCCGATTGATTTTATTGCTGACATCTTTGAGTTGTACATGATCGGTAACAAGGCCCATTTTCACATATTTCCCTACCATCATCATTACCAACTGGGGGCTGTTCGTTTTGTGCGCCAAATAGTCTGTGTGCCCTTTAAATGGGAAATCGGCCAACTGCATGGCTGCTTTATTAATCGGTGCGGTAACTAGTCCATCTAGCTGCCGGTTTAGTACATCTTCAGTGGCTCGGTCTAAAGAAATGTAAGCGTATTTTCCTCCTTCGATGGTCGGTGTCCCCAGATTGATGTTAACGTTTTCGTTCCAACAATTAATAATGTTTATTTTGTCTTCAGCAATTTGATCCACAGAATTCAAATTAGCCAAGGGCAGGTCCCTGGACTTAATGATGTTTTTGTGGTAAGACACAATTTTCGAAGAACCATATATAACGGGAACAAATTTATCCAGCAGGGCTTGATGAGACAATGTCTTAAGGATAATCTCCAGGCCAATACCGTTTATATCTCCTATGGTGATGCCGATTCTTAATTTACGCATTCTGTTATTATTGATTAATGTATTTTTGGGCTTTCAGCCTCCTCATTTTGGCCGTGAAGATACTTAAAATGGGTGCTTTTGAAAGCTAAAAAATCGCTAGGGCAACATTTCCTGGTCAATAAACAGATAGCCTCGCGTATTGTCCAGGCGATGCCCGTTGAGGGATATCAGTATCTTGCTGAGGTTGGTCCGGGTCGTGGGGCCTTAACTGAACACTTCATCAATTTTAAGGATAAAAACATCATTTTAATTGAAACCGATGATGATCTGATACCGGCGCTGGTCCGGGCTTACCCTCATTTTACCGTCCTACATACTGATTTTTTGAACCACTCGCTGGCTACTCTTTCCGGAGGTAAACCCATGGGGGTAATTGGAAATTTCCCATATAACATTTCTTCACAAATAGTTTTTAAACTGATAGACGAGCCGGTTGTGGTTTGTGCAGTGGGTATGTTTCAGAAGGAAATGGCAGAACGCATATACTCCAAGCCTGGCACCAAGGTTTATGGTATTATCTCTGTATTTGCTCAAGCCTTGTTTGACATTGAATATCTATTTACCGTAAGTCCGGGTAATTTTTATCCACCACCGAAAGTTAATTCTGCAGTGCTGAAATTTCAGCGCAAAACATCTCCACATCCTTTTGCCCGGCATAGAGCCTTTATTAAAATTGTAAAGACCTCTTTTAATCAACGACGCAAGATGCTACGTAACACACTTAAAACCTTTTACCCGGAAACCTTGTTGTCACAACAGGACATCTTCAGCAGGCGCCCTGAATCGTTATCGCTTGAAGAATTTTATTTTTTAACCCAAATGCATTTGGATAGCTATGAACCTTGAAAGTAAAATAAACGACTCACTTAAAGCGGCCATTAAACAGCAGGATGCTGTGGCTCTGCGTTCGCTGAGGGCCATAAAATCAGAGATACTTTTAGTGAAAACCAGTGGTAAGGGCGGAGAGGTTACGCCTGCTGATGAAATCGCCCTGCTACAAAAGATGATCAAACAGCGCAAAGAATCGTTAGCTATATTTCAAAAAGAAGGTCGTGCAGATCTGCAAAAGAAAGAACAAGAAGAAATAGACATCATCCAAAAATTCCTACCCGAACAGTTATCATCAAGTGAGTTGGAGAATATAATTAATACGGTCCTTTCAGAGACCGGCGCTAGTGGCATCAAAGACATGGGTAAAGTTATGGGTGCGGCCACTAAAATCATCGCCGGCCGGGCGGAGAATCAGGTCGTGGCTCAGCTCATCAAATCAAAATTGGGTTGACTACACCCAGGAAAAAATTTCTTCCAGGCGCTCATAATCTTTGAGGCCGGGTTTTATTTCTTGTCCTCCAGAAATAAGCAGCCCTCGAAGATAGGGGCGTATCGTCTCGAAGATATCCTGATTAACACCCTGGGTGTCCAAATATAAATGATGCCCCTTATTATATAGTTCTTCAATAGGCGCGTCTACAGATATTATATAGTTAACTCCCGGATATAAAGTCCGGTAGTCCTCGGTGAATATGGTTTTGTTAACATATTTTTCCTTCTCATATTTGGAAACAATCAAGGCTTGAGCCATAGATGACAATTGTTCGTTAGGGATAAAATCATTCGGTCTTAAGTCCCATAATATCGCCGGACCTTCGGTCCAATTTACTAATTCAATTATCTTTTCGAAGGGCAATTTTTGCAAGGAAAAGCCCAAAAAATCAGCACCCATAGCTGCAAAATATCTGACATCGGATAAGTTGTCTAGGTTGTTGGCCAGGATACTTAACTTTGAAGCGTTATGCATAAGAGTCATTATTTCGAGCAAGTTTACGAAGTAACTAAAAATATTCCTTATGGGCGGGTAACCTCCTATGGTGCGATTGCTCAATATTTGTGTTTAGGGTCTGCCCGAATGGTGGGTTGGGCGCTAAAAAACAGTTCCTTGCATTACGATACTATACCGGCCCACCGGGTGGTAAATAGCCAAGGAGAATTAAGTGGTCGACATCACTTTAATCCCCCGTCCTTAATGCAAGCCTTATTAGAAAGTGAGGGCATCCTTGTAATTAATGACCGGGTAGAAAATTTTAAGAGCCTCTTCTGGCATCCTGAAGCATTAGATAGTGAGCATCATTTTGCCCATACTTTTTGAACATCCGGGTTCAAAACCCATTTACTCCACTTTTGATTGAAGGTGTGAAGCCGGGTTTCTGCTCGATCTTGTGCATTGAATACCGGAAAGGCATTATTCACCCATTCAAAAATCCCTCCATAAAGATTATAAACCTGTTTATACCCAGCTTTTTTTAGTTTCTCCGCTATTTTCTCACTGCGGTACCCAATAGAACAATAGACTACAATACGTTTGTTTTCCCCCAACTTGGGTATTTGGTTAAGGTTGAATTTATCATACCCGACCAGTATAGCTCCTTTAATATGGCTAATTGCAAATTCCTCGGTTTCGCGTGCATCCAGGATAACATATTGATCGGATTGGCCTGCAAGCTGTTGGACCGAAATGACCGGCACGGTAAACTGTAACCAGTCTTTAACTTCCTGATTAAAGTTAGCATCCTTACAGGCAAGATGAACGGGTTGCCTGTTTTGTGCTGTCAGGAAAAACCATGACCAAAAAAACAATAAACTAAACCTTGTTCTCACAGATCCGAAATTTTTTGTGGACCCATACCTACCCTATCTCTGATAAAACGACCATTCTCACAATATTGAATTAATTCCTGATCAACCAAGGTCTCAACCTGGGGCAAATATTCCTCGGGAAATAACACGTGTACATTAGGACCAGCATCCAGGGTGAATGCTACCGGAATCCCGGAGTTTTTACGAAACTCCCGAATGCTCTGAATCACCTGAAGGGTATTGGGATGCATGAGCAAAAATCCTGGTCTGGAGCACATCATGAGTGCATGTAAAGTCATGGCTTCTTCCTCTACAATTTCTATAAATTGCTCTAAATCATATTGTTTCATCGCCGCCAGCAGTCGGGTGATATTTTCATTAGCTTGATGGTAGCGGCGATCGGCATATATATGTTTCTCCATTAGCTTGTGTCCTGCCGAACTTGATACCGCTTTGGGTTGGCTGTCAATAATAAGTATATAGTCGTAAAAACGATGCATCCGAGGGTCAATTCCATTTACCTCCATGGCATACTGGTCAGAAGACTGAACAACTTCAGGATGTTTACCCCACAACGCCATCCGGGGAATAAGTGACCTTGAAGCACTCCCGGACGCTAGCCGACCAAGATAAGAAGCCCGATTAAAGAGCTCAGGAGTCTTTTGTTTGGTAAAATATTCTTCAAATTCGCTGAGGCAGAGGGCTAATGCGCCCATGGCTGACGCAGAGGAAGCAATGCCTGCTGAATGTGGAAATGAATTATGGCTATAAATCTTGAAGTAAAATTGCTTTAGACCAGGAAGTTCTTCATCAAGAGACTTAAAAAAATCATGTATTTTTGCTTCAAACCTGGTTTCTCGTTGGTGGTCTAAATAAAATTCTATCCCAGCGTTTTGATGCTGATATGCTTCCAGCCTGGTTTGAGAATAGGCTGAGGACAAGGTGAAACTTATAGATGGATTGCCCGGTAATTGGCCGGGTTTTTTACCCCAGTACTTTACCAGGGCAATATTTGATGGGCATCTCCACTCGCTAACAAATGCCTGCACTGCTAATCATTACTTTTATGATACGTTAAATCAAAATCCTTGAGAACTACATCCAAAATGGGGTCTTCTCCTGTTTCATATTGGTCTTTCAGTTTATAACCGTAAATTTTTCCCATAGTATTCCAGTATCCGGCGGCTACACCCCCTTTTAAATCTTTTAAAATTTCATAAAACGGACGATCTATTTCTTTCTCAATCATTTTTATCAATATTTTGCCTTGAGTTCTGGTCAAATGTTTTAGCTGATCAGTGAATTCTTCTTTCAGTTCTTTGTGGTATTTATTGATAACCTTTTGGGCCTTGCGTTTTTTTAATCCGTCGGTTTCTTGGTCTAAATCATTATATAACTGGATGGCCTTCATCGCATATGGATAAACAATAATGGCATAACGTCTATAGAGCATGTATCTCTGGTATTCTTCTTTGGAGGCAAACTTGCGCGGGGCGGTTACAGATACCGGATCGAGGGTTGAAATATATATCGTATCGTTACGTTCTACGATATAATCCTTCCATTGGGCTTGGGCTAAACCACCACAAAATATCATTACCCCAATGATTAATGAAAATTTATCCATAAGCAAATTAATAACCTCGGGATTTATAAATCAGTTTCGATTATGAACCTTTTTAACCAGATATTAAAACGAAGTGTATATTTTTGCCGCGAAAATAGTAATATTCAGTTATGAATAGAACCGCTATCTTATTCTTAATGTCTGTCCTGTGCTGCATGCCGGTTGCGGCTCAATACAAACTTGAGAAATTAGCTGGAACTATTAATACGGCTTATAATGAAATAAGCCCCATTGTTTCACCGGATGGTAAAACCTTATATTTTACCCGGGTAGGTTCTCCTGATTTTAAGCGATCCTTGTTTCAGTATGAAAATGATTTATCAGAAAAACTGGATGAAAAAGAATACCATGCTTTGATAAAGCAGATTTTTTCTCAATTGGGAAAAGAACGTATCGACAACCCAATCCATTCGAACTATAATCAGGATGTTTGGCTTAGTCCGGCCAAAGATGGCGAGTTTGTGGAGGTAATTCACCCCGGGTTTCCTTTGAATAATGCCTTACCAAATAGTATCTGCGCTTTTTCAGAACCAGACCAATCCCTGATTATTATCAATCAGTTCGGACTGGATGGTAGTATGTACCACGGATTGTCAAGGACTAAGCCCTTGAGCTCAAATGAGTTTTCCTTTCCTGAACCGTTATATATCTATAAATTTTATTCGAATGCACCTGATTTAAGTGCCAGCCTAAGTTTTGATCATGACGTTTTGATTAGTGCTTTAGATCGGAAAGGCAGCTATGGTGGTCAGGACCTGTATGTAAGTTTTCGTCTTAAACCCGGTGTTTGGTCTGCGCCCATCAATTTAGGTACAGATATTAATACGTCAGCTAAAGAAACAATGCCCTTTCTCTGCCGGGATAAAAAACGTCTTTTTTTTGCTTCTGACCGCAAGGATGGGTTAGGCGGTACGGATATTTATGTGTCCAGAAGAACAGGCTTGGATTGGAATTCCTGGACCAAACCGCGTAAATTGTTTGAACCGGTTAACTCCATAGCTGATGAAGGCAACCCTTTCTATTCCGAAGTGGATGATTACTTTTATTTTGTCTCCACCCGTGATGGTTCTGCTGACATTTATCGGGTTAATTTTAGCCCAGAGGTAGATGTGGAGCCAAGAACAATCGTTTTAAAAGGTCGGGTAATAAACCAAAATACAGAAGAAGTTTTGCCTGCTGAAATTAACTATACATTGGTAGATCGCACCAAAAAATCCTACATCCATAGGAGCTTTAATGGTTTGTTTGAAATTATAGTTAGTACCGCCGGATCAATAATTATCGACGTTAATAAACCAGGATATTTTTCGGCCGGGGTTTCGTACAAAGTCACCTCAATTCCCCTTGAGGATTCCATTATTACCTTAACCATTCCATTATATCCAGATACTGAACCAAAACCCTTAGTTTCAGCCAAGGCCGAACCTCCATCAAAAACAGAGATCTCCACCAGAATTGAAAAAGATCAAGAGCCTAAATGGGTCATCGAAAAACAGATTCAGATGGGCAAAATTTATTTTTATCAAAACCGGCCGCAAATTCGCGAAGACTCCTATTATGAATTAAACCGGCTGGTGAAAAAAATGAAAGATGAGCCTGGTTTGTCCATTCTGGTAGAAGGTCATACGGATGATGCCGGAAAACCTGAAGATGCACTTATCTTGTCAGAACAACGGGCAAAAGGTATCAAGGAATATCTGATATTTAAGGGTATTTCAGGAGATCGGATTAAGACCGTGGGTTATGGAAGTAGTCGCCCCTTAAATGGTAATACAACGGAAGATGAAAGAAAAGAGAATCGTAGAGTAGAAATCAAAAGCATCATCCAGCAATGATGCCGGCCGTATTTAAAGCAATTGCTTATTTGACTCACCCATTGTTCCTTTGTTTTTACTTGTTGTTATTTTGGTTATGGTTGGACCCTTTTTCCTTTGGCTACCAGTCTTATACGGATGCGTTCTTATTACTTTTTTACACGCTGATCATCACGGTTGTTCTTCCTGGGTTAGCCTTAATCATGATGAAAAAACTTCAGTTGATCACCAGTCTGAATATGTCCAATCACACCGACCGCGTTATTCCGCTTATTGTCTGTGCTGTTTTTTACTTTTGGTATTATATAAATAGTCGTAGTAACCCCGAACTGCCTCTATATTATAAATATTTAGTTTTTTCAGTTACCCTGCTGCTGGCCTCGGTTTTTATTATTTCAATTTTTTTTAAAGTCAGTTTACACACTTCAGCCTGGGGTTTAATGTTTGCATATGGTTTAATTGTCCTTAAAAAAAGTGAACTTTTTATTGGCAAAACAAATTTATCCTTGTTCATTTTTGTTTTAATCGTGCTACTCATTAGTGGACTAGTTGGTTCTGCCCGCATTGCTGTTAAGGCGCATACTTTACAGGAAGTTTTGATCGGATATGGGCTAGGAGGTTGTGTCTCTTTTATAGGATTTTTAATCTACTATTAATAAACACATATACATGAATTTAGAAAGTGCCATTCAGGAAATTTGGAGTGACCGTAATAAATTAAATGATGTTAACTCAAAAAAAGCAGTTTTAGACACCCTCGGTTTATTGGACGATGGAAAAATTCGGGTCGCGGAGAAAAAAGATGGTGTCTGGGTGGTCAATGAATGGGTGAAAAAGGCTGTTTTATTGTTTTTTAGTGTTCAAGATATGGTCACCATTGAAACGGGCCCTTTCGAATTTCATGATAAAATACCTCTTAAAAAAGGCTATTCCACCAAAAATGTACGTGTGGTTCCCCATGCTATTGCCCGTTATGGATCTTTTTTAGAGCCTGGCGTAATCCTGATGCCTAGTTATGTGAATATTGGCGCCTATGTGGGTGGTGGTACTATGGTCGATACCTGGGCCACCGTGGGATCATGTGCCCAAATCGGTAAAAATGTACATTTAAGTGGTGGGGTGGGTATCGGTGGCGTTTTAGAGCCACCGCAGGCTAGTCCATGTATAGTGGAAGATAATTGTTTTATTGGCTCGCGGTGTATAATTGTCGAGGGTGTTGTGATTGAAGAGGAGGCTGTCTTAGGCGCAAATGTGGTTTTAACCAAGTCCACTCATATCATTGATGTAAGTGGACCACGCCCAATAGAATATAAAGGTCGTGTGCCGGCGCGTTCGGTGGTCATCCCTGGGTCTTATACCAAAAGTTTTCCGGCCGGGTCCTATCAAGTACCCTGTGCTTTAATCATTGGCAAACGTCAACCTTCCACTGACAAAAAGGTTTCTCTTAACCATGCTTTGCGCGATTTTAATGTAGCCGTTTAATAATATTGTTTTATAAGTTATGAAAAAGATAGCCTTGGTTTTTTGGTTTGGCATTGGGCTGATTATTCTCAGCAATTGTTCCGGATCAAAAAAATTGAATTCCTCTGCACAAGAAGATGTAATAACCATCCAGGAGGATTTGGATACCGTGGTCGTAACACCTGATATCAACATGGAGGTAGATGAGACTCGCGAAAGACAATACACGTTTCACCGTAAAGCAGACCTTGTGCATACACGGTTAAAACTCAGTTTCGATTGGGAAAATAAATATGTCATCGGCGAAGCAGAATTAAAAATTACTGCACTTGCCAAGCCTCTGGATACATTAGATCTGCATGCACAAGGATTTGACATTTCTGGTGTTTTTTATAACCAAAATCCTGTGAAATTCAGATACGATCAAAAAAGCCTAACCATAGCATTGGATTCATCATTAAAACCTACCGATACGGCTGAGGTAAAAATAATTTATGTGGCTAAACCTGATGAGCTTCCAGAATCCGGCAGTGCCGCCATCACTTCTGATAAAGGCCTGTTTTTTATTAATGCCAACGGAAATAATAAAAAGAAACCTATGCAAATCTGGACTCAGGGAGAAACCGAGAACAATAGCCGTTGGATGCCGACCATAGATAAACCAAATGAGCGGTGCACCCAGGAAATATACTTAACAGTCGATAAGAAATTCGTGACGCTATCAAATGGACAATTGATCAGTCAAACTGATAACCAAAATGGTACCCGCACGGATTATTGGCGTATGGACTTACCACATGCTCCTTACTTATTTATGCTGGCCGTGGGTGAATTTGCAGTAGTAAAAGAGCGGTGGAATAATATTCCGGTAGATTACTATGTTGAACCTGAATATGCGGCAGATGCCAAAACGATTTTTAACCATACTCCGGAGATGTTACAATTCTTCTCAACCTTCACCGGCATACCTTATCCTTGGGCCAAATATTCCCAAATTGTGGTACGGGATTATGTTTCTGGAGCCATGGAGAATACTACTGCATCAGTTTTTGGTGATTTTATCCAAAAAAAGAGCCGGGAGTTAATTGATGCTCCAAATGATTATATCATCGCTCATGAATTGTTCCACCAGTGGTTTGGTAATCTAGTGACCTGTGAAAGTTGGGCTAACCTCGCACTAAATGAAGGTTTTGCGAATTATGCAGAATACCTTTGGAATGAATACAAGTACGGCAAAGATGTAGCAGATTATTCTCGACAAAATGAGCTGGCCGGATATTTAAATCAGGTGAGCCAGGGCGATGCTCATCCATTGATAGATCATTATCTGGATAAAGAAGCTATGTTTGATGCTCATAGTTACAACAAAGGCGGGTTAGTGATTCATATGCTTCGGGATTACTTGGGTGCGGATTTATTTAAAGAGGGCATTAATCTGTACCTTCATCAACACGCCTATTCTTCTGTTGAAGCAGATGATTTGCGTTTAGCACTGGAAAAAATCAGTGGTGAAGATTTATCGTGGTTTTTTGACCAGTGGTTTTTTAAGCCCGGACATCCTGTCTTGGAGGTCACCAAGAATATCAAGAACAAAGAAGTCTCAATAACCATAACTCAAAAACAAGACATCAAACAATCTGCACTCTTCACCATCCCCTTAGAAATAGCCTTTTATGATGGCCTGGGTCGATCCGAAATAAAATCTGTGTGGCTAAAAAAACAGGTTGAGACCTTTACTTTTGATTTAGATTACCTGCCAGAATTGGTACTTATAGACCCGCGGGATATTTTGTTGAAACAAATGAATCACGAGCAAACACTTGC
>JAYRWN010000076.1:0-3810 GCA_041917975.1 Saprospiraceae bacterium | reverse complement strand
GATTCAACTTCTGAACTTTAACCATGTTAAATTTTTCAAAAATTACCAGCTTGACGAAAGGCTAATTGTATTTTTGAGCTGTTATGCAATTTCTTTTTCCGAGTGTCCTGTGGGGATTGGCTCTGTTATCCATCCCGGTGATCGTTCATTTATTTTATTTCCGGCGGTTTAAAAAAGTCTACTTTACCAATGTCCGCTTTCTGCGGGAAATCAAAGATGAATCCAGCACGCGCAATCAGCTGAAAAATTTATTGATTCTACTTTTCCGATTATTAGCAGCATTAATGCTCATCCTGGCTTTCGCTCAGCCGTTTATCCCTGCCGGAGACGAACAGCAAAAAGGACCGAAACACGTGAGCATCTATGTGGACAACAGTTTTAGTATGAATGCCCAGAGTGAAGATGTGTCCCTGCTGGATCGAGCAAAACAACGGGCCCGAGAGATCGCTACAGCATATGATTTGACGGATAAAATTCAAATTATTACTAATGATTTTGAAGGCAGACACCGCCGCTTTTATAATCGGGAAGATGTCATGCCTTTATTTGATGAGATAGACCTTAGTCCAAATTATAAGTCCCTGGATCAAATCCTGGAGCGGCAGACCCAACTATTTACCGATCAAAAGGCTGATCATCGCATAATATACCTCATCTCGGATTTTCAGACCAACATGCTGGCTGATCATTACGACAGCCTGGGCGCTGAAATAAACCTGGTACCTATGGCCAGCGTGCAAAATAATAATGTGGGCATCGATAGCTGTTGGTTCGATGCACCGGTCAATCTGGTGCAGCAAGCCAATTCATTGCATATCCGCGTACATAATTATGGGACACAAGCTGCAGAAAACGTGCGGCTCAGCATCATTCGCCAGGGCCAGGAACAACCCGTTGGTACACTGACCATTGCGGCCCAAAGTGCGGTCGTGGACACCTTTACCCTCGTGCCGACTGCCGGAGGCTGGCAAAATGTAGAGGTTAAAGTCAGCGATTACCCGGTGACATTTGATGATAGTTATTTTCTGACTTATGAGGTTATTGAGCGGATCGATGCGCTCCTGTTAAGCCATCAGCGGATTAATCCTTATTTGCAGGCGGCCATGCAGGGCATACCGCAGTTCAAGTTATCCATCCAGTTTTTGCAAAATGTCCAATACAACCAATTCGGGACGTTTAAATTAATTGTGCTGGACGACCTCCCTGCATTCACTTCCGGGTTATCATCCGAGCTGTATACCTTTGTGCAAAACGGCGGTGAATTATTGATATTTCCCGGAAAGGATATTGACCTGGCATCGTATAATCAATTTTTGAACCGTTTAGGTGCTAATTTAGCGGGTAAAGTGACCCAGGATATGGAGGTTGGCTCCATCAATACGGATGAATTTATCTTTAACGATGTCTACACCCGCGTCCGGCCTAATCTGCGTTTGCCCTCCACCAAGATGCATTATACCCTCACGCCTTCTTCCACCAGTCGCGAAGAAGTGCTCATGCGTTACCGCAGCGGTCAGCCGTATTTAAATAAATATGCCAGTGGTTCAGGCTATGTTTACCTCAGTTTAGCGCCGCTGCATGAAGATGTCAACGATTTGCCCAAACAGCCGGAGGTTTTTATCCCTTTATTATTTAAAAGCGCCCTCGCCAATAACCAAAGTCGGCAGATCGCTTATTTTATCGGGGAAGGTCAACAAATCAGTGCGGACAATAAACCCAATTCAAACGAAAGCAACTATGTGCTCCGCGGCGCTGACCAGGAATGGATACCCCGTCAAAACCGGTCCGGCACGTCCATCTCCGTGAGTCTGGATGAACAGGTGGAGCAAGCCGGTATTTATGATCTGGTCTGGGGCAGTTCCGTAGAACAAACTGTTGCATTAAATTATAACCGGAAAGAAAGTGATGTGCGCATCATGAACCGGGATAACCTGAGCGGGTTGTTTACTCCGCCGGCGCAAGTCATCAACGATGCTTCACTAGCCGAATTCACCCAGATCATCAAAGATAAAAGTACCGGCACCACGTTGTGGAAATACTGCTTAATTTTGAGCCTGTTGTTCCTGGCACTGGAAGCCCTGGTGATCCGGTTTTGGAATTTTAAGTCATGAAAATTTTAATCAAACAAGCAACCATCATTGATCCCGGCGGACCGTGGCATGACCAGATGGTGGATGTTATGGTGGAGCATGGCGTGTGCACTCAACTGGCGCCCGTGCTGACCGATTCCACGGCCCAGGTCATCACCTCTGCCCATTTACACCTCAGTCCGGGTTGGATGGACCTGATGCCCTGGTCCGGAGAACCAGGCTACGAGCACCGGGAATCCTTACAATCTCTGGCTGAAGCGGCAGCTTACGGCGGCTATACGGCCCTTGCACCGGCCCCTAACACGTCACCGGCCGTGGACAATAAAAGTATCCTGCATTTTATACGGACCCAGGCGAAATCCTTACCGGTAGACATCTATCCTCTTGCCGCGATGACCAATCAATGCCAGGGTAAGGAAATCAGTGAAATGATCGACTTGCATCATGCCGGGGCGAAAGCCTTCACCGATGGTTTACACAGCATCCAGGACAGTGGGTTATTTCTCAGAGCACTGCAATATGTGCGCAGTTTTGATGGTCTGATCATACATCACCCTTTTGATGAACCCTTAGCCCAGAAAGGGCAGATTCATGAAGGAGAGGTCAGTGTGAGTTTGGGGCTGCGCGGCATTAACCATTTGAGCGAAGAGATCGCCTTACATCGCGATCTGGCGTTATTAGATTATAGTGGATCCCGTCTGCATGTGTTACACCTATCCACAGCCGGCGCTGTGGAACTGATCCGCCGGGCAAAACAAAAAAACCAGGACCTGACCAGCTCGGCTGCGGTGATGAACCTGGTCTTTGACCATCTCGCCTGCCAGGATTTTGATGTCAATTATAAAGTCCTTCCGCCATTGCGGGAGGCGACAGACCGCATGGCCCTGGTCCGGGGACTGGAAGATGGCACCATAGACATTATTACGTCTCACCATGTGCCTCACGACGACGAAGCTAAAATATTGGAGTTTCCCTATGCCGAGTTTGGCGCAGGCCAATTGGAAACCGCCTGGTCCTTATTTAATACCCATTACCCCCATTTGCTGACCAAGTGGGTACAAGCTGTAGCTGAGCAGCCACGCCGGCTGTTGAAGCTGGAAATTCCCCATATCGTCCCTGGTCAACCGGCGAATTTTACCTTTTTTGACCCTCAACAGCCCTGGACTGTAAACGGGACGGATCTGCGCTCAAAATCCAAACACAACCCCTGCGTCGGTCAAAACCTTAAAGGAAAGGTCATCGGCACCATAGTCAAAGGAACGCTTCGTCTAAATTAAAAGCTGCTTTTAACAAAACCCGGAATTTCTTGGCGACTTTGTTTATCTTGGTTCATCAATTAATATAAAACCGAGAGACATGGAACAAGATGAATTAACTAACAGCGGGCCCGAGTTTCAGCCTGAGGTAAAACCCAATTCCATTGCTGTAAGATATGGCCTGTATGGTGGCCTGGCCTCCATCCTGGTGGGTCTGTTACTTTACGTACTGGATTTAACGGATTATACCAAAACTGGCGGGGGTACCCTCACTGCCGTTCTGAGTTATTCCATTATCATTGTTACCCCCATCTTTGCCATTTTGGCTTATCGAAATATTCTGGGCGGACTGATCAACTTTAAACAAGCTTTTCTTTGCGGCTTTTTCACTACGCTGGTCATGATCGTCATTTCCAGCTTATGGTCATATATATTTATGAGCTTTATTGCTCCGGACATTATGG
>JAYRWN010000075.1:0-1949 GCA_041917975.1 Saprospiraceae bacterium | reverse complement strand
TTCTAAACGCGACATATTTTTGACCGGGGAAAAAGCAAGATGAAGGCGGTGCTTCGGTACGGCTTCCCGCTGGCGATAACCTGACAACTTAAGTACAACCCGTTTGGAGCTCACTTCAGAAATAAGGCCGGTTACCCAGTTTCCCAGCCCATCCATGATGTCCAGAGTATCGCCTACTTTGTGCCGCAATACTTTAGTGCAGTGGTGGGCCTCTTCGCCCTCCAGGGTCCAAAATTCATTATCCACAGGCCGGCCATAAAACAACTGCATGATCCAAAGGTAAATTTATCAGCCAGGCGTAAATAGTTGTAGGGAAGATAACCCTGATGAAGTTATTTGATGTGCAATTGGTCAGGATGCCATCCACTGAGGCTTAACATGATAAAAAAGGAAATAATGTAAGCCAGGATGATATACCAGCCATGGCGTAACCATCTGACAACGGACCGCCCTTCGGTGAGCTTAGTGGTTACGGCTACACCGGCTGATGACCCAAACCAGATCATGGAGCCGCCAAATCCTACAGCATAGGCCAGGATGCCCCAATCGTATCCCCCTTGCACCAGGGCCAATTTGGTCAAAGGTATGTTATCGAACACAGCGGAAACAAATCCCAGGCCAAAGGAGGTCTGCCAGGAAGCTGCCGGCAGGGATTCTACCGGCATCAAGCTGGCTGCAAACACCAGGCTGATCAGGAACATAGCGCTGTAAAATGCCTCAATGGTTACCTTAAAATCGGTTTTAGTGATCAATACCCCTAAGCCGATGGCTATCCATACCCCGGCGGCCGGCATTTCCCAGTAGATGTTGGTAAGAATGGCTCCGGTTAGGATCATCCCCACGACCAATAATTTTTTAAAATCGATTTTCACGTCTTGCGGCTTGTCTTTCATGATCGGCTGGTAATGTTGCTGGATGATCGCCGCCGGGATGCCGAAGATAAACAGAGCAGGGACTACGGCCAAATAAGCTTTTATAAAATGCATGGCCGGTACACCTTCTATCCACATCATGGTGGTAGTAGTATCTCCGACCACACTTCCAGCGCCTCCGGCATTACTGGCCGCTACAATAGCGGCAATAAAACCGATATGCACCCGGCCGGAATAGACCACACTGGCTACTGTGCCACCGATCATGGCGGCGGCAATATTATCCAGAAAAGAAGACAACACCGCAATAATTAACAACAAAACAAAACCGCCTTTCCAGTTATCCGGTAAGATATTGGGGAGAATTAAAGGTACTTCACTGTCTTCAAAGTGTTTGGCCAGCATAGCAAAACCCAATAACAGCCCCAAAAGATTTAATAACCCCTTCCATTCTTCGGCAAAATGATGTGCCCAAGGGTAACCCCCCTGAACAAGTTTATAGATAATAATCAAAGCCAAGCCACCCAAGGCTATTTTTAATACATGATGATGGAACAGGGCAATGCCTACCAAAATCAAAGCAAAGAGTACGAATTCAAAAGGAATACCAAACATAACCGGATTAATTACCGGATAAATAAAGTCATTTTAATAGTCATTTCCAAAAAGGATGTGCAGATTCTCATGATTTAGCGCTATTGGAAAACACACGAAAGAATAAGAAATTCTAACTTAATCAAATTCGGTGCTATCCGCCTGATATTTAGACGTTGTAAAATATAAATTTAGCCCTGTTTAAACTTTTAACTAATTGAGACAAAAATTATAAAAAGAAAAAATGCTGATCGTCATTTTAGATCCAAACCAGATGAATTTACTTAAAACGCAGCGAGGAGATCCAGGCTAGCATCGTGGCTGGCCACAGGCTGGCTTCCGGAAGATCAGTTCCTAAGCCAAAGCCATGGCCACCGGTGCTGACAATATGCAGGGAAGAGTGGATATGATTGGCCTTGAGTTTCCCAAAAAGTTCGATGGAATTATCTACGGGCACCCCGCTATCATCTAGTGCATGGACCA
>JAYRWN010000074.1:0-15704 GCA_041917975.1 Saprospiraceae bacterium | reverse complement strand
CGGCTACCATAAGTGATATCGGTTCTGTAGCCAAACAGATAACCGTCATGGGCATTTTACAATTAATCAAAAAAGGGCAGGTGGCTTTTGAAGATCCTTTGGGAAAATATATACCTTGTCCGGAGTACTTGGCTGAAGTTACGATTCGTCAACTGATGCAACACACCAGTGGTATCAAAGAAGTCTACGCGTTATTGCCATTAATGGGTTGGAAACAAGGTGACCGCATTACCCAACAGGATGCCAAAAATATTATCGCCAACGTTAAAGAATTAAATTTTTCAGCCGGAGCAAATTTTAGTTATTCGAATACCGGATATATGATGCTCGCTGAGGTCATTGAAGATGTTGCTAAGCTGAGTTTCGAAGCCTACATGCAAAAAAATATTTTTAAACCCTTGGACATGAATCACACCTACATCATGGATTACCAAGGCAAAAAATTTCCGAATATGGCTACGTCCTATCACCTGCATGATAAGTATCCTTTGAGTTATTATAATTATCATCCCACATTTTCCAGGACGTTCACGGAAGTTTATGATAACAGTGAAGTGATTGGCGCCGGTGGTGTTTATACGTCTTTAGATGATCTGATTCTGTGGGCGCAACATTTGCGTCAGCCCAAGCCGGAGTGGAAACCCTGGGTAGATAGTATGAAAGTGCCAGCTACCTTAACTGACGGGTCAAAAGTTGATTTTTACGGTTTGGGGTTGGATTTACATCAGCATCAACCGCGCTCTTATGGTCACACGGGTTCAAGCGCCGGTTATCGGGCTAATTTAATCATCTATCCCGAGGTTGATCTGATCATAATCACGAAAACCAATCGCCCTGATCTGGATTTTAATCCGTTGTTTAAGCAAGTTCTGGCCCATTTCGGATTTTTAGATCCCGCGAATAATGATGATCAGACCGAATCTATAGAAGAAGAAAATAATAAAGATGATGAATGGATTCCCGATAGTAATTGGAATGCCTCAGCAACAGGAAATTATTACAATGCAGAATTACAACTAACCATTCAATTAAAAATGGATGGAAAACTAAGACTAAATCATCCTCGCCTGGATTTTGCTCCACTTATTTTATCCAAAGATTACCAGTTTAGAGTTGCTGAACATCCGGAATTTCACGATGGGAAATTTATTATAGATTCATCCGGAGCAGTGCTTGGCTTCCGACTTAATTCAATGTTGTTTAGGAAATGGCCTTAATTTTTAAAGGCGGTTGATTTTGGAATTAAAATCTTGTTTAATGAATTTAGAAACAATTCGTTTAGTTGTTTTACAGTGCGCAGGTATAATTATTTTAACCTGCTTCTAGATTTTTCTTTAATTATTATGTATATTTATCAATAATACAAGGGTTGTATTTATCGTGACTTAAACTTATTACCATGATTACCAGAAGAAATTTTATCAAAGGAAGCAGTCTGGCATTAGCTTCTTTGGCCATAAGTCCTTCTCTTCGGGCTTTCAAAAAATATGGCCGTATTGTCGGTGTACAATTGTATTGTGTACGCGTTGAAATGAAAGCAGATCCCTTAGGAACACTTGATGCCCTGGCCAAGATGGGTTACAAGTATGTAGAACATGCTAATTATGTGGATGGTAAATTTTATGGCTATGCAGCCAAGGAATTCAAAAAAGTCTTAAACGATTATGGATTGAAAATGCCTAGTGGGCATACTGTACTGGGCATGAACCACTGGGTCAATGCCAAAAAAGATTTTACCAATACCTGGAAACGGCTAGTGGATGATGCGGCCACTATGGGTCAGCAATATGTCGTCAGCCCCTGGATGGATGAAAATTCACGTAAGAACGAAGACGATTTTAAACGGTTGTTGGAGATCTATAATAAAGCCGGTGAAGGTTGTAAAAAAAGAGGGATGAAGTTTGGATATCATAATCATGATTTTGAGTTTAGTGAAAAACTCGGCGGTCAGACCTTATATGACCTTATCATGGCTAACACCGACCCCAATCTTGTCATTCAACAATTGGATACTGGTAATCTTTATAATGGCGGAGCCGTGGCTAAAGAAATCGTTAGCCGTTACCCAGGCCGCTTCCCCTCCATCCATGTGAAAGATGAAATTCCCAGCACCTCCGGAGGACATGAAAAATATGAAAGTTGTATCCTGGGTGAGGGAATTGTAGAACTCGAAGCATTGCTTCAGGAACTGGTAAGGACCAATCCGGAGGCGCATTTAATCATCGAACAGGAATCCTATCAGGGCAAGCTACCATTAGCTTGTATGCAAAGAGACCTGCACGTGATGGAGCGCTGGGGCTATCAAAAACCAAAATAATGTATAAGCTGTTGATTTTTTAACCGGCGAAAATTAACGAGCATAAAACAATAATCGACCGAGCTGGAATAAGCCTAAGAGCAGGAATAGGCCGGCGATAATTTGATTAATGCTTTTGGTGATTTCGTCGGAGCGTTTGACAATAAATTTGCCCAGACGGGCATATAAAACAAAAACCAAACAGGCTCCGGCGGTTGAACCTAAGGCACACGTTAAGATTTGACCCCAGGTGTCGATCGGAAATCCATTGCTCCCGAGCCAAATGCTGATGAACACCCAGAAAGGGATGATCAACAGATTCATTCCAGCCATCAATATGCCATAACCAAAGTCCCGTCGTTTGCTGCTCACTTTGGTAGTAGGTAAAATCACGTCTGTTTTCTTAAAATAATATACCGCCGCCAGGATTAAAAAGATACCGGTCACCGCTATTTGCAAGGCATATTCAATGTGTGGGTTGCGGGAGAGGCGATCGATAAAAAAAAGTGGAATAAAGGTGTAAAAGAATTCAGTACACGCCGCTCCGGCTAACATAACTAACCCGGAACGGAATCCGCGCTTGATGGTTCGGTCAGCGATGGCCAGATTGATCAGTCCGGGCGGTAAAGCGCCTGCACCGCTGATGAGCAGGGAAAGCATAAAATAGATAAATAACGTCAACCCATCTTCCATGTAAATAGTCTTCGTGCAGCTAAGATTGAAATAAAAAGTCAAAACGCGTGCAAAAAATCAACAAGAAAAAAGTCAATAGAATTAGATGGGTATAAAATTAATCAAACCGGGTGCACAACAAATAAATACGTATAGTTTAGGGCAAACTGTGGTGATATTGGAAAAAAAATCTATCTTTTCAAGGTGAATTAATTTTTAATAGTCTATCAAAACTTTATGAAAAAACTCTTTCTGGTTTGCATCGTGCTTTTGATAAATGAGGTGGTGTCTGCACAGACCATCACGCCTTCAACAATTAATCAATTGAAATTTCGGCATGTTGGCCCGATTGGCAATCGGCTAATAGCTGTAGCCGGGATTGCGGGTGATCCCATGACCTATTTCGCCGGAGCGGCGACCGGCGGTATCTGGAAATCTCAGGACGGCGGTTGGACGTGGAAGCCGATCTTTGATGATAAGCCCGTCCATGCCATTGGCGCTTTAGCGATTGCTCCCTCTGATCCCCAGGTGGTGTGGGCCGGTACGGGCGAGACCTTTATCCGTTCCAACGTTTCGCTGGGTAATGGGGTTTGGCGGTCTACCGATGGAGGCACCTCCTGGAACCATCTGGGTTTGGCCAAAAGTGGCCGTATTGGGCGAATTGTGGTACATCCAAATCAACCCGATGTAGCGTATGTGGCCGCACTTGGGCATGCTTATCAACCTCAGGATGATAAAGGCGTCTATCGCACGATGGATGGTGGAAAAACCTGGGAGCGCATATTATTTGTGGATGGAAAAACCGGTGGTATTGACCTCGTGATGGACCCATCTAATCCACGCATTCTTTTTGCAGCTATGTGGCAATTGGAATTAAAAACCTGGGTTCGCGAAAGTGGTGGGCCGGGCAGCGGGATTTTTATGAGCCGCGATGGAGGGAATACCTGGAAGAAACTTGAAAAAAACGGGTTACCGGAAGGCCCGATGGGTAAAATATCGTTGACGATGTCCAGACATAACCCGGAGGTTATTTATGCCTTAATAGAAACCGGTGATGGTGTACCTTATAAAGGTCAAAAAACAGACAGTGGTGAACTGTGGCGGTCCGATGACAAAGGGCAATCCTGGAAAGTGGTTAACTACAATCGCGATCTCGGAGGACGGCAGGCTTATTACACCCGCTGTTTAGCTTCGCCGGACAATGCCATGGAAATATATTTTATGGCGGCCTCTTTTTCTACGTCTATGGATGGAGGGGTAACGGTCAGCGCCGGCTCTTTCAGCGGACAGCCGAACTGGGACCATCATGACATGTGGATTGATCCAACTAATGGGCACCGTATGGTCGTCGCCGGGGATGGTGGCGTATCCGTTTCTATCAATCGTGGAAAAACCTGGCACAGGTCACAGCTACCGGTGGCCCAGTTATACCATGTGACCACGGACAATAAAATCCCATATAATGTTATTACCAACCGCCAGGATGGTCCTTCGTTTAAAGGTCCAAGTCGTTCCAGGGCAGCCAGTTTTTTTGGCGCAGGGGTCATCACCAGGGATTTGTGGCACACTGTAGGTGGAGGAGAGAGCGGATTTTCCACTCCTGATCCGGTCGACCCGGATATCATTTGGTCCAGTGCTTCCGGTTTTGGGCCATTAGGGGGGATTGTGGAACTCTATAATGAAAAATCCGGACAATACCGGCAACTGGAGGTGTGGCCGGAATATACCGCCGGCAGCCCGGCCAAAGACGTTAAATACCGTTTTCAATGGACCTTTCCTCTGGTGATCTCTCCACATGACCGGCATACGGTTTATGTAACCAGTCAGCACGTACACCGGACCACCGATGGCGGTCAGAGCTGGCAGGAAATCAGCCCTGATCTGACCATGAATGACAAAACCAAACAAGAATTTTCCGGAGGCCTAACTGGTGATAATATTTCGGTGGAGTACGCCAATGTCATTTATGCCTTGGATGAATCGCCGGTACAAAAAGGTTTATTATGGGCCGGAACTAATGATGGGCTGGTACATCTGAGCAGAGATGGGGGTAAAACGTGGACTAATCTGACCAATAACTTACCTGGTCTGCCTCCACTGGGGACCATTCGTAATATTGATGCCTCGCGGCACAACCCTGCCAAAGCGTATCTGACCGTGGATTTACACCAGATTGGCGATTTTAAACCCTATGTTTATAAAACAGATAATTATGGACAAACATGGACGAAAATAACTCAAGGTATTCCGGAGAGTGTGCTGAGTTATGCTTGTAACATTACTGAAGACCCAGCCCGCCCCGGATTATTATACCTGGGCACTGAAAATGCCCTCTACATCTCGTTTAATGATGGTCAGCTGTGGCAGTCTTTTATGTCCAATTTGCCGGCTACACCCATGTATTGGATTGATATCCAGGAACATTTTGATGATCTGGTGTTAGCTACTTATGGGCGGGGTATCTGGATTTTAGACGATCTAAGTCCATTGAGGCAGCTCACCGAACAAGTTGCTAATAGTCCCGCGCATTTATTCGCTCCCAAGTTCGCCTATCGGTTCCGCCCGGTTACCGGGACCATGGGTATATTACTTACTGACCCTTCGGTTGGGCAGGATCCTCCGGAAGGTGCTTCCTTACATTTTTGGTTGAAAGAAGAAGCTAAAGAGCCTGTCAAGTTATATATACTGAACACCCAGGGAGATACTGTGAAAACGATCAATACACCAGGTAAAGCCGGGATAAACCGGGTGTGGTGGAATCTCTATGGCGACCCCTCTAAAGCCATAGTCCTGAGGACTCAGCCGCTGCATGCGGATTGGGTGCCATTAGATCAGCAAAGGACGCGCAAATCCAGTATTGCCCCCATCAGCATTTTGATGCCGCCAGGTAAGTATAAAGTGGTCCTCCAAACTGGATCCATTAACCAATCCCAGGAAATAGAGATACGAAAGGACCCTCATTCTCTGGGCACGGAACCGGAAATTAGCGAACAATTGCAAATGGTCAAAGAACTTCAAAAAGATCTGGACCGGATCACCACAATGATTAATTCTATAGAAATAGCCCGGCGGCAAATCATTGACCAGAGCACCTTCCTAAAAGCTAAACCTTCATTAAGTGAAGTCCTTAAAGAAGCGAATAAACTGGATAGCGTTCTGGTGGGTTTTGAAAGCCAATTGATCCAGCTTAAAGTAACCGGGACTGGGCAAGATGATGTGCGCTGGCCGGGCATGTTAGCCGAAAAATTAGCCTATTTAGCGGGAGCTGTCGCCACGGCTGATTTTAAGCCGGCAGACTCTCACCGGCAGGTGCATCAGGTCTTAAAAGAACGTTTACAGATGTATGAAAATCAATACTCGCGGGACATCAAACCGGCCATTGGAAAGTACCTTGACTTGTTAAAACAACACCAGATCGAGGGGCTAATCCTGGAATAATGGCCCATAAGAATCTAACCAAAGGGGCAGGGAAGGGGAGAAAAATGACTTCCCTTCCTGCCTAAAAATAGGCCAGGATTAAAATAATGTAATACTTATTGCAATGATTTTTCACCATTTATGAGCATTTGATAGAGAATTTAAGGAACACTCGTATATTTGCCTGGACAAATAACACCATGTTACTTGATATTTTACTGACTTTTTTTCTGGTTTTGTTGAATGGTTTTTTCGTTGCAGCCGAGTTCGCCATAGTTAAAGTCAGATCATCACAGATTGCAGTTCAGTCCATATCAATTACTAAAAAGGCTGCTGTAAGTATAGTTGGAAAATTAGACGGTTTCCTCGCCGCCACCCAGTTGGGAATAACTTTGGCCAGTCTTGGTCTTGGATGGATCGGTGAAGGCGTAGTCTCCCGCATCATCCTTAACGTCATGGCTGCAATAGGAGTGACCGTAGATCCCGTACTGGCGCACAAAATAGCTTTTCCATTAGCTTTTTTAACCATTACGGTATTGCATATTGTCTTTGGGGAATTAGCACCAAAATCCCTGGCTATTCGTTATCCGTTGCCGACCACTATGGCGGTGGCATTACCTTTGCGCATTTTTTATTTTATTTTCAAACCCTTTATTTATGTGTTGAATGGCTTTGCCAATTTTTTGTTGCGGATGATTGGCATCCAACCGGTAGGAGAACATGAGATACATACGGAGGAAGAATTAAAATTAATTATTGCCGAAAGTCAGGAAGGGGGTGCTATAGAGGTATCCGAGCGTGAATTGATTCAAAACGTGTTTGATTTTGATAACCGGTTGGTTCGTCAGATCATGGTACCTTATAATAAAGTATCCGACATGTCAGTGGATTTGACCATAGAAGAAGCCACTAAATGGACGATTAAAGAGGGGTATTCACGTTATCCGGTATACGAAGAGAATAGCGATAACCTGATTGGGGTAGTGCACAGTAAAGATATTATGGCCGCCTACATCGTCCATCAAAATAAAACATTGCGGGACATTCTGCGACCAGTTACTTATATCACCGAAGGAAAACCTATTGCTGATTTGTTGCGCGAGTTTCAACGCAATAAAGTACAGTTAGCTGTCGTAGTCAGTGAATTTGGTTCGATCTTAGGCATTGTTTCCTTGGAAGATATTCTGGAGGAGTTGGTGGGGGAAATACAAGATGAATACGATCACGAACCGCAAATCGTTACGCGCATAGATGACCACACCTACCACATCATTGCCACCTCGTCTATTCACGATATCAATAAGTCTTTGACGGTTCATATTCCCGAAAGTGAAGAATATGAAACCTTGGCGGGTATGATCGTTTATGATAAAGAATATGATATTAAAATAGGTGATACTTACAGTACCGGGCCATTCCAATTAAAAGTATTGAAAATGAATAGGGGCTTGCCGGAACTGGTAGAAGCGACTTTGCGCGATAGTATTGAAGAAGGAGATTAATGTAAAAACTGTTCTGGATTTTTGACGGCAGCCTTTAAGAATTTGAATAAAAGTCCGATATGCTGCGCATCAACTACCCGGTGGTCTATGCTTGCACTAATTTGCACCACTTTTCTGGGTACAATTTTATTCTCCACTACTCTTGGTTGTGCACTTACTTTTCCCAAAGCTAATACAGCCGATACACTGGAAAATGGCATTAAAGTAGGATACCCAATATCCAGGCCAACGGTTCCTATGTTGGTAAGCATAAAACTACCAAACAGGTGTGGATTAATACCAAGGGAAGGGAATGAAAACCCCCATTCCATAGTTAGAACTCTTAAAAAATTGACTAACCAGCCTCGCCATGGCCAAGGAATAGCTGTAGCCAATGATTTACCGCGCATCTTGCGATTTTCCTGCCCGCGTTTTACCTGACCCAGCTCTGTGGTGACGAGATCCACTAATTCGTTTAACGTTTTTTCATCCAGCCGTTTTATCAGGATGGAACTCATTTGGGTGTCCTGATCTATTAATACCGACAGTGCGCCATCAATGCTACTGCGACGAATAATATTTCCTCTTGATACATAGGTGTTAAATTCCGGCGCAACCTCGCGTATAGCACGAGCAACAGCCGCTAGAAAAAAATGGGTGTAGGTAACCTTAATACCTTGACGGCGCTGTTCGTTAATAAATGTTTCCAGCTCGGTCACATCCAGTTCCACCGTACCTGACATGCGGCCGTCTTTTGGCTTATGATAAATGGCAGAGGCGATTTGGCGCCAGGGGTTATTAAAATTTTTAGTGATTTTGTTCTGCACTAATACTGCGACGTTAATGGATGTAATTTAAAGCTTTTTAAAGGATCATCCCTTAATTTTTCTTGATGGTGCCGAGAATCTGCAGCGTCTCGTAAAATGCATTATAGCTGGTGATGACATGAGCTGCATGCCGGAAGATCTGATCAGTCCGCTGATAATATTTTCCGATAAAAGTGGTCGAATCTCTAAAAAAATAGACCCCACAAGTATCCGTTTCGCAACAATAAAAAATGGCTTTATTTAATGTTAAAGAACTTCCGTTATCCAATTTTAGTATCACTTGGGATGGGTTAAACGACGCGAGGGTGTCTCCAAAATCAGTACAGCGGCCTGAAATACAAAAATTGGCCTGGATGATTACTTCATCATCTTTGCGAGTTTTAGAAAATTTGTCTTCTTCCCATCCTCCGCGGTAACCTCGTGGAAACTGGATGGTAAAATGGTTATTAAACCGTTCGGTATCCCAATGATCTATTTGTGCCAATTGTATACAATTCTCCGGAATAGAAATGGTTTGTTCCTTTTGACACGCGTGGAAGAACATCAGCCACCCAGCCAAACCATAACAAATTATCCTTTTCAAACTTTCATCGATCTTATTAAATAATTCTGCAAAATAAAAACGGAGGACTGATGTCCTCCGTTAATGGCTACGAATATTTTCTAAACCTATCTTCTGCGTGATTTTACTTTGGTCGTTGACTTTTTTACTCCAGCTGATGCGCCATTAGCTTTTTTTACTCCGGCGGAGCGGGTTGTTTTAGTAGCCTTTACATCGCCGCGAGGTCCATGGGCCTGAACGTTGGTTGTGGTTTTTTTTGCACCTACTGTATTCCCGCGTGGACCGGTAGCTTTAACGGTAGTGGACGTTTTGGTGACTCTCACACTTTTATTGCTGCGGTATTTATTTACGGTGACGTGGTTCGTGCGCTGAACGGTCACTGAAGTTTTCCGGACTGGGGCATAAACCCGGTGGGCGTGAACTACCCGGTGATGAACCACCGGATGAAACCCTACATGCAGGCGTACATGCCGGGGGTGCCAGATATGCCAGGCAAAAGGCCTCCACGGGCGCCACCAGCCTGGATAATAGGCCCAACGCCAGGGTGAGATCCATGGTCGGTAAATGGGAGCATAAATGAATCGTATGGAAGGCCATACCCACACATTGAACGCTGGATAAGACTCATCGTCGGTAACAATAACTTGCGAATTGACCTGGTCATCATAGGGTTCATAGATTATCTCTTCACCATAAATGTCCTGGTCGCCTATGATCTGAATGATAGCTGACTCATCACCATCTTTCTCCACTTCTATGACAGCTATATCCTGATGTTCCTCTTTGTTGACTGCAACTTGCAATACCAAGGCATGAGCATCGCCATCATGATGATCCTCTACCCGAATGTAGTCTACTTCACCGTCACCATTTAAGTCCAGGTTATTGACATTTTGGCTTTCAGAGTTAATATTTTTTTCAAATTCCTCTGGGGATCCAGATTTTTTAAACAACTCTAATGCCCCGGGAAGACTGAAATGATCACCAGGTAACCCTGTGCTATCCAATTTAGATTGGGCAGGTAGTAAGAGAGTCAGGCCTATTCCACAGACGGTAAACAGGATTGTTTTGCTAATCGTTTTCATGGTTTTCGTCATTTTTTTGTGGATTTGACAGCAAGTTAGCTTAAGGGTTTAATCCCTTAATATTTTTTTAACGTATTGATTGGTATTACCAATCCCCGCCGGCGCCTCCGCCGCCAAAACTACCACCGCCAAATCCGCCGAAACCTCCACCGCCGCCACCCCAGCCACCACCGGAGCCCCAGCCGCCTTTGCTTCCGCCGGTAGGGAAGACCCACCAGTCGCCGTGCCTTTCATAACGGCCTCCCCGGTAATATCCACCACCTTTATGTCGGTTTTTATAACTCAACCAGATGATCAGGATCATAATGGCCAGAAAGATCAAAACGGGCCAAAAGTCAGAAGTTTCTTGTTCAGTCGGGGCTTTATATTCTCCTGCATGAGCTTTGATGATATGGTCAGTAGCCCGGTCCAGCCCCGGATAAAATTGACCTTGTTGAAAAGCAGGTCGTAAATCTACTTCGATGATGCGCCGTGCTAAAGCATCCGGAAGGAAACCTTCCGCGCCATAACCAGTTTGAATTCGTATTTTCCGGTCTTCAATAGCCAAGTAGATTAATATGCCGTTATTGTTCTCTTGTCCTCCCACACCCCAGGCTTGAGCGATTTGAAAAGAACGATCAAACGCATCTTGGCCCTGCAGAGATGATTCAATGGCTATGGCTATTTGTGTAGAGGTGGAGTCGTCAAAAGAAACTAATTTATTTTCCAGGGCTTGTCTTTCCTCAGGTTTCAGGAGTCCGACATAGTCATTGACTAAAGTAGAGGGTTTAGAAGGGAGGGCTTGCCCCGCTACCAAGGTCTGAAAACACCAGAAGGAGAATATTAGAAGGATGTTATTCCGCATAACTGATGTCATCTGAAAGTTCGTTTTTATCATCATGGGTGTATGGAAAATATTGATGCAACTTTTGGCCGACCATGGAAATACCGGCCACCAAACCGTCACCGAATTCACCAAGAATGAAATGTTGATGAACTTCATCTTTCACCACTTGCCAGAAGTTCTGGCCTACCTTTGCATGTATCCCTTCGTCGCCAATCACCGCATATTCCCGACGATGGGGTAGGAGCAAAAACAACACGCCGTTGCGGTCCTTGGTCTGGTCCATCTTAAGTTTTTTAAACGCAATCCAGGCAGCATCTATGACTGGTAGTTTATCCACCTGATCCACATGTACTCTGATCTCACTGGACGTCAGCAGTTCCGCTGCCTGGATGGCAGCAATTATTTTTTTTTCTTCTTCCGGTTTAAATAACTTGACCACTACCCTGAGTTTTGTATCAGTTAGAATTTTACCTGTGGTGCTTTGTCTGCGCCGGCTTCCGCTTCAAACTGGCCGCGAGGTTTAAAACCAAAAACCCCTGCGAACAGATTGGCTGGAAATTTACGGACACCGATATTATAATCAGTAACGACACCATTATATTTATCACGCTCTACTTTAATGCGGTTTTCCGTACCCTCCAATTGGCTCTGTAATTCCAAAAAATTCTGATTGGCTTTCAGGTCCGGGTAATTTTCAGTAATCATCAATAAACGTCCCAGAGCTTGGGATAATCCGGATTGAGCTTGTTGGTACTCGCTCAGCTGTTCAGGAGTAATGTTTGACGGATCAATGGTCATGGAAGTAGCTTTTGATCTGGCTTCTACCACGGCTGTCAGAGTTTGTTGTTCAAAATTTGCATACCCTTTTACAGTTTCTACCAAGTTGGGAATAAGATCAGCCCGCCGCTGATAAGCGCTTTCCACGTTGCTCCAGGCGTTGTTAACTTGCTCGGATTTAGTTACCAGGGAGTTGTATTGACCACAGCCGACCATGGCTACAATGATCAAAATGGCGATTAATAGGATTTTTCCAATGTTGGACATGTTTTGTTCGATATTTTTAGGTTAAAAAAATAAACACTCAATTCAACGGTAATTGGTGATTGTTGGTTCAGGTAATTTACCATTTATGGATGAAAGTCCACAATCACCGCGTCAATGTACACGCCTTATCGCCCAATGAGCATTTTTTCGGTCACCGATATAATATCTGGCTATACTTTTTTGAGTAAGAATATTCAAAATAGTATATTTTTGACTTTAAGTCAAATTTTTCAGTATGTATAGAATTAACCGGGTAGCGGTCTTAGGTTCTGGGATAATGGGATCGGGAATAGCTTGTCATTTGGCCAATGCAGGCCTGGAGGTTATTCTTTTGGATATCCTTACGCCTGGATTGTCTGAAAATGAGCTTTCAAAACCGGCTTTAAGAAATAAATTGGTCAATGATTCTTTGCAAAAAGCGCTCAAATCTAAACCTTCTCCGATTTATCACGCTGACTTTGCTACGCGGATCAGCACGGGCAATTTTGAAGATGATTTGGCCAAGATTCAGACGTGTCATTGGATTATCGAAGTGGTCGTCGAACGCCTGGATATAAAACAACAATTATTCGAAAAAATAGAACTTTACCGTACGCCTGGAGCCTTGATCAGTTCCAACACATCCGGTATCCCCATCCATTTAATGACCAAAGGTCGCAGTGAAGACTTCAAACAACATTTTTTAGGGACACATTTTTTTAATCCTCCGCGCTACCTGGCCTTATTGGAGATCATTCCTTCCGCTTTCACCTTACCGGAAGTAACCGAATTTTTTATGCGTTTCGGGCGGAACATCTTAGGCAAACAAACTGTCTTGTGCAAGGACACTCCGGCATTTATCGGTAATCGGGTGGGCGTTTACGCCATGGCTAAAATTTTCACCTTAACCGCAGAACTTGGTCTTAGCATCGAAGAGGTCGACGCTCTGACCGGCCCGGCGATAGGCCGCCCTAGTACCGGCACATTCCGCCTGGCTGACCTGGTCGGCTTGGATACAGCCATAAAAGTGATCCAGGGTATCAGTCAGAATTGCCCTCAGGACGAACAACTAGGTGAAGCCCAAATTCCTGATTTTCTTCATTTTTTAGTCGACCAAAAATTTCTTGGCAATAAAACGAATAAGGGATTTTACGAAAGAACTGATCAAAAGGATGATCAGGGCCGGTCAGTCATTATGGGTTTGGATCTGGCCACCAAGACCTATCGGCCTGGCTCCAAGCCGAAACTTCCCAGTCTGGGTATTGCCAAACAAATCGATGACCTTAGCCGGAGGGTCAATGCTATGGCAAATGCGGAAGATAACGGCGGTCAGCTTATTCGTCGTTCCCTGGGTGGCTTGTTCGCTTATGTCTCCCAAAGAGTTCCGGAAATATCCGACCAATTGTATAACATAGATCAAGCTATGAAAGCCGGTTATGCCTGGGACTTGGGGCCTTTTGAATATTGGGATATCGTGGGCCTGACAACTGGTATCGCCTGGGCTGAAGCAGAAGGCTTGACCGTTGCCGATTGGGTAAAACAAATGGCGGACCAGGGTTTGAACACCTTTTACCGTCTTGACCAGGGACGTAATTTTTATTACGATCGTATAAAAATGGATTATGCTGCAATCCCCGGAACGGAGCAGGTCATTATTTTAGAGCGTTCTCGGAAGCCGGTCTATAAAAATGAAGAAGCGTTCATTCATGATTTAGGGGATGGAGTATTGTGTTTGGAATTTACCTCAAAGGCTAATGCGATCGGTGAAGGAATTTTGCAAGGGCTCAATGAAGGCATTCGTCTGGCTGAAGAAGGGCAATGGGCGGGGTTGGTCATCGGTAATCAAGCCAAAAATTTTTCCGTGGGGGCCAATCTTATGCTCATTGGCATGATGGCCTTTCAACAAGAGTTCGATCAATTAAATCTCGCGGTGAAATATTTTCAGGACACCATGATGCGGTGTCGTTACAGCAAGATTCCGGTGGTTATGGCTACCCAGGGTTACACCTTTGGCGGAGGATGTGAGATGTTGATGCATTGTGATGCCGCTATCTGTGCTGCTGAATCCTATATTGGTTTGGTGGAAGCCGGTGTTGGGTTAATTCCCGGCGGCGGCGGCTCTAAAGAATTTGCCCTGCGCATCGGAGATTCCTTTTTTGAGGGCGATGTAAAAATTCCTACCCTGCTGGAAAAATTTAAAACCGTAGCATTGGCCTCTGTGGCTACCTCTGCACATGAAGCTTTTGATCTGGGGTACCTCCAGACCCACCGGGATAAGGTGATTTTGGATACTGCGGCGAATATCGCGGCAGCAAAAGACGAGGTGCTGCGTTTGGCTCCAGGGTACATACAACCCGCTTCGCGACAGAATATCCAGGTCCTGGGACGTTCAGGATTAGCACCTCTGCTGATAGGCGCTCATAGTCTAAAATTGGGCCAATACGCCAGCGAACATGACATAAAAATTGCTCAAAAACTGGCGTATGTGTTATGTGGAGGTGACCTCAGCAGCCCGCAAATGGTCTCGGAACAATATCTTTTGGATATCGAGAGAGAAGCCTTCCTCAGCCTTTGCGGTGAACCTAAAACCCTGGAAAGAATCCAGTATATGTTGGAGAATAATAAACCATTAAGAAATTAATAAATCACTAATCGAGTGACTTCTGTGGAGGAAATAAACAATCCCGTCAGAAATCCATTTAAAACTTAGATCTTAAAAATATATTTGCATGTCCCCATTTATCATCAAAGGATTTCGCAGTGCGGTGACCAAAGCTAAAAAAGGTGGTTTCAGGTTTTACCGTTCTGATGATTTAGCCGTGTATATTATCAAACATTTGCTGGCCTCCATTCCCGAACTCGATCCAAAGCTGGTGGATGATGTCATCGTTGGTTGTGCTAATCCGGAAGGGGAGCAAGGGCTGCAAATCGGACGTCAGATATCCGTACGCGCTTTGGGTAAGGAAGTTCCAGGTATGACGGTAAATCGTTATTGTGCCTCAGGATTGGAAGCCATTTCTATCGCTGTGGCTAAAATTAAGGCAGGCATGGGTGAATGTTTTATAGCGGGAGGTGCGGAGAGTATGAGCATGATACCCATGGAAGGGTATAAACTGGCGCCTTCTTATGCTGTAGCCACCGACACACCGGATTATGTGGTGGGTATGGGACTTACAGCTGAAGCCGTGGCTAAAAAATATCAAATCAGCCGTGAAGACCAGGATATATTTTCAGTGCGGAGCCACCAGCTGGCGGCGAAAGCCATTCAGGAAGGTCAATTCAAAAATCAAATCGTTCCGGTACCAGTAGAAGAAATTTATGTGGAGGATGGCCAACGCAAAGGACGCTCTTGGGAAGTTGATACGGATGAAGGCGTTCGCGGGGACACAAATATGACGGCTTTATCTGTATTACGGCCGGTGTTCGCTAATAACGGTACGGTGACCGCTGGCAATTCTTCACAGACTTCCGATGGGGCTGCCTTTGTACTCGTGATGAGTGAACGGCTGATGAAT
>JAYRWN010000073.1:0-4780 GCA_041917975.1 Saprospiraceae bacterium | reverse complement strand
GTAAAGCGACAATCAATCCGGGTATCGTGGTCAGATCCAACGCCGGATTAATCAGTTTTTTATCTTTTGGGGTCATGCGGTAGATGCGGCCGTAACCGGCAGTATCCTGCATTTGATGGCCGCCCACTACCGGATCATACCAATCAGCGACATAGATGGCACCATCGGTTCCCAGGGATACATCGCTGGGGCGGAACCATTTTTCGGTAGCTGCATTTTGGGCCGAATCGTTCCACACATAGCCGGGATTGTCAGCTTTAAGGGAGGTGATGAGATTCTGGCGTAATCCTAAAGCGTATCCTGAGCCCTGAATGGCAGGATGGTAACCAAAAATTACGTTGCGGCCGGCTTCAGCGGAAAGTAACATGCCCCGGTATGCCGGACCTAAAGCATCACCTTCATTGACAACAATACCGGTAGGTGATCCTGCCCCGGTATTATCCCCGGCCGGCATCACTCCGGGATCGTCCTGATGCCAGTGGGCAGAGAAAACATCCTGCCAGGGTCGTTGATCGGCTTGCCAATAACGGGTGCCATCGGAACTAAAAAAGCCGGCATTACCACCTTCCATCAGCCAGGTGGTGCGGCAGGCTACCACCTGGTCGTCGTTATCGTTTTGCCATAGATTGCCATAGGAATCTATTGTTAGTTCATAGGCGTTGCGAAAATTGTGTCCCAGTACTTTTAATCCCGTACCGTCAGGGTTGAGCCGTAAGGCCAATCCTCCGACCCAGATGTGGCCGTCATCGCTGACACGGTTGCCTTCATTGTGCAGGTTATACGGTGAACCACCCGTATAAATACTTCCGGAGCGCAAGGTCCAACCGGACCTATCGGTGACCGTGTGGGGACCGGCATTTCCCGTATTAAAATACAAATGACCGTCGGGTCCGCCGATGACGGCATGTAAGGAATGATCATGGTCCACGCCGCCAAAACCAGTCAATAAAATCTCTTTATGATCCGGTTTATCATCGCCATTTTCATCGGTGTAAACAATCAGATGGGGGGCACAGGAGACATAAATTTTTTTGCCGAGCACGGCTATTCCCAATGGTGCAACCAAATCTGTATCCTGAACGAATACTAGGGATGTATCCGCCCGGCCATCTTGATCTGTATCTTCCAGAATAATAACCCGATCCCCCTGTGCGTGGTGCATGAAGTGGGTTGAATCATTATTGAAATTGCGGTAATTCACCGCTTCGGTTATCCAGATTCGTCCATGAACGTCTACATCCATATTGGTAGGGTTGTAGAGCAAAGGCGATTCAGCCCATAGCGTGGCCTCCAGATCAGCGGGTAAATACAAACCAATATTCTTACTGTGTAGGGAAGACTGATGATTGTACTGGCATGCCGTAATTAACCCCAAACAAAATAAAATGGTCAAACCATTAAATAAATGTGTCATGTAAATACCGATAGTTATGTTTATAAGCGGTGGTGACATCCATATTGGCAGGTAAAGAACCCTCAATTTGCATCCATCCATCGCCTGTGAAATTTATTTCTTGCAATGTATCTTTAATTCGAGTCCAGTCCAGAGTTCCATGGCCCAGCAGGAAGCCATTTTCTTTCATGTGAATCTCGCAGATGATATCCCCGCCAAGTAATTTTAATTCCTCGAAAATATCATAGCCGGCATCAGCAGAATTGCGAAAATCGTAATACACTTTCAGCTGCCGCGAGCCCACCTGGTTGATGATGTCCAGGTGTTCTCCAGCACTGAGATAGGATTCTATGCCGAGAGTGATGCCTGCTTTTTCAGCCACCGGGATAACCTCCTTCAGTCGCCGGACAACTTCCTTTTTACCTGTATCATCGTTGCGCAGGTCATTTTTGCCAAAAAAAGCCAGTAACACTACGGTCACGCCTAAATTTTTTGCCACGGCAATGCTGTCATGAACCCACTCTATGGTTCGCGGGTCCGATTTATAGGGCACATTATTTAATTCTCCAATGGCCAAACTCGTGATTTTAATCCCGGTCTTGCGGCTTGCGGAGAGGTAACCAGTTTGTATTTCTTTCTGCCGTAAGTGAAGGTTATTTTTTTCAGAGCCCAAATTGACCTGAACCCCCTGGAGGCCTATGGCTTTAGCCAAATCAAAGGCTGTGGGGTCGCTACTTTTACCGATAGACCAATCGCAGGCGCCAATGTAAAAGCGGGGTTTAAAAAGATCAGGCCACACGTCCAGGCAAGCTGCCAGAGACCAGGTGGCTGAAGTTTTGAGCAAGTCGCGACGGTTGAGGTGCATAGAACCAAGATTTAGAGAGCAAATTAATAAAAAAGGCTGAATAGATAGGGGCTTTCTGAGGACCATCAGGCCGGATTGAATCAGAATATATGTGGAGAAATGTACTAAAATAATATAGATAACTCCAAATATAAATATCATAAATGGAATAATATAGAATGATATTGAAGATATTTCCGTTTATAATTTGTATAAATGGAAAAATGTGATTATTTTTAGGTAATTTCTCCAAGAATAAGGTAAATATGTCGTCACGAGTAATTGGCCGAACAGTAGAAATGCAGGTCATGCGGGAAGCCCTGGAAGCTTCGGAGGCCTCATTTTTAGTGATTTATGGCAGACGACGGGTCGGAAAGACCTTTCTGGTACGGGAATATTTGGCCAAAAGTCTGGTCTTCGATCTTACCGGAGCTGCGCAAGTGGGGTTAAAAGGGCAGCTTGATCATTTTTATGCCCAGTATATTTTGCGTTCCAGAGGCCATCAAGGTCTAGTTTTTCCACAGAGCTGGGATGAAGCATTTCGTTATTTAGCGAACTATCTGCAAAATTTAAAGCGCAAAAAGGTCGTGGTATTTTTAGACGAACTGCCTTGGCTGGACACACCTAAATCCGGTTTCATTCCGGCATTGGACCATTTTTGGAACCAATATGCCAGTAAATTACCACAAGTTTTATTAGTTGGAAGCGGATCAGCGACTTCGTGGATGGAAAAAAAATTAATAAAAGCGCAGGGAGGTTTGCACAACCGCATCACCCATCGCATCCAACTTAAACCATTTAATCTGGCGGAGACTGAGTTATTTTGTTTGCAACGTAAAGTGCGTTTAACCCGTTATCAAATTATCCAACTATACATGGTGATGGGAGGTATCCCGTATTATTTAAATGCATTAAAACCCGGAAAAAGTGTAACCCAATTGGTGGATGAAATTTGTTTTAATTCCCATGGCTTGTTGAACGACGAATATAATATTCTCTATAAATCTTTATTTAAATACCATGAACATCACCTGAAAGTGATCAAAGCATTAGCGGTCAAACCCGAAGGATTAACGCGTTATGAAATAGAAAAAATAACCAAACTGGCTGAAGGAGGTACGATAACCAGGACATTGGATGAGTTGGAAATCAACGGGTTTATATCCCGATATAAACCATTCAATCGTTTAGTCAAAGATAGTATATACAAATTGACGGATTTATATACTCAGTTTTATTTACGATTTATAGAACCACACAAGTCAGGAGGGCAGGGTTCATGGGCTTCTTTAGCGCAAGGTAGACTGTACTCTACCTGGTGTGGATATGCTTATGAAAATTTGTGTTTTTTGCATATAGATCAAATTAAGCAAGCCCTGGGTATCCTGGGGGTTTATACTGAAATTTCGGCCTGGCGATATCGCGGTGATGATGATGAACAGGGTGCACAAATAGATCTGGTAATTGACCGTCAGGATGGTATTATTCATTTATGTGAAATAAAATTTACTAATAGTGAATTAAATTTAAATAAAGAATTAATCAATGAACTTCGCAGGAAAAGAGGTCTGTTTAACCGGATCACCGGAACCAGGAAATCAACATTGACAACATTAATCACCACCTATCCTGCTAAACGGAACAGTTATTATTTTGAAGAGATCCAGGCAGAAATAAATATGGAGCAATTATTTCATCACTAATTATTCCCAGATTACTTCACCATCTTCTTTAAACCATTCCGGATACATAGGGAGATGAATTTTCTCCACTTGATTCCTTTTGATTTTTAAAGTGGGCGTTAATAAACCATTTTCGATAGTCCAGTTTTCCTTCATGATGACAACTTTGGCGAGTTTTTCGTAAGCTTCAAGATGGGGATTTATTTGGTGTAAAGTTGTGGTCAGGCTATTGGCTGTTTCAGCGGAAGATTTTTTTCTGGCGGCCTCGGATAAGGTAATGAGAGCGATGGGCTGAGGGATACCCATCCCTACCACACAAACGTGTTCAATATCTTTATTAGCCATCAGTTTCATTTCAATGGGAGTTGGAGAAATATATTTTCCTTTATCGGTCTTAAATTGATCTTTGACCCTACCGGTGATAAATAAATAACCATCGTGATCGAATTCAGCGATGTCGCCTGTTTTTAAATAACCTTCATGGTCAAACATTTCAGCGGTAAGTTCCGGTTCTTTGTAGTATCCCTGCATTAATCCTGCGCTATGCACGCAGAGTTCGCCCTGGTCGGTGAGTTTTCTTTTTACGCCTTGTAGCGGCTTACCCACCGAACCCAGGCGGCTGGCGTTTTTACGTTCAAAATGTGACCAGATACAATCTTCGGTCATGGCATACCCTTGATAAATGATGATGCCTAGTTTGGCAAACCATTGTACCAGGGACGTGGCAATGGGTGCCGCCCCGGAGATGTTATAGGTAGAACGCGCCAAGCCTAATTTTTTCTTGATACTCTTTTTTATCAGTTGAGAAATGAGTGGGATGGATAACAATACATGCAATTTTTTCTGGTCCATTTTTTTAAG
>JAYRWN010000072.1:0-2646 GCA_041917975.1 Saprospiraceae bacterium | reverse complement strand
CTATCCGATAGGCTATTTCTGTCTGTTCATTTTCACGCAACACATCGAACATAAATTTTACTCCAAAAATACCGGCAGAAACATGATGTTGATGACGCGTAAATTCCCCCATCAATTGCTCCATCGTTTTTTCTTTTTCAGGGGATAATTCATACCATAATGCGAACAATTGGGCCGATTGAGTAGCATTATCAAACCGGCCGGTTCCGGGGACCAGGTATTTTTCCACGATGCGGTTTTTAATCTCCTGGGCCAGTTTTGAGTATTTTAATACATCCGTCTCCTTGTTTAAAATACCGGCAAACTGGGCGGCCAGGCGCACATGATGGTAATAAAAACAGGCTGCGCTAAAAGCCTCCGGCCGTGGGTCCAGCGCCTCATGGTCACTGATATCCCAATGGTAGAGCCCGTGAATGGCATTAGCTTCTAAAAACTGCATTTGTCTCCGCAATGCCGGATAATATTGTCTGATGATCTGCGTGTCCCCATAAAACTCAAAAAGTTTCTGCTGTAAAAATGGAAAGGCGAGTTGCCAGCCCAGCGGACCAGAACCACCGCCATATCCGCGATCGGCAATACCATAATACGGCGCGGTCTCTGTAATTCCGCCATTAGCCCGTTGGTCATTGGCAAAATCCGTCACTGCTTTGCGGTAAAATTGGGCCATGTCATAGTTATACATAAACGCTTCCGCCGTGGCCACGATGTCAGCGCCATAGCCCATTTTCTCCCGGCCCGGGCAGTCGGATTGTACACTAAATACATTGCTGAGAAAGGTCCATTGGATGGCCTCATGAAGCTGATTAAACATTTCATTCGAGCAGGAAAAGGTGCCCGCCGGCTGCAGATCTGCATTCATCCGCAAGCCCTCGATGGAGTTAATGTCGGGCGTGCCCGGCCATCCTGAAATTTCGATATACCGAAATCCATGAAAAGTAAAGCGTGGCGCCCAAACTTCCAGTCCGCCACCTTTCAGCGTGTAAACATCTTCCTGCCAGGCCGTCACCGGTGACCCTGGCCCGCCATTCACCCGCCAGATTTCTTTTATTTGTCCGGCCACAGTGGTGAAAAAATTCAGCGAACCATCCGCATGCAGAGCTTCGCCATACTTTAAGTGGATAGTTTGGCCGGCTTGCCCCAGCACCCTGATCCTGGCTACCCCGGCGAAATTTTGGCCCATATCCACGATAAACAGGCCGGGTTTGATCTCCTTAATGCTGATGGGTTTTATTAGTTTAGTTATCCGCACCGGTGGTTGCATTTGCGCGCGCAGCTCCCCGGTTGGTGCAGAGGTTACTGCGGCACTTTTCCATGACACCGAATGGGGTCTTTCTTGCAGCCAATCCACCGGCTCAAGGCGCGCATCATAATGTTCACCCAGATAGACGTTGTTCCTGGTTACCGGACCGGGAGCCGTGAGCCAGGCGGAATCAGTCAGAATTTTTTCAACAGTGCCGTCGGCATAATGGAGGTGAATTTCGGCGAGTAGTTTGGGTCTACCGGTTTCCTGTACCTCGCGTAAATTAAATCTTGAAAACATCCTCAGCGGCAATGGATTGTACCAACCATTGCCTAACATAATGCTGGCCGTGTTTCCACCGGTTTTTAGCTGAACAGTAATATCATGGACGGTATACAAGACCTGTTTACTGTAGGTGGTCCATCCGGGATCAAGAACCTGATCTCCTATTTTTTTACCGTTCAGGTAGGCTTCATAATAACCTAATCCAGAGATGTACAATCGTGCCGAGACCAAATTCTTTTTTGCTGTAAAAATTCTCTTAAACAGGGGCATCCGATCCACTTGATAAAAGTCTTCATCGCGGTCGAATGGTTTGCGGCCATCATCGATCCACTGCGCTTGCCAGTCAACGGCATTCAACATGGCGGTTTCAAACCAGGTTGTTGTACTCCATTGACTCACTACACCGTCTTGATCATAAATCCGTACCCGCCAGTAATACCGTGTAAACGATTTTAACGACTGACCCTGATAGACAATATGAACGGAATGGGAGGAGTTGATCTTACCAGGTTTCCACACCGGGGTGATGAATGTTGAATCGGTACTTACTTCAATATCGTAGGCCGCTTGATGTTGGTTCCGTTGCGTAGCGGCAAATTGCCAGGCTAAGCGGGGTCGCAATACATCAATTCCCAAAGGTCGGCTCAAGTATTCACAAGTCAAAGCAACCGGCTGGATGGACGCTTCAACTTGCAGGGCAATCCATAGGAGCAAAAAGGTTATAATTCTTACCATGGTGAATTTTTATTTGGAAATATTTATTCTAATGTATGGGTCAATTTACAGCAGGCCATTGGGAACATTATCATATGTAGTAATATTTTGAGCAGTTTTTTCTGTTTATAACCTGATTTAAGAGAAACTATCCTGCAATAAAAATTCCTGAAAAAACCAGGAGGAATTTTGTATTTTAACCTCTAATTAATCAACATCAAACCAAATTTATGCTATATACGCCATTAGCCCTCTTCCTACACCACGAGCGGGAAAACCCGCAGAAAATATTCCTTCGTCAGCGAATTCAAGGAGAATGGAAAACCTGGACCTATAGCCAAGCAGGTGAAGAAAGCCGGCGTATAGCCCAGGCATTGCTGGCCTTGGGTCTGAACCCAGGTGCCCAT
>JAYRWN010000071.1:0-14655 GCA_041917975.1 Saprospiraceae bacterium | reverse complement strand
TCATCGTGGCCATCAATAAAATAGATCTGGTCGATTATGACGGACAGCGCTACAACCAGATTGTCCAGGATTATCAAACTATCGCTGAGAAACTAAAATTAAAGGGCGTTACTTATATACCCATTTCAGCCCTGAATGGCGATAATATCGTGGATAAATCGTTTAAAACCAGCTGGTACGATGGTAAACCCTTGTTAACTATACTGGAAGAAGTAGAATTAACTGATGACTATAATTTGGAGGTGCAACGGTTCCAGGTGCAACACGTCTTGCGGCCACAAACTGAAGCACTCCACGATTACCGCGGTTACGCCGGTAAAATAATCAGCGGAATCTACCGCCCGGGGGATGAAGTGGTGGTGTTACCTGCCGGTATAACCACGCGCATAAAAGCCATAGATATAGCCGGTCAACCCGTGGAAGAAGCCTTCGCGCCTCAAAGCGCAGTACTGCAAATTGAGGATAATGTGGATATTAGCCGGGGAGACAGCATCCATGGTTTAAAACAACCGGGACAATCCGGCCAGGACCTTTCAGCCTTGGTGTGTTGGTTAGATCATCAACCCCTGCAAAGTGGTAATAAATACACATTACAACACAATAGCCGCAGGGTCCGGGCGATCATTAAGGATCTGGACTTCAAACTGAATGTCAATACGTTGGATCATGAAACGGTCACCGAAAAAGTAACACTTAATGAAGTAGTGAAAGCGAACATTAAGACCAGTGCACCTATTACCTATGATGCTTATCATGAGCTGAGACAGAATGGAGCAGCTATCCTCATCGACGAAACCAGCAACAATACGGTAGCTGCGGTAATCCTGCAATGACGACTAATCTTAAATGTAAAGTAAAACCACCGGGACGGGTGATCCTGGCTGGAGCCGGTCCCGGAGACCCGGAGCTGATTACCCTTAAATTAGCCCGGGCTTTAGCACAGGCTAACGTGATTATAACCGATCGGTTAGTCCATCCGCGCATTATTGATCAGCATGCCTCACCGCAGGCCGAAATAATCATCGCCGGTAAGCAAGGTTATCACAGTGCATCAGCAAGGCAGGAGGACATCAACGAATTACTGGTCGAAAAAGCCCTTCCCGGGAAGTTGGTCTTGAGGCTAAAAGGCGGTGATGTGGCTATTTTTAGCAATGTGTGGGATGAAATCCTGGCGCTGAAAAAAGCTAACATACCCTATGAAATCATACCCGGAATCACTGCCGCTTCCGGAGCAAGTGCTTATGCGGGTATTCCCCTTACGGCACGCCATTTGGCCAGTGGAGTGCGTTTTTTAACCGTCAGTGAATCCTCGCCCCTATCTCATGCTGCTTGGGAAGAACTGGCCCACACTACGGATACCCTGGTGTTTTATATGTGTGTGGCGCACATGGAACAGATCATTAGTCAATTAAGGCATTTTTCTTTGACGGATAAGCCTTTGTTATGCATAGAACAAGCAACCACTATTCACCAAAAAGTCAGCCTGGGTCGATTAAAACAAAACATTTCAGACTGGCTTCCTCCGATCATTAGTACGCCGGCCTTATTGATAGTCGGTGAAGTAGGTCAATTGCACCACACCTATCGCTGGCTTAGATCGGAAGAAACACCCGGCTCAGTATTCACTTCATTCAATACCATTTAGAATCAAAAAAATACCCGTACAATGTCTATTTTGGTTGAACCCAAATTAAAAAAACTAAACGAGTTAGTCCAGGATGCGACCAAAGAAGAATTGATCTGGATCAACGGATACCTGGCGGGCATCATTTCCGGTTCAGGTACCTCGGTCTCTTCAGGTACGCCTGCAAAAGGCGTCAAAAAAATCACGTTGCTCTTTGGGACAGAAACCGGAAATGCAAAACGGTTAGCGAATCAGTTCACCGCTGAAGCAAAAAAACATCAGGTGATTACCAAGCTGGCAGGCCTTGATCAATACAAACTGCAGGACCTGGAAAAAGAAGAATTGGTGTTTATCCTCATCAGCACGCAAGGCGAAGGTGAACCGCCGGCATCAGCCAAAAAATTCTACGATCATCTGCATACGCAACCACTTAATTTGTCTAAGCTCCGTTTTGGTGTACTCGCTTTAGGGGACAGTGCCTACCCTTTATTTTGTCAGGCCGGAATAGATGTCGACCGGCAATTGGAAAAGCTTGGGGCAAGCAGAGCATTGCCCCTGCAAATGTGTGATGTGGATTTTGAAAGTACGGCTGCCATGTGGTTTGCCCTGGTCTTCGATTACCTAAATGGACAGGCTTCTCCGGAATTAGTGGCTCATGGCAAACTGAATGGCGTTTCTAAAAGTGGAAAACACTATTACCATGGTCAGGTCACCACTTCCATTAATCTTAATGACCGCGGTAGTAATAAAACTACCAAACATATCGAAATATCCTGCCTTGAACAACCGGATTATGAACCCGGCGACTCTTTGGGGCTCATTCCACACAACCGGTTTGATGTCATCACAAAAATCCTGGACGCCTTAGGTTTTTCAGAGGACCAAATGATTGCACACAAGTTGTTAAAAGCTCCTGTTCGTCAGCTCCTAACGGAGAGACTTAATATTTATCACTTGTCTTCACGGGTAAAACTAAAGTTGGCCGAGTTGCTGGATCAAAACCTGGACTTACAGCAAAACACCTTGGAAGAATTCGTTGCAAAGTACCCCATAATCACCAACTTGGGTGAAAGTGTTATTTTGGCTTTGGAAGGGATTACGCCCCGGTTATATTCTATATCTTCATCACCTGCTGCCCATGAAGGTGAAGTGCATTTGACCGTGGGACTGCACACCTTCAAGCTGGCTGGTGATAACAGGGAAGGACACTGCAGTGGTTTCTTATGTGATCTGGAGGTGGGCGATGAAGTCACTTTTTACATCCATCGCAATCACGACTTCAAACTACCTGCCCCGGATAAAGATGTGATCATGATTGGTCCAGGCACGGGTATAGCTCCTTTTCGCTCTTTTTTGGCCGAACGCGACATGACCGGAGCATCGGGTCGAAATTGGTTGTTTTTTGGCGATCAGCATTTTACCAGCGATTTTCTTTACCAAACAGAGCTTCAGGCCTGGTTTTTATCGGGTCATTTATCCCGGCTCAACGTGGCTTTCAGTCGCGATCAGGACGAAAAGATCTATGTTCAGCATAAGATGCAGCACTACGCCGCTCAATTGTACGAATGGCTGGAAGCCGGCGCTTTTCTGTATGTCTGTGGTGCCCGCGACCCCATGAGCAACGACGTGGAAAAGACTCTCCTGAACATTATCAGTGAACAGGGTCAGGTGGATGAAGTCCAGGCGCAGGATTATCTGGATAACCTAAAAAACCAAGGTCGCTATAACCTCGATGTATATTAAAATTCAATCAGGATATCATCTCTCATGACTAAATTATCACCAACCGAAACGATCAAAACGAAAAGTCAAGGCTTGCGAGGCACCCTGACGGACAGTTTAAAGGATGAACACACCGGCTCCTTGAGGGATGATGATCAAATATTGGTCAAATTCCATGGCATGTATCAGCAGGATGATCGTGACCGGAGGGAAGAAAGGGCCCAAAAAAAATTGGAAAATCTATATTCATTTATGATCCGGCTACGTATACCGGGCGGACTAATCAGCGCCGCCCAATGGATCGCTGCTCAACATATAGCCGGAGAATATTCCACAGGCATCATAAAAATCACCACCCGGCAAACCATTCAACTGCACGGGATATTAAAACGGCATTTGAAACCCACGCTTAAAGCCTTCGATCGGGAAAAACTCGACAGCATAGCCGCCTGCGGAGATGTAAATCGGAATGTAGTCTGTTCGGCTCACCCGGGAAGTTCATCACTACATGCTCAGGTGCATAACTATGCTGATTCCTTAAGTCAATTGTTACTACCCAAAACCAGGGCTTATTATGAAATATGGCTGGATGAAGAACGACTCAATCCGGACCTGGTGGAGGAAGACCCACTTTATCAAGACCATTATCTGCCCCGTAAGTTTAAAATTGCCATAGCTATTCCTCCAAACAATGATGTAGATGTCCTGGCTAATGATGTGGGCTTAACGGCGGTGGAGGAAAAAGGGCAATTGCTTGGTTTTAATTTATCGGTCGGTGGCGGATTAGGGACTACTCATGGAAGTGCGGATACTTACCCCCGCCTGGGAACTGTTTTGGGTTTTATAAGCGGTGAAGATCGCGTCCATAAAGCCGTTTATGAAGTCGCCACTATCCAGCGCGATTTCGGTAACCGCAGTGAACGAAAATTGTCCCGCTTAAAATATACCGTGGACCGCATGGGTGCTGACGCCTTCAAAGCTGAACTGGAACGGCGCTGTGGTTTTACTCTGGAAGCGCCGCGACCCATCGTTTTTACTCGCCGCGAAGACGATTATGGTTGGCAACAAGATGATCATGGGCAATGGCACTACACGGTGTTTGTAGAAAATGGACGCGTAGCCGATAGTGATCAGGTGCTACTAAAAACAGGTTTATTAAAAATTGCGGAAACACTAAAGTGCAATTTTCGCTTTACCTGCCACCAAAATGTGATCATCGCCGATGTAGCTAATGCGGATAAAGCCATCATTCATGACCTTCTGAAAAAATATGGTCTTATTGCCGGAACTGAGCAGGCTTCACCAACCCGCCGGAATGCTATGGCCTGTGTTTCATTCAATACTTGTCCCTTAGCACTAGCCGAGGCTCAGCGATATTTGCCCTCTTTGCTGGATAAAATAGACGTTTTGCAGGCAAAGCATGGCTTGGCCGGAGAAGGCATCATTCTGCGCATGACGGGCTGTCCTAACGGCTGTGCCCGACCTTATCTGGCCGAAATAGGATTTATTGGTACAGCCTACGGCCGCTATAATCTACTCCTTGGCGGGGACCGTAATGGAAAACGCCTGAATAAATTATATAAAACAAATTTGGATGAAACTGCGATATTAGCCGAGTTGGATGACCTGTTTGGTCGTTATAGTGAAGAACGGCAAACGGAAGAAGGTTTTGGCGACTTTATCCATCGCATTAATTTATTCGAATGAATGTGGTACATGCATGGAATTGAATGAAATGGATGTGGACGGGAAAACCACGAATTCCATCGAGTCCGGGTCGAATAATTTGTATCCCGTCTTCCTTAAACTGGATGCATTAAAAACCCTGGTAGTCGGTGGAGGTAAGGTGGCTTTGGAAAAGATTCATTCCTTGCTTGGTCATGCCCCGCAAGCCCAGATCACTTTGGTGAGCCTGGATATCCATCCGGATATTCTCTCCTTTCTTACCGACTTTCCACAAGTAAAAGTGCTAGGACAGCCTTATAACAGCGCTTTATTGGAAGGACAGGATCTGGTCATTGTAGCCACTGATGACCATCAACTGAATTTAAGGGTCAAACAAGACGCTCACGCCCATAAAATTATCTGTAACGTCGCCGATACGCCGGAGGCTTGTGATTTTTATTTATCCAGTATTGTTCATAAAGGACACTTAAAGATTGCCATAAGTACGAACGGCCGATCGCCTTCAATGGCTAAACGGCTCAAAGAATTATTTCAAGAAATCATTCCGGATGATTTGAACACTTCCCTGGACCATCTTTATACCATCCGTCAAAATCTAAAAGGTGACTTTGCCCATAAAGTCAAACGCTTGAATCATATTACTTCCGTGCTGGTGAATAAAGAATATGTAACCAGTGGAGAAAAACAATGGCGGCGTTGGGCCACCTACAGCATTTTGGCGTTTGTCAGTATGATCTTGGGCTATTACCTTTTTTCGTACTATCCCTTACCATCCATTCCAGACATCTGGACAACCCTTAAACAGAATCTAACCACGACGTTTTGGCTTTGTTTGGCGGTCGGTTTTCTGGCTCAGATGGTCGATGGAGCGCTGAGCATGGGTTACGGGGTAACATGTACCACCGTGATGATGACCATGGGTATACCGCCGGCAGCCATCAGCGCCAGCATCCATACGGCGGAGGTCTTCACCACCGGCGTCAGCGGCTATTCACATTACCGGTTTGGCAATGTGAACAAAAAATTGTTTAAGGTCCTGGTTATTCCCGGCGTTATCGGAGCCATCGCCGGTGCAGCATTACTGGTATTTTTGGGCGAGCACAATGCCAAGTTGGTCAAGCCTCTTTTAGCCGGTTATTGTGCCATATTGGGACTGCGCATCCTCTATTACGCCTGGCGACTCAATACCAGGCCCAAAAAGGTCAAACGAGCTGGATGGTTGGCAGCGGCCGGAGGTTTCTTAGACAGCTTCGGCGGGGGTGGCTGGGGGCCTTTAGTGACGAGTACACTGATCTCCAAAGGGCGCAGCCCTCAGTACGTCATAGGCAGTGTCAGCTTGAGTGAATTTTTTATTACCTTCTCCAGCGCCGTATCCTTTTTTGTGCTTATGGGCATATCTCACTGGCCTATCATTTTAGGCTTAATGATTGGTGGGGTTATTGCGGCGCCGTTAGCCGCCCGATTGGCGGGAAAATTGCCGCGCAAGGTGATGTTTATCGCCGTGGGGGTGATGGTACTCCTGTGGAGTTTGCGCATTATCTGGCAAGTGATAACAGGCTGATTCTTACCGGCTGATCATTTCCATCACCAGATAATAGGCCGGTACGGCAAACAAAAAAGAGTCCAGCCGGTCCAACAATCCTCCATGTCCGGGCATAATGGTGCCACTGTCTTTTACACCGGCGGTGCGCTTAAGCATGGACTCAAACAAATCCCCAACGGTGGCCGCTACACCCACGGCCACAGCCAACAGAACACCCTGCCAGCCATTAAGCTCCAGCCATAACGGGCCTAACCAAAAACCGGAAAGCCCGGCTATCACCAATCCACCTAAGGTTCCCTCCCAGCTTTTGCCGGGTGACACCGCAGGATACATTTTGTGTTTGCCCCAGGCAGAACCGATAAAATAGGCGCCGGAATCGTTAATCCAGATCCATAAAATCACCGCCAATAAGGGGTAGGGCTGATAGGTCTGATCAGCCGTGTTGATCACTTTAGCCAACCAAAGCGGTAACAGGAGGTAGAATTGGGTGGAGGACCAGATCAGCAAACGCATCATACCGGCGGCCGGCTGACTTAATACAAAGCCACTAAATACCACCAGGGGCAATACCACCAACCAGGTGATATCAAACTGAGGCCACCACAAAGCCACCATAAAAGGCATCACCGCCAATACAGTATCCGGCCAGTGCAGTTTTACAGATTGATCGTGCAATATCAAGCGGCTGAACTCCAGGTGGAGCAAGACAGCAGCTATACTAAGAAATACAAATAAAGGCCATTGGCCACCTAAGATGGCGCCCAGCACCACCAGACCATAAACTACGGCACTAAGGCTGCGGGTCTTCAACGTGGGGAATAGACTCATCGGCGGAGGACTTATGAATAGAATAAATATAATAACCCAAGGCCAAGGTCAGCGCTAATGAAATTATGGCTAGCCACCAGGGTGAACTGGCCGACGGATCCGTACCCAGCTCAGTAAGGTCTTTACCAGCCAGATAAATGGAAATCACCGGCAGAGCATTATTGATAAAATGGACCACCATGGGCACAAAAAGGTTACGGGTAAAGACATAAAGATATCCTAACAAGGCTCCCAGAAACATGCGAGGCAAAAAACCTACGAATTGGAAATGCATAGCACTAAATAATATAGCCGCCAACCAAACCGCTACATGAGGGCTGCGGAACCAGCGCTCTAATTCTTTTTGGATGACTCCGCGAAAAAGCAACTCTTCCCCAATACCGGGTAAAATACCAATGACCAAAATATTAAGCAGAAATTCACCGGCATGTTCCATGATCAGCAGTTGACGAATCGTCTCGGTTGCTGTTTTTTCCATCTCCAACATCCAATCAGGGATGGGTAGCATATTATTTATGTCGTAACTCTTTTGTACAAAAGGATAGGCCACCAATACAAACAATAAACCTAACCCGATGGTCCTCCATGACGGCCACTTGCGCATGGCGAAATAATCCTGGTAATTCCAGCGCTGGGCAAACCAGGCAAAAAATACCGCAGGCAGAATAAAAAAGGAAAGGTGGTTGATAAGCAAAAAAATCTTGGTGGTCGTTCGATCGGCTGCCGTTCCAGTCTGGTTTACTAAACTCTGTAATTCAGTCACCGGCACTTGGAGAGCCATGCCGAGTAAAGCCATCAATACCAGTCCTACAAACACCCCTAAAAAGAGCGCTCCAAAAAACATCATCAACCGCATAAAATTTGACTCCATCGGCCTTACCATTCCTATTGAGGGTAAATGTAAGATAAAATTATTACCGCTAAAAATGCGTGCAGCCAAGAGGGGCGCCGATCATGCCCCCAGAAGAATTTTTATACCTTTGCTAAAAATTTTGTTTTGGACCAGTTAGCCTTACACATCGAAAGCCTCATCTTTGCCACACCGCAGCCGATCAACATTAAGGACATCCGCAGCTGCCTGGAGTTGGCCTTCCAACAGGAATTCAGCCTAAAAGATATCGAAGACAAAGTCCAGGAAATCAAAGAAAAATACCAGCACGATAACTTTGCCATTGAAATCGTAGAACTGGCTGACGGGCTGCAATTTTTATCTAAGGGCGCTTTTTTTTCCACCATCGCCGCTTACCTTAAATTGACGCACCGTAAAAAACTATCCGCCGCAGCCTTAGAATCCCTGGCTATCATTGCCTACAAACAACCGGTGACTAAAGTAGAGTTGGAGAGCATCAGAGGAGTCAACTGCGATTATGCCATTCAAAAACTTTTAGAGAAAGAACTTGTTGAGATTATCGGGCGTTCTGAAGCACCGGGCCGCCCGCTGTTATATGGTACGAGCAAAAAGTTTATGGAATATTTTGGCCTTAAAAGTATGCGCGATCTACCTCAATTGCGGGATTTTGAACATGCAGACCAGGAAATCGGCGAAGCAGCCCCAGTGGAAGAATCAGCCCCAATCCCTGAACCGGAAAACTCATGAGTGAAGAATTATTAATAAACCGGGTCGCCAACAGCGGCCTGATCACCATCAACCTGGAAGACTATTATCCTGATCAGCCATTAGCTTTATTTGATATTAAAAACTATTTATTCCGGGGTTTAATCTTAAAAGAAAAGGATTTCAGAACCGCCCTGGCGGAACTCGACTGGCATCAATACCAGGATAAACTGTTATTGATTTATTGTTCCGCCGACGCGATTATCCCCGTTTGGGCCTATATGCTGGTCACCCAATATGCCCAACCCTTTGTTAAGGATATATTTATTGGCGATGAAGCCGAGTACCTGCGCCATGCCTATCGCCGTATCATTGACCATCTGGATGTGAGCCCCTATCACCTGCAACGCCTGGTCATCAAAGGGTGCAGTCAAAAACCGGTGCCTCCGGCGGCCTATGCCTATCTTACCCTTAAGCTCACCCCCATCGCACTGAGCATAATGTATGGCGAACCATGCTCTACCGTACCAGTTTTTAAGCGCAAAGGGTAGTCCTGTATACCTGCTTACCATTAAATTTTAGGGATACGGTGGTTATTTAACACCTCTTTTTTATAGTTTTATTCTATATTTATCGCTCCGTTTTGCCAACCTGAATACGGCATCGTTTATTTCGATGCGTATGCGACGACTTTGGGACCTGATTTTTTTTGTAGCTTAAGGGTATAATTACTGATTGTTAATTTTTAAAAATTTCACGTAGTTATGAAGTTATTTGGTGTTTATTCCATCATGGTGGCCGCGTTCTTGTCTTTGTTATTATTCACCTCTTCCGGGGATAAGACTGCCCAACCGATGATGACCGGCTTAGAACCTAAGATACCGCAAATAGTAAAAGCGATCCCTATTCCTCAGGAGCTTAATTTTGCCGGAGAAAAAATAAATCTGGAAAACTTCGATGTGTTCGAACGTTTCGAACGCGAACTGCTGGTGAATACCTATTTACACTCCACCACTTTGTTAAACCTCAAAGCGGCCGGGAGACATTTTCCGCTCATTGAAAAAATCCTCACTGAACAAGGTATTCCAGATGATTTTAAATATCTGGCCGTGGCTGAAAGTAATTTGCGCAATGCTACCTCTCCCGTGGGTGCAAAGGGCGTATGGCAAATCATGAAAAGCATCGGGCAATATTATGGTCTGGAAATCAACAATGAGGTGGACGAACGTTACCATCTGGAAAAGTCAACCCTGGTGGCCTGTAAATACCTGAAAGAAAGTAAACGCAGACATGGTTCATGGACGGAAGCAGCAGCAGCGTATAATGCCGGCGATACGCGCATCCGCAACGAATTGGAAAATCAGCGCGGGGAGTCGTATTTTGATCTGAACCTGGTGGAAGAAACGTCCCGCTATGTATTTCGTATTCTGGCCATGAAAGAAATCATGTCCAATCCTTATGCCTACGGCTTTCAGATCAAACCGGAAGAACAATACCGTCCTTTAGATAATTTTAAACTCATCGAGGTTAAAACCGCCTTGCCTAGTCTGGCTGATTTTGCCCGCCAGCACGGCACCTCTTACCGCATCCTCAAAGTTTACAATCCGTGGTTATTAACCAGTAAGTTAACCAATACCGAGAAAAAAACGTATTACATCAAGGTGCCGGCCTGATCAGGGAAAAGTCAGGGTAAAGACCGTGCCTTTGCCCACCGTGGAATGAACCTGAATATTCCCTTTGTGCAGGGCCATAATTTGTTTGCATAAACTAAGGCCAATACCGGATCCGGATTTACGGGTGGTGAAAAACGGCACAAAAATATTATCAATAATTTCGGCTTCTATGCCTATGCCATTGTCAGCAATTTTTAGTTGGATTTTCTGTTCATTGTTGGTAGATGCGATCAGTTTTATTTCCGGATTTTCCCGTCCCGCTAAAGCTTCTTTTGCATTGAGAATCAGGTTGATCAATACCTGTTCCAGCAGATTGCTGTCAGCATCCAATTGGTAATCCGGATTTGCCAATTGCACGGACAATTGAATGTGCTTATGTTGCAAACTTGGGCTCATCAATAACACGACATTATCCAGCAGGTTGCGCACATAAAATTTTTGCAGGTTAGGCTGGGCGATCTTATTGAGGTTGCGGTAGGTCTCGGCAAAGCGCAATAATCCTTCACTGCGCCGTTTGATGATGTCCATCCCGGTTTCCAAATCTTCCTGGTTAAACTGGGGGGATATTTTAGCTTCATGCAATTGCCTCTTTAATGTATCAGCCAGAGAAGTGATGGGGGCAATGGAATTCATGATTTCATGGGTCATGACATTGAGTAACTTTTGCCAAGCTCTGGATTCCGTCTCCTCTGTAGCGCCATGGATGTTCTGCAGGACGACCAGGTGTAATTTTTCATCCCCGACCTGGATGATGGAGGTACTTAATAAATAATTTAACTTGTGCGGCTCTTGTTGCACCTGGATCATTTTTGATTGCCCCGGTTTGGCTGTAGTAATGTCCTGATACAATTGACTATCCCGTTTTTGGAGCAGGTGAATGTTTTTTAAATAAGGTATCTGTAAGAGGTGTTTGGCGGCTTCATTGAACCATACCACATCACCACTGGTGACCGCATAGGAGAGGATGCCCGTGTTGATCATTTCCATGATTTTTTGCAGGTACTGCCATTGGGTCTCCCTTTCCCGGGCCAATTGTTTAAATGTGGTATTGATCTGATTGAATCCTTTACGAAAAGAGCGCAAATCTACTGGTGCGTGTTTTTCATCAAATTGGCGGGTAAAGTCCCGATAGCGCACAGCTTCCACATACTGGTCCAGCTCTTCCAGTGCTTTGTGATAATAAGCATAATGGTCATACAATTGATACAACACTACCGGAATGACCAATAACAGATAAAGCCAGGAAGCTTTTACTGCCAAATAAGCAATCAAGGTCAATGTCCCCAACAAGAAGAGTATCCTCCACCCAATGCGCCAATCCCACATCGTCATAAGTCGTATTTATGCAGGCGACGATACAGCGCCGTACGGGTTAGGCCCAGTTCTTTAGCTGCCTGAGTAATGTTCCCATGGTGCTTTTCGATGACCTTAAGAATGGTTTGTTTTTCCATTTCACCCAGGTTAGTTACTACAGAAGATGTAGACGGTGTCACACCAGGTCGCGGTTGTTCCTGATTAAAGATAATGTCGCTCGCTTCCACATATTCTCCATCGCTCATGATAACTGCACGTTCTATGGTGTATTGAAGCTCGCGAACATTTCCCGGAAACGAATAAGCCTTTAGTTTTTCCAATGCTTTCTCATCAAAATGATGAATTTGTTTGAAATATTTAGTTGCATATTTTTCTAAAAAATGCCCGGCCAGCAAAGGAATATCATCTGTCCGTTCGCGCAAGGGGGGGAGATTGAGCTCCACGGTATTGATGCGATAATAAAGGTCTTTACGAAACAGGTTTTTTTCGATCATATCCGGCAAATAAACGTTAGTCGCGGCGATAACCCGTACATCCACATCCACCGGATGTGAAGTCCCTACCTTCATGAGTTGTTTATTCTGTAAGACGGTCAACAACTTGGCCTGCCCGGATAGAGGTGTATTAGTTATTTCATCCAGGAAAATAGTACCCTGATGAGCAGATTCAAAGTACCCTACCCGATCTTGGTGAGCATCGGTAAACGCTCCTTTTTTATGACCGAACAGCTCGCTTTCAAACAATCCGGGACTTATGGCGCCCAAATCTACTTTTACAAACGGTTTAGTCTTGCGCAATGAATAATGGTGTAATGCCTGTGCTACAAGGTCTTTTCCTGTCCCGTTTTCACCGGTCAGCAAAATATTAGCATCGGTAGGAGCCACTTTACGTAAGATCATAAAAAGATCCTGCATAGACTCGGACTGGCCTAATAAACCGGAAGCAAGTTCATTCTGCTTTAACTCGGAGGTCTCTTTTTCCTGCTGTGGTTTATTTTCAATAACTTCTTTAATAATTTGTAGCAATTTGTGATTATGCCAGGGTTTGATGATAAAATCCCGGGCACCTTCTTTCATACTTTTTACCGCCAGTTCAATATCCCCGTATGCAGTTATCATGATCACCGCCGCCCGAGGACTCCATTCGCGGATATTTCGTAACCAAAATAAACCTTCATTGCCGGTATTCACCGAAGCTTTGAAATTCATGTCCATCAGAATCAAATCAAAATTGGACTTAGGCAGGAGTTCGCGCAGGTTTTCAGGAAAGCGCTCAGTCACTACCTCTTTAACCTGATGACGAAGTAATATCTTCACTGCAGTCAATACATCCGGGTCATCATCAACGATTAAAATGGAAGCGTTTTTAAGAGTCATCCTGATAAAATCTGTTTTTTAAGCAGCTGACCAAAGATAGTCATTTCACTGACCGGGAGTTTTTTCAGGACTTTTTTTAACGGAGGCTAATTTTTTCCAGTTTTTTCAAAAAAACCGGATCCGGAACCGCACCCAGGCCTACTGCGCTATCATCCCACAAACGTATGAATCCACCATCAGTATAGCGCATACCGCCCAGGACCGGATCATCATGCAACAACAATGGTGAATCCATGTCAAACAAAACGATATCCGGCTGAGCGTATACAAAATGCAACAGGGCTGTGGTAGCCAATCTGCTTTCGATAAAACACCCGACCTGGCAAGGAATGTTGTGCTTCTGCGCCAGATGCATAATGCGACGGGCTTGCCATAAACCTCCCGATTTGCCTAATTTCAGATTAAAGCGGTGACAGGCCTGATAGTCGATTAAACGAAAAGCATCGGTGACCTGATGGAGCGACTCATCGGCCATGATGGGCACTGGGCTCAATGCGGTCAGCCAGGCTTGTCCACCCAGATCCCATTTGGGTAGGGGCTCTTCACAATGATCCAAGGATACTTCATACGCAGCTTCCAGCACCTCCAGGGCTTGATCCCTGCTCCAGCCCTGATTAGCATCGGCCCGTAATGCAATCTGGGGGCCAATAGCTTGGCGGGTAGCGGTAAGACGCTGCACATCATCGGCTACGGATGTGCCGAGTTTTAATTTGAGAGCATTGAACCCGGCACCGACCAGACGTTCTGCTTCACTGACTGTTTCCTGGACGGATCTTAAACCGATAGTCATATCGGTAGTGACCTCACGGGGTGTTCCAAGTAAATATTTATACAAGGGTAATTCTTGTTCCTGGGCCAAGAGATCATACAGCGCCATATCGAAAGCGCTTTTAAGATTCTGGTTGCCCAGGATGGCGGAATCCAGTGCCTGGATACGTTCTTCTACCGGATGAATGGACTGTCCTAACCACATTTTGCCCAACCAAGGAGCTAAAGCAAACTGGCTGATCTGCACCTCCCCATTGATGCTCGCGAACGGACTGCACTCCCCCCATCCGGTTAACCCAGAAGATGTATGAATACAAACCAATAGATTGGCGGCTTCACTGATGGTCTCCAATGAAATCACAAACGGTTCACGCAGTGCAAGATTGTAACGGTAAAAGTCAATACCGGTTATTACAGACATGGCCTAGAGGTTTAACCACATGGTATAGGGGAGTTTTTCGTATGGCGGATAATTTTTTTCCAATTGATGAGTGAAATTAAAACCTTCTTTTTTAAGCAGATTTTCAGCCGGAACACACAAACGATTAATAAAAATGATTAACCGT
>JAYRWN010000070.1:0-3945 GCA_041917975.1 Saprospiraceae bacterium | reverse complement strand
CGTCGCCCCCGTATTCCATATATAACTATATGGTGAGGTTCCTCCGCTCACACTTACATCGATAGCGCCATCTTTCCCCCCGTAACATTTTACATTTGTTACTGTCCCGCTGACTGTCAACGCAGCCGCAGGCTGATTCACAATTATTCCGCTTTTTATTTCTTTACATCCTTTTGAATCTGTAACGGTTATTGAATAAGAGCCAGCTACCAATCCAAGGATATCTTGCGTGGTTTTTCCATTACTCCATAAATACGTGTAGGGACTTGTGCCACCCGTTACCGTTATGTCCACACTTCCATCGGCTCCACCATAACAGTTGACATCTTTAACTGATACTGACACGGTAATTTTAGTAGGTTGTCCAATTGTTTTAGATGATTTAACCGTGCAGCCGTTTTTATCAGTGACCGTCACGGTATACGTCCCTGCGCACAATGCACTTAAATCTTGAGTGGTTTTCCCATTGCTCCAATTGTATGTATATGGGCTGGTTCCCCCTGTTACAGTTAAATCCAGAGCACCAGTACATGCACCGTAGCAGTCGATTACTCCATTAATGTTAATGGAGGCACTTAAGGCTTGGGTAGGTTGTGACACTGTAGTTTGACAGGTCGAAGTACAGCCATTTTTATCGGTGACTGTAACAGAATAGGTGCCAGCAACTAAATTTGTAATAGTCGCCGTCGTTCCATTGTTATTCCATTTATAAGTAAAAGGTGAAGTTCCACCTGTAATGTTTACTGAGGCCGTCCCATCATTACCTCCATAGCAACTCACTGGTTTATTAGAACATGTCACCGCTATATTGCAGCAGGTTAGGTACATACCCGTCACTTTGCCACCGACATAATTTTCATTAATACTACTCAGCGCGTAATAGATATCATCAATGGTATAAATTGATCCACAGCCTCCGATCAGTTTATTTGCTTCCGCCAAAATTTGTTCGACCGTTAACCCAGCCAAAGCTCCCGAACCAGCTATCAGATTTTTTAAATTCTGAGATGAACTACCAAACGAGGCATCATATAAATCAAAAGTTACGCTTAAAGTCGCTGCCACCAACTGCCCCGCAAGCACATTATTATAACTCTGACCGGGGTTGGTATAATTTCCTTCTAACACTCGCGGAGTCGACCCACTAGGCAAAAAATCAGCTACGGCCTGAGCAGATGTTAACCGCAAAGTTTTAGTACAACCTATGGTTAAACCGGAAGGAAAAGCACCTGCAAAATTTGCAAATAAATATTCTCCAGGATTGCCACCTTCTCCATTAGATTCTTGCCCCCAGCCTCCTTGCGTCTGTGTGCGGAATCCACTGCAATCGGACGGATGACAAACACATCCAGAATAATATGATTTACATCCTTTTGAATCCGTAACAGTCACTGTATAACAACCTACAGGCATCCCACTTAAATCCTGTGAAACCGCACCAGTACTCCAGTAATAGGAATATGGACTTACACCACCTGAAACCGATACATCAATGGAACCTGTCCCGCCGTAACCCGCTGCACAGACCACATTGCCGGTCACTACCAAAGCCGGCGGCGCACTTATCGTTCCACTGATCACCTCTGTACATTGATAGGAATCTGTAACAGTTACCGTATAGGTGCCCGCTGCAAGATTATTAATATCCTGAACAGTTGCCCCGTTACTCCATATATATTTATAGGGACTTGACGCCCCCGCTACACTAAGATCTATACTTCCATTATTGCCGCCTGCACAACTCGGCGCATAGGTTTTCACCGAAAGCGTAAATTTTGGCGGTTGCCCTACCGAGGTTGTCTTTACTTTAGTACAGCCATTGGCATCAGTAACCGTTACGGTATAATTGCCCGCTGTAAGGCCAGTTATATCTTCAGTGGTTTTAGTATTGCTCCATTTGTAGGTATAGGGAGCAACTCCTGAAATTACCGTCAAATCAATGCTCCCATTATTATTGCCATAACATTTGGCATTCGTAGCGACAGTGGTGATATCTAAGTTACAGATACATCCACTTAAATTTACGTTGACATCACCCTCTGTCCAATATTTTGTACCGTCAGATACATTAAACCAACCAGACGCTCCAAAGCTTAAGGATTGGGTATTTGCACCCTGGCCAACCTGAAAGGCAGGCCCCCTCCTGCTTAAGGGCAAAGTACCATATTTACTCGAAATAATGGCCCCCGAGGTTTGCGTATAATATTCCCAACCAAATGCTGAATAATTTCCACAATCGTTAGCTTTTGGACTGCCGCTCGGTGGTGTAGTGGTGTAACCACTATAGGTCACCTGAATGTCAATCGTTTCCCCTACGGCTTGAGGTGAGGTGAGTCCATAAGCGGTAAACACCACCTGACCATTACAGCTGCTCCAGGAATAATTAGACCCTTTAAAATAGGCATTTGTCTGGCTATTACTTAACCAGACCACATACAATTGTCCATCGTGACATTCTGTAGTATTTGTTACCGTCCGGTCACAACAGCTGGTAGCCAAGGCACTCATTTCCAGGCCTGGCAAACTGCTGGATAAAATCAAAAAAAGGAAAATAAATAGTCCTTTTTCCAATTTTTGGAAAAATTCAAATAAGATAGATTGGTTGGTAACAGATAAAAATACCTGCTCGATTGGTTTGGTAATCGTTATCATCTTAAGCTTTGGTTGGTTTCAAATCTAAATGACCAACCCTGTCAATAATCCTGGAATTACTGACGTACTTTATTACAACATATTTGAACCAAAAAAACGGCTTCATTAAGCCGGATTGGCACCATAATTGTAATAAATAAACCAATAAAAGTTAAAACCTTTGGCTTAACAGGGAAACAGCTTATGATTCTTTAAAGTGTTATTAGTACACATCCGGTTTCACCCCTTATTGGTTTTTGGGTTGAAGGCTTAAGTTGGGTAAGATTATTTTTTGAGCTTAGATGGGTATAATTATCTAAATGGTTCAAACACTTCTGTTCAACCAGCAATAAATACAGTAAATATTTGGGGGGGGGAATAAATACTTGAACTCAATGATAGACAATCTTTGCGACATTTTAATTCACTGAAAAAACATTTTTTTTTGTTTAATGCATAATTACTCTAAGCATTAATGGGTTCACTTTTTAAACCTTTGGAGCCTGATTCTTTCCTTTTTCAATTTTATCAATAGTTTAGTTTTTGTCAATCTGGCAATTTTTGGTCTTCATCCATCAACTTAATCTTTCAGTTAAGTTTCTTCTGCTTTTACTTCACAATATTTATTTGAGCAAAACGAACCCCTTTCGAGGTAATCAACCTCAGGTAATATAAACCGGCTTTCATGTCACCAACTTCCATAAGTGCTCGATACCCGGTAAAATAGGGTGTTATTTTGGGTAGAAGAGGTTTATTGACCACTCTTCCGCTAGTTTCTATTAGTTCAAGGGATTTTATGAACGCTCCTTCCGGTAAATGAATAATCAAATTGATCTGTTCGGATGATGGATTGGGATAAGCCGATAGAGTTACTATTGGACTGATGGCGGCATTACATGGCGCCGCTTCAACCAATAGTTCACCTGATTGGATGTTACTGGTACATCCCATACCATTCATGATCTGAAGTTTGGAATAACTACCTGGCTTGAGTTTGATTAATTCAAAAACAGGGGAAATGAACGGACCATAAAATATGGTTTTACCTTCTAAATCCAGTTGTACCAACCAGGGTCCGTGTTCGTAGATATCATTTATTGAAATCTTTACCCTACCATCAGAAAGTCCACAAGCGGTTTCATTAAATATTCGTATGCTATCTGATATTAGCCTTAATTCCGGCTCAACTGCTTTTATGATCACGTTGGTTTCGCCAACATATTCATCACAAATACCTTTTCTGGAACAACGGGCGTAAAAAGTAGTAACATTAATCGGCCCTGGGTCATAGGTCTCCTTATTTGCTCCAAAAAT
>JAYRWN010000069.1:0-2590 GCA_041917975.1 Saprospiraceae bacterium | reverse complement strand
CTATCCGATAGGCTATTTCTGTCTGTTCATTTTCACGCAACACATCGAACATAAATTTTACTCCAAAAATACCGGCAGAAACATGATGTTGATGACGCGTAAATTCCCCCATCAATTGCTCCATCGTTTTTTCTTTTTCAGTGGATAATTCATACCATAATGCGAACAATTGGGCCGATTGAGTAGCATTATCAAACCGGCCGGTTCCGGGGACCAGATATTTTTCCACGATGCGGTTTTTAATCTCCTGAGCCAGTTTTGAGTATTTTAATACATCCGTCTCCTTGTTTAAAATACCGGCAAACTGTGCGGCCAGGCGCGCATGGTGATAATAAAAACAGGCGGCGGTAAAAGCCTCCGGCCGCGGGTCCAGCGCCTCATGGTCACTGATATCCCAGTGATACAGACCATGGACGGCATTATCTTCTAAAAATTGCATTTGTTTTAGCAAAGCCGGATAATATTGTCTGATGGTTAGCGTGTCGCCATAAAACTTAAAAAGTTTCTGCTGTAAAAATGGAAAGGCGAGCTGCCAGCCTAGCGGACCTGATCCCCCTCCATATCCACGATCGGCAATACCATAATACGGCGCGGTCTCTGTAATTCCGCCATTAGCCCGTTGGTCATTGGCAAAATCCGTCACTGCTTTGCGGTAAAACTGGGCCATGTCATAGTTATACATAAACGCTTCAGCTGTGGCCACAATATCGGCACCGTAGCCCATTTTCTCGCGGCCCGGGCAGTCTGATTGCACACTAAACACATTGCTGAGAAAGGTCCACTGGATGACCTCATGAAGTTGATTAAACATTGGATTAGAACAAACAAATGTACCCACCGGCTGCAAGTCTGTATTCATGCGCAATCCTTCAATGGAGTTGACATCGGGCGTACCTGGCCAACCAGAAATTTCAACATAACGAAAACCATGAAAGGTAAAACGTGGCGCCCAGACTTCCAGTCCACCATTCACCCGCCAGATTTCTTTTATTTGACCGGCCACCGTGGTGAAATAATTCAGCGAACCATCCGCATGAAGGGCTTCACCGTACTTTAAGCGGATAGTTTGGCCGGCTTGACCTTCTACTCTGATCCTGACTACCCCGGCGAAATTTTGGCCCATATCCACTAGGAACACTCCGGGTTTGATCTCCTTAATACTGGTAGGTCTTAATAGTTTAGTTATGCGCACCGGTGGTTGCATTTGCGCACGCAGTTCCCCGGTTGGCGCTTGGGCCACAGCGGCATTTTTCCATTGCGCTGAATTAGATATTTCTTGTAGCCAATCCAATGGCTCTAGGCGCGCATCGTGATGTTCACCCAAATATACATTGTTCCGAAGCACCGGACCGGGAGCCGTGAACCACGCGGAGTCGGTCAGGATTTTTTCAATTGTGCCATCGGTATAATGGAGATGAATTTCAGCGAGTAGTTTGGGTCTGCCGGTTTCCTGCACCTCGCGTAAATTAAATCTTGAAAACATCCGCAGCGGCAATGGATTATACCATCCGTTGCCTAACATTATACTGACCGTGTTATGTCCCCGTTTTAGGTGCGACGTAATATCATGTACCCCATACAAGACCTGCTTACTATAGGTAGTCCATCCCGGGTCTAGAACATGATCGCCAATTTTTTTGCCATTCAGGTAGGCTTCATGGTAACCTAAACCCGCAATGTACATTCGAGCTGATACTAAGTTCTTTTTTGTGGAAAAGGTTCTTTTAAATAACGGCATACGATCGGGCTGATAAAAGTCCTCATCGCGGTCGAATTGTTTACGGCCATCATCTATCCATTGCGACTGCCAGTCGACGGCATTCAATACGGCTGTTTCAAACCAGGCCGTTTCACTCCATTTACTCACTTCATCATTTTGATCATAAACCCGTACGCGCCAATAATAACGCGTGAATGATTTTAACACCTGACCTTGATAAACGATATGAATTGATTGGGAAGAGATGATTTTACCAGGCTTCCATACCGGGATGATAAATGTTGAATCAGTACTTACTTCAATATCGTAAGCTGATTGGTGTTGGTTGCGTTGAGTGGCGGTCAGTTGCCAGGCTAAGCGGGGATTTGGCACATCAATGCCCAAAGGATGGCTCAAATATTCACAGGTCATAGCAACAGGGTAAATGGCCGCCTCCCCTTCTACGGCAACCCAAAGCAATAAAAAAGTTATTATTCGTGTCATGGCCATAATTTTTAGCACAATATCTTATCCTAAAGGTAGGGTTAATTTACAGCAGGCCATTGGGAACATAATTATGTGCCATAAATATTTTCGGTAGTTTTTACCTGGTTTTTATACAATTGTAGTAAACCAAATATTTGAAAAATTCCTTAAAAAAACTATCCTGAAATGTGTATTTTAACCTCTAATTAATGATATAAAACCAAATTTATGCTCCATACACCATTAGCCCTGTTCCTCCATCATGAGCGGGAAAACCCGCAGAAAATATTCCTTCGTCAGCGAATTCAAGGAGAATGGAAAACCTGGACCTATAGCCAAGCAGGTGAAGAAAGCCGGCGTATAGCCCAGGCATTGCTGGCCTTGGGTCTGAACCCAGGTGCCCAT
>JAYRWN010000068.1:0-7890 GCA_041917975.1 Saprospiraceae bacterium | reverse complement strand
TCATGATCTGGACAAATTCAGCATGGCGTGTTCACCGGCAATAAGTGGTTCATCCCCTTTAAATGAATAGGACGTAAATCCCTCTAACTGAAATTTTTTCAGGGTCAGCGTACCATGCAGAATATGGAGGTCTACTTTAGCACCGATAGCCGAAGGCATGATAGCCACCGTACCCCACGCCGACCCATTGGACCAAAAGTAGGTGCCTTTGCCGGCAGCAAATCGTATGCTTTGGTCGGGCGCGGAATATTGAAACCCGGTCAAAGCCAGTGTAGCCGCCCACGAAGCCATAGCCCGAGCATAATGATGGCCGCATTCCGGCTCGTCAAAGGGATTGCGCTTGGCGCCGTCAAAGCGGTCACGGATGCTGCGGATGCACTGCAGCCCTGCGGAAAGCTGCCCCTCATACAACATGCCCACGGCAGCAGTGTATTCAAAACCCGACATGGATTCGGCAAAATAAGGGAAAGGCACTTTAAGCCGCCCCTTCGGCCAACTGGCCATAATCAATCCGGATTCCCGATCCATGACGTAAGAACGCATGTTATTAAAAATCTGGTCGAATCGAGGTACATAATTGTACTTCATAATGGTTTGTAGAGTGGTTTTTAGGTTTTGTTCATTAGCCAGATAGCCCAGACCACACACGTGAGCAAGATATTGCCCGGCTAGCTGATCCACCAGGCATCCCGAGCCCAATTGATAAGGCGGGATCTCGGTGAGAGGATTATTCATGTCCAGGAATAGAAATGTCTTTGGATCGGTAATTTTATGTTCATAATATTCACCATTAAACAAATGATCATCCACCCATGCGCTACCTTGTCTGAAAATGCGCTCACATTTAGCTGCAAAAGTTTCTTCACCCATCGCCCGGGCCATGGTGGCACAAGCTTTCAGGGCGGCAAAATACCAGAATTGCATCTGAGGATTTGGTCCAAAATAATCGACATCCATGGTGTTGTGCTGTTTTCCTTCCTGTACACCATCTTCATTGCTATCCCAGCCTCCCTTAACCCAAGCATAGGACATGGCGGCCTTAACTTTAGGCCAATGTTTCTTGAGCCATTCACGGTCACCGGACAACATCCACTCGCGATAAAACCGCACGATGGACCCCATTTGGCCATCGGCGGCAGCGACATGATCGATGGAGGCATTGCTTTCCAGGGGCAGGTTCACCCGATTCATCATTTTACCATCTGCCTTGGTGCCATAGACCATTTCCACGTCCCGCATGGAACGGGCAAGTTCACCGAATAAGAAAGGAGTGGCATTTTCGTAGTTCCATACATGGGTACAACTGCCATAACAAGAGCCGGCTTCATCCATGGTGCCTTCCCAGCCCAGCAGGTGCCCGGATGGAAGGCGAAAAACCGTCTGTGAACGTAAAGTGGATAAATTAAACAGGGCTGCTTCCTTCACCACCTCAGGTAAATCGGAACGGACAAAAGCATGCACAAATTTTTTGGTTTCTTCCTCATACCAGGGGAGCTTGGGCAATGTATGCACAATCACCTCCCAGGCATCACGGTATACCGTGGTATAATGGTTTCCGACCAATGCGCCTTGATAACCAAAGGTCCAGGCCCGGTTCCAATCCAGACGATTAGGAAAATGCCAGGTCAGATAAAAGGTGAAGGTAGTCGTCCCAAAGGCAGGAACACTTTTTTTTACGGCCAATGATGCCATGGGATTATCATCTACCAAAGCCGTTTTATCCGCCAAAAGGCCATCCGCACTGAAATCATCCCAAAAGTCCAGGATAGCGTTTTCCCAGTCGTTAGGTGTAGAAGAACGACGGTAGGTGACTTCCCCACCTTCGGCGGTGGTCAGGGCAAACGTACCCCACGCCGGATCCGTCTGGTCAACCCCTGCACTGGACATGTAAATGCCCCGCAAGGCGCCCTCCTGACGGTAATGGTTTTGGTTATTTTTAGCGCCCTGGTACACCACATCTCCTTTCCAGTTTTTGCTCTGTTTACTGCCGTCAATGCCGATAAAGTTGCGCATCGTGCCGCAAACGGCAACTGCTAAAGGTGCCGCGGTCAGGTTGCGTACTTCGTAAGTCAATACCGCGATGGGAATACTGCTGGCCGGTACATCCCCGGGGATGAAGGGATTAAATCCTTTAATCTTCACCTGCACCGGCAAAAATTCATCGTCCAGATTGACCTGGCCAAAAGGATAAGCAGCATCAAATGACGCGGAGGAAAAACGCGGCAGTCCATGATGATTCACCGGTCGGCCTTCGTAATGCATATATTCGCTGGTATGCAGGGGGCCCAATAACGCTTTGGTCTCCGCCGGCTTCTGAGCTGATTGAACATAAATGGCAAAAAATGGTGCCTGGTTACCCTCTGTAATGGTGCTAAAACCCTTGCCCGGTTTATTCATAATCTCCCAATCGCGAAGCTCACCCCGCCCACCCAAAGAGACAGTTCCGGTTCCAATGCCACCCAAAGGCAACGCAATGTTCAAGAGATGGTCCTGATCATAGTGTTTAAGCACCGGCCAGGAGCCCTGTGCCGCTAAGGATAACCCTCCTAAAATCCACAATAAGCAGGAGAAACAGGCTGATTTATTCATGATATTTACCCATTTAGGTCAGGAAAAATAACAATTATTCTGATGGTCGGGTAGGCTCGATTGAATGGATCACATTAAAACCTCTCCTTTTCAAAACACCGGTGGTCAGGAATATGTTAATGTAAATACAAATGCGTAAGCAGAATAAAATTATTTTATGAAAATTTTACTCATTCTGGTGGTCATTTTACTGACCCTTTACGCCTTCCGGACAGCTTTCATGAAGGTAGATTTTAAACAAAATCCCGCCGGTGGTATCCAATTTAAATCAGCAGACTGGTCAGCCGCAGTGCAACAAGCTAAAGCCGAAAACAAGCCTATCCTCCTGGACATCTATGCCACGTGGTGCGGTCCGTGCAAACTGCTTAAAACCAGCACCTTTGCCGACAAACAAGCCGGTGATTATTTTAATCAACATTTTATCAACGTAGCTTTGGATGGCGAACAACCTGAAGGCGCTCAACTGGCCCGCCAATTTCAAATCAGAGGTTATCCTACCCTGATCATCTTAAGCCCGGCTGGTGAAGTGAGGCATAAATCCGCCGGTTATGTGGATGCGGATGATTTGATCGCTTTGGGTAAACAATACGGGCCGGCGTCAAACTAACCCATCATTATATCATATCTGAACATAATTTTTTTTATGGATAGTACTCTTCCCTTATCTTCCATCCTGGATAAATTCCGGACAAAATAATTCAATGAGAAAGGTGGTCATCATTGGCAATGGCATCTCGGGCATAACTGCTGCGGTTGAATTGCGTAAACGTAGTCAGGACCACATTACTATTGTGTCCGAAGAAGGGGATTATTTCTTTTCCCGTCCCGGGCTCATGTACGTATACATGGGGCACCTCAAATTTAAACACTTGTATCCCTACGAGCGGGACTTTTGGGCCAAACACCAACTGCAGTTAATCCAAAAGACGGTGATCAAAATCCTGCCACCAGCCAAGCAGGTGGTCTTTGCGGATGGAACCACGCTACCTTTTGATGTGCTCATCATGGCCAGTGGTTCCATGCCTAATAAATTTGCCTGGCCCGGAAAGGATCTTCCCGGCGTCACCGGACTTTACCACCGCCAGGATTTGGACCGCCTGGAATTATGGTCTGCACAAGCTAAACACGCGGTGATTGTCGGAGGCGGTCTGATCGGGATTGAACTGGCTGAAATGTTCTTATCGAGAAATATCCGGGTTACTTTTCTGGTCAGAGAAAAAAGTTTTTGGGACATCGTATTGCCCGCCGGAGAAAGTCAATTACTAAACAGACACATCCGTGAGCACGGCCTCGATCTGCGCCTGGAGACCGGCTTAGCGGCTATTTTGCCCGGTGAGCAGGGTAACGTTGCGGCAGTGGAAACCAGTGACAAAGAGATCATCCCCTGTGACCTGGTTGGATTGGCCGTCGGGGTGTCGCCAAACGTAAACTTCCTTAAAGAGAGCGGCATCACCTTAGGGTATGGCGTGCAAGTCAATTTGTACCTGGAAACCAATATTCCCGGTATATATGCTATCGGAGATTGTGCCGAAGTCACCGAACCCGAAGGAAAACACCGACCCATCGAAGCCGTGTGGTATACCGGTAAGATGATGGGCGAAACCGTGGCCCGCACCATAAGTGGTCAGCCCACACCCTACCAGCCCGGCCCCTGGTTCAATTCCGCTAAGTTTCTGGATATCGAATACCAAACGTATGGATGGGTGTCCCCAGTACCAGCGGCTAACGAAGTGCATTTTTATTGGGAACACCGCTCCGGTAAAAAATGCATCAATATGGCTTATGATCCATCTACGCGTCGCTTCTTAGGAATAAATACTCTGGGGATCCGCTTGCGTCATGCTTTTTTTGATTCTGTTTTACGCAAAGGCCGCCACATAGAATATGTTATGGAGCATCTTCATGAGGCCAATTTCGATCCTGAATTCTACCGACTTTATGAACCGGAAATCCGGAAAGCTTTTGTTACCCATCTTACTAAATCAGCCCATCATGTCCAATAAAAATTCTGCCATTCAAAACATTTGGCAAAAGATCGGCCTGGCCGTAGGTTTGGTGGGAATGTTCTGTTTGTTAATGTATTCATTGCCGTTAGGATTAAAACCAACCAGGGTTTGGTTAGTTTTTGCTTTGGCCGCCATCCTGGGTGCAGTTCTCTCATATACCTACGGTTTATATGCCCGCCACCCGGCAGGCGTAAAAAATAATGGCATCTGGTCTAATTCACTGACCAACCGGGGTTTATGGGGCTGGATTAGCGCCCTGGCCTTAACCGGTCTTTATGTGCTGTTGTATTGGTATCCGGAGTATTTAGGGTATTATCCCGAAAGCGGTAACCGTGGATTGATCCAGGTATTTGACCCCCTGAGTTACGTTCTCAACGGTCGTCCGGCCACCCAATGGTTTGTTTACGGCACCCTTTATACCTTGGCTATTTTAGCCTTTGGGTTAAAATTTATTTATAAATACCGGCACAACCGCTATCAAATTGTTAGCACGCTATCGGTTATGTTTTTTCAATTAATATTTGCCTTTCTGCTCCCGGAAGTTTTGACCAGACTAAACCCTGAGCAGGCCTATTTTGCCAAAGATGTAAAAAACATGTGGCCGCTGAATTATTATTTTTTTGAAGACTGGCATCTGAGCGCGATGATAAACGGAGGTAAGCTGGGTTCATTTATGCTCTATTCGGGCTTGGCACTGGTTTTCATTATTTCACCGTTACTAACCTATTTTTATGGCAAACGGTGGTATTGTTCGTGGGTTTGTGGTTGTGGTGGATTAGCTGAAACCGCCGGTGACCCGTTCAGACACCTCTCGGATAAATCCTCAAAAGCCTGGAAAATAGAAAAATGGAGCATCCATATAGTTTTAGTGTTGATCACAGTGACCACCATCGCAGTAATCTACGCTTTTTTAAGGCAGGCGGAATCATCCTATTTAATCAATACGTCCCAATTTGTTTATGGCACCGTAATTCTACTTCTCGGAGTAATGGGCGTGATTTATTGGTTCAAACGCAGAGCTTTATCCTCAGAAGTGATAAATATAATGGCGGCATTGGGAGTAATAATTATCTGTGTTTTATTGCTCAATTATTTTGCCGGTCGTGACGAGGCGTTTTTTATTCATCATGGTGTACTTAAATCCTGGTATGGTTTCTTCATCGGCGCTGCCTTTAGTGGTGTCATTGGTGTGGGCTTTTACCCCCTCCTAGGCAATCGGGTGTGGTGCCGCTTTGGCTGCCCCGCTGCGGCGATTATGGGTATTCAGCAGATTTTATTTTCCAGGTTCAGGATTACCACGAATGGTGGCCAATGCATTTCCTGCGGCAATTGTTCTACGTACTGCGAAATGGGTATTGACGTCCGGGCCTACGCTCAGCAAGGCCAAAACATTGTGCGCGCTTCCTGTGTGGGTTGCGGTGTCTGCTCGGCAGTATGTCCACGCGGCGTATTAAAATTAGAAAATGGACCGGTAGGCAACCGGTTTATCGAATTACCTCTGGCAAAATAACCGGCTCAGCTGAATTCATGATTGTGAGGTAACCATTGGTACAGCTTCCTGATCATTCTTCTTTCTTTCTGCTTCCTGTTTTTGAAAAAATCTGGTTAAAAAACAATCAATCAAGTGGCTATGCCGCCAATACGTCCGGCAAGGATGGCAAAATTTCATATGCCATTTGAGTTTCAGCTTATTCCACCCACTGATTTGGTCAGCATTACTTTTTTCAGCCAATTCCAGCGCTTGCGGACAAGTAAGAAAAAATCCCTTCATCCTCAAATGGATCAAATACCTCATTAAAATGTAAGCCATAATCCGCCTAATTGTTCATTCAGGAGTCATTTATCATGATCCGATGACCATGTTTATTGAAATTAAACGTCGGAATCTCCAACGTGTTGAAGCACAAAGGCGTCTAAATAAATATCTGTACTACGTTACCTTAAAAAAATTTATGGTCAGGTTTTGCTGCTTTTTCGCTGTAATTTTATGCTCTTGGAGTTGTCAGAAGGATTTTTTGATTAGCTCACCGTGCCAGGAAGGCGGACCGGTGGTGAAAAAAATTACCAACCTGCGGGCAACGATCCTGGGAGAATACGGGAAGTACTACCTGCAATTAGAACGTACCCTGCGCGTCCGCATGCAATTTGGGGAAGATGATATCTATGCGCTGATGCCTTGTCATCTGGACATGCATTTTAATAAAAGCGGATTAACAGTTCTGGTCAGCGGGGAAGTGCTGGAGAGAAATCCTTTAGCCTGTTATATTGGCATGACTGAATTTAAACTTAAGTCCATCCGCCGACATTAGTAAATTGCCCTTTTAAGGTTATTTCCACGGGAAATTCTTGATTTTTTTCCTGCCAATTGACCTGTTTTGTCATTTAATAATAGGTTATTCAAATACTCGTGGAATTGTATCTTTATGAGCGGTTAATAAGTTATAAAACTTGCAGGTCAATGTTAAAAATAAGCTGGGTATTTTTGAGCTGGTGTTTGCTGATTTTCCCCTCATCCGGTCAGATAACCCTGGTGGACCATGGCCAGGCAAAGGGGCGAATTCTTCTGCGCAATAATTCTACCGAAGAGCAACAGGCGGCGCAATTGCTCCAGGACTTTGTATTAAAAATCAGTGGAGGTAAATTGCCGGTCATCAACACAAAAGATGTCCTTAAAGCGGGTGATATTTTACTGGATAGCCGGGTCCGCCATCCACAATTGCAGGAAGACGGTTTTCGTATCGTCACCGAACATAACCAATTACACCTCCAATCTGCTTCTGCCCGTGGCGTGATTTATGGTGCCGTGACTTTGCTGGAGCAATTTTTAGGCGTCGATTATTTTGGGGAAATGGAATATGTTTATCCACGTCAACAGACCATTCAACTGCCGCAGATCAATTTAATGGACAACCCGGCTTTTCGCTACCGCCAAACCCAACATTACGCTTTAGCGACAGATCCCAGATATAAATTATGGCACCGCCTGGAAGAGCCCTCGGAAGTTTTTGCCGCCAATTATTGGGTGCATACTTTTGATCGCTTGCTCCCTTCTGCGCATTATGGTCCGGTTCACCCGGAATTTTATTCATTTTTTAAAGGCCAGCGGCATCCGGGCAAAGCCAGCCAATGGTGCCTGACCAACGAAGAGGTATTCGAAATTGTCGCCCAACGGGTGGATTCCATATTCAAAGCAAATCCGGGAAAAAACATCATCTCGGTGAGCCAAAATGATGGCAACTTCACCAATTGCACGTGTGATGCATGCCGAGCCGTTGATGAACGGGAAGGCGCACCT
>JAYRWN010000067.1:0-1660 GCA_041917975.1 Saprospiraceae bacterium | reverse complement strand
CGGGATTTATTCCTTCTAATTCGTTGTTCAGAATACGCTGAAAATAGTAAATTTCCACCTTTAAATCAGAAAACATGCCTATTCGTATTGAGCCGGACCAACCCCAACCAAATCGCGGTGATAAAAAACCAGCAGATAATCAATCTTCGGGAGGTATCCCTACGTGGTTAAAATTAGCGCCGTTCCTACTCATCTTCGTGCGCAAACCGGGCAAATGGATTATTATTTTACTCATCTTATTTGTCCTCTATTATTTATGGCAAAATATGGGCAGTTTAAGCGCTGATCAGGAAGAAACCAGCGGTTACGACTTTGAATACCAAACGCAACATGGCAACGATCTTACTCTAGGGGCCAGTTTTGACCAAGACCAATATGATCGCACACTGACTAACGAACCTCTTGCGGTTGGTTATGGACCTTCCTTGCCTCCTTCCGCCAGTTTGGAACAATATGCTCCCCGCCGTCTCAATCAGGGTTATCAGGGCTCATGCAGCGGATGGGCTACCGCTTACGCCGCCCGCACCATTTCTTATGCCCGGGCCAGCGGACAGAATCCAAATTCAGTTGCTTTCTCACCCTCATTTTTATACAATCAAGTGGCCTTACCTGGCTGTCAGGGCGCTTACATGCACGAGGCGGTAGCTGTTTTAAGGGACATCGGCTCACTGCCGTTTAAGGATTTTGGTTATACGGACGAATCCTGCCGCCTCCAGCCTGAACCCTATGATCAGCAGAATGCTGCCCGCTACCGCATCAAAGGTTATGATCGCCTGACCCTGGACGCTGATGACTACACCCCGGATGTCCAGGCTATTAAACAATATCTCTCTCAGGGAGGTCCGGTAGTCATCGGCATGATGGTCGGCCAAACCTTCCAGCGCAACATGATTGGCAAAAAAATCTGGAACCCTACCCGTCAGGAATACGCCGGTCAGGGTCTGGGTGGCCATGCCATGTGTGTAGTAGGTTATGATGATCAATTGGACGGCGGCGCATTCCGCATCATGAACAGTTGGGGTGAACAATGGGGCGAACGAGGGTTCACCTGGGTCCGGTATACCGACTTTGAACATTTCACCAAAGAAGCGTATGGTTTATATCCGGAAGGTCCGACCCGGCCCACCAGTCCCACCACGCCCACCCAACCGAAACCCACTTCGGAGGTGATGGCTGCCGAATTCGGTCTGGTTGATCCGGCCACCAAAACATTCATTCCCCTGAAACAAACGGATGAAATCGTGTTTCGCACCGCACGCCCGGTACCGAAAGGCCAACGATTCAAAATAGCCATTACGAATAATGTGGAGTGTTATGTCTATGTGTTAGGTAAAGAAACGGATGGCAGCAGCTATGTCCTTTTCCCGTATACGGCCAAACATTCGCCGTATTGCGGCATTACCGGTACCCGCGTCTTCCCCCGTGAGGAGTCTTTAGTGGCGGATCAGATTGGCAGCCGGGATCAGATGGCCATCATCATCAGTAAAGAACCCCTGGATTATAAAACCATCAATGCCACCATCAGCAGCCAACGCCAGGCCGGATACCTGCAGCGGCTGGTGAACGTATTGCAGGACAAGTTTGTACCTTCCTGCGAGTTTAAAGTCGGTAATACCATCAGCTTTACTTGTGAGACTGGAGGGAAAAGCGTCCTGGGCGT
>JAYRWN010000066.1:0-12285 GCA_041917975.1 Saprospiraceae bacterium | reverse complement strand
CTTTCGGCTAACCAGCTCAAAGCCCTGGAACAAAATACCGCCGAATTTGGTATTTCACATTGGGGTTTGGGACATCCTAAAAACGGCATTGTACATGTCATCGGTCCGGAATACGGTATTACCCTGCCGGGTATGACCATCGTATGTGGTGACTCGCACACGTCTACCCATGGCGCCTTTGGTGCCATTGCTTTCGGCATCGGGACCTCGGAAGTGGAAATGGTTTTGTCGTCCCAATGTATTATGCAACCAAAGCCAAAAAAAATGCGCATCAATGTGGATGGCCACCTCAGTCCGGGAGTGGTACCTAAAGATGTCATTTTATATATCATTGCCCAATTAACTGCCGCCGGAGCTACGGGTTATTTTGTAGAATATGCCGGGGAGGTGTTTAAAAATATGAGCATGGAAGGCCGTATGACCGTCTGCAACATGAGTATAGAGATGGGTGCCCGCGGCGGTATGGTTGCCCCTGACCAAACCACCTTTGCTTACATCCAAAACCGTGAAAAAGCGCCAAAAGGAGCTGCCTGGGACCAAGCATTGGCCTATTGGCACACCCTGCATACCGATGAAGGTGCTACTTTCGATAGGGAATACCATTTTAAAGCCTTTGACATTGAACCGATGATCACTTACGGAACGAATCCGGGCATGGGTATCGGCATCAGCCAGCATATCCCGGTAAACACCGAAAGTGGCAACAGCAAAGCCAGCTATGCCAAATCTTTGGACTATATGGGTTTTCATGAAGATGAGGCTATGTTGGGTAAAAAAGTGGATTATGTGTTTATCGGGAGCTGTACCAATGGTCGCATAGAAGACTTCCGGGCCTTTGCTTCGCTGGTCAAAGGCCGTCACAAAGCGCCCCATGTGATCGCCTGGATCGTCCCGGGCTCTCATGAAGTGGAGAGACAAATTAAAGAGGAAGGAATCCTGGACATTCTTACGGCCGCCGGTTTTGAACTCCGCCAACCCGGATGTTCCGCCTGCTTGGCCATGAATGATGATAAAATCCCACCAGGTAAATATGCCGTGAGTACCAGCAATCGCAACTTCGAAGGGCGTCAAGGCCCTGGTGCCAGAACTATGCTGGCCAGCCCGCTGGTGGCGGCCGCTGCGGCTGTAACTGGTGTGGTCACTGATCCCCGGGAGTTGATCAGATCTAATTGACTTGTTTGAACCTCTTTTAATAAAACCTTATGGCCTACGATAAATTTACAGTTTTAAAGAGCACGGCGGTGCCGATGCCCATTGAGAATGTTGACACCGACCAGATTATTCCGGCTCGTTTTCTCAAAGCCACCGAACGCAAAGGATTTGGGGATAATTTATTTCGCGACTGGCGTTTTTATGCGGATAATTCCCCCAAACCGGACTTTGTGCTGAATAACCCCATGTATAGTGGTAAAATACTGGTGGGAGGAAAAAATTTTGGCAGCGGTAGTAGTCGCGAACACGCTGCCTGGGCTATCTACGATTACGGATTTCGTTGTGTCGTGTCCAGCTTTTTCGCCGATATATTTAAAAACAATTCCCTCAATGTAGGTATTCTTCCGGTCACCGTAAGCGAATCTTTTTTGGACCTGATTTTTAAAGCCGTTGAAGCGGATGCCCATGCCGAGTTGGAAGTGGATCTGCCCCGGCAGACGATTACTATTTTAAGGAGCGGAGCTAGCGAATCTTTCACCATTAACGGTTATAAAAAGAATAATTTACTGAATGGGTATGATGACATTGATTATTTGCAAGCCATAAATGAAGATATCCGCCAACATGCAGCCCATAGTATTTATTAATTTCAGTTAGGACTCATTATGCAGGAAAAGCGCTATGTGGAAATCATGGATACCACCCTCAGGGATGGCGAACAGACCAGTGGTGTGTCTTTTTCGGCTTCAGAAAAATTAACCATTGCCCAATTATTACTTACCGAGGTTAAGGTGGACCGTATAGAAATCGCCTCAGCGCGTGTGTCTGAAGGTGAGTTTGATGCGGTAAAAAAAATCACCAAATGGGCCAAAACGAAAGGCCATTTATCTCAGATCGAGGTACTTACTTTCGTGGATGGTCAGGTTTCCGTGGACTGGATGATCAAAGCCGGCGCCAAGGTGATGAATCTGCTCACTAAGGGCTCGCTCAACCACCTGACCCACCAGTTAAAGAAAAAACCGGCCCAGCATTTTGCCGAAATAGGTGAGGCGATCAAACTCAGCCATAAAAAAGGCATCACCTGCAATGTTTATCTTGAAGACTGGAGTAATGGCATGCGCCACTCTAAAGAATATGTTTTTCAGTTGCTTGATTTTTTGAGTACGCAACTCATCAAGCGGATCATGCTGCCGGATACTTTAGGGATTCTTACCCCGACTGAGGTATATAGTTTTTGCAGCGAGATCATTTCCAGATACCCGGAAAAACATTTTGATTTTCATGGCCACAACGACTATGACCTGGGCACAGCTAACGTTCTGGAAGCGTTAAAAGCCGGGGTCCATGGCTTGCATCTCACAGTTAATGGGATGGGTGAACGGGCCGGTAACGCACCCTTAGCCAGCGCGGTAGCCGTCATGCATGATTTTATGCCACACCTTAAGTCATCCGTGGTGGAAAAGTCCCTCTATACGGTTAGTAAATTGGTGGAGACTTTTTCCGGATTTCGTATTCCCGCCAATAAACCGGTGGTGGGAGAGAATGTCTTTACCCAAACGGCTGGAGTTCATGCTGATGGTGATAAAAAAAATAAATTATACTTCAGCGACCTCGTACCGGAACGTTTCGGACGCCAGCGCCGCTATGCCTTGGGTAAAACCAGCGGAAAAGCCAACATTGAAAATAATTTGCACCAATTAGGTATCGAACTTAGCGATGCTGACCTTAAAAAAGTCACCCAACGCATCATCGAACTCGGCGATAAAAAGGAGGTGGTAACCCCTGCAGATTTACCCTATATCATTTCGGATATTCTGGATAGCAACGCCCTCCAGGACAAAGTAGTCATAGAAAATTACGTGCTGACCCATTCCAAAAACCTGCACCCTTCCGCCACCTTGCGCATTGCTATCGACGGTGAGGTATATGAAGAACATGCTCAGGGCGATGGCCAATACGATGCTTTTATGAATGCGTTGAAAAAAATCTATAAACTCAAAAAAATTGCGCTGCCTTTACTCACCGATTACATGGTTCGCATACCACCAGGCGGTAAAACCGATGCCCTCTGTGAAACTATTATCACCTGGAACAAAGAAGGCAAAGAGTTTAAAACCAGGGGGCTGGATAGTGACCAAACGGTATCAGCCATCAAAGCCACCCAGAAAATGTTGAACTCGCTATAATCTGCTTTTTTCTAACCAGAACACCTGCAGGAGATCATCTGATTGACAAAAGTGCCAAAAAATGAAGGTTGCGGATTTTACCGTTCCGTAAAAAGCCATAGTTTTGCCCGCTTAAATGTTAATATTATATGGCTTCCAAACACATAGTGATCGTTCCGGGAGATGGGATAGGACAAGAAGTTACTGCAGTAGGGAAAAAAGTACTTGACCGCATTGCCGCTAAATTTGGACACACCTTTGCTTATGACGAAGCCTTGATCGGTCACGTGGCCATCGAAGCTACAGGAAATCCCTTACCGGACGAGTCCCTGGCCAAAATGCGTCAGTCGGATGCTGTGTTATTTGGGGCCGTGGGCCACCCTAAATACGATAATGACCCCTCGGCAAAAGTTAGACCGGAGCAGGGGCTGCTGAAGATGCGTAAAGAACTGGGTCTCTATGCCAATCTACGTCCGATAAAGTTGTTTGACGAGCTCTTGGATGCTTCCAGCATCAAACCAGAAATTCTGCGTGGGGCCGACATCTTATTTTTTCGGGAACTTACCGGGGATATCTATTTCGGTGAAAAAGGCCGGAAAAATAATGGCGACACCGCCTTCGATGTGGCAGAATACAGCCGCTATGAGGTGGAGCGCATAGGCCGTAAGGCTTTTGAAGCGGCCCGCACCCGTCGTAAAAAACTTTGTTCTGTAGATAAGGCGAATGTGATCGAAACGTCTCGCCTGTGGCGTGAGGTCATTCAGAAAGTAGCTTTAGATTATCCGGACATCGAAGTTGAACACCAGTTCGTAGATGCTACAGCTATGCTGCTGATTAAGGACCCGCGCCGGTTTGATGTGGTAGTTACCGCCAATCTCTTCGGAGATATTCTGACCGATGAAGCATCTCAGATCGCGGGCAGCATGGGTATGTTAGCCAGCGCCTCCATTGGTGATGGCACCGGCGTGTACGAACCTATCCACGGCTCAGCACATGATATCACTGGTAAAGGCGTGGCCAATCCGCTCGCTTCCGTGCTTTCCGCCGCCTTATTATTAGATATTTCATTTGGCATGAAAGCAGAATCAAATGCGGTCATTCAGGCTGTTGATCAGGTGCTGAAAGCAGGATTCCGGACACGCGATATCGCTGATGCACGTACGGCTCAGGAAAAAATCCTGGGCACCGAAGCAATGGGCCGAGAAGTATTGGCCCGGTTATAATTCTGCGCCAAGCGCCGTTTGGCTTTCTGATAATATAGTGCGCAGCCACGCCAGTTTTCGACGATATTTTTTTTGGAGCACCAGATTTTTTGTTTCCCACGGATCTTGCTTAAGATTAAACAACTGCTCAGTCACTTGTCCGGCGACGTCATATCGGATATATTTCCAATCATCAACCGTCCGCACGGCTCGCTGCAGATTACGGTAAACGTGAAAAACATGTGACCGGCCCTTCAAAGCAGGTTGCTGGATATAGGGCACAAAACTTTGGCCTTGCACACCCGGCGGAATACTTTGCCCCAGGAGGTCGTAAATGCTGGGAGCAATATCCGCTATGTACACAAGTTGATCCAATTTTAGTCCTGGGGGTAATCCTGGATGGGCCAGGATAAGTGGAATATGCATGCTGTGATCATAGACACTCTGTTTGCCTAACAACCCATGGCTGCCTACCGCTAAACCATTATCCCCTGCAAAAATAATAAGTGTGGATGCTGTCAAGCCGTGTTTATCCACCACGTCCAAAATCCGGCCGATCTGGTGATCCAGTTCGGTAACCATCCCATAATACAGGGCCAGTTCATTTTTTACCATTTCTTCCGTCATTGGACGAGCAAGAAGCAGTTCGTCACGCACATGTAATTCGCCGTTATCAAATGGATGCTGGGGCAGATAATTGGGGGGAAGGCTGATATGACCGGTCGTATACAGATTTTTAATAGGCGGAGGTGGCGTTCGCGGATCATGTGGAGAAGTGAATGCTACATAACATAAAAAAGGTGGTGAATGATGCCGTTGACTATCCAGAAATTTTATCGCTTCATCGGCATACAGTTCGGACGAATACGTTTCTGCATTGGTCGGAGGAATTTTATAGAGCCCATGAGGATCGAAATCTACTTTTAAAGGTTTTTCTTGTCCTCCTTTTTCCGGAAAATGCATGCCGCCAAAAAATATCGCTGCTCCATCGGAAAAACTGCGGGCATACGACGCTACATCGTTATGCCATTTGCCAATGCCGAAGGTCGTATAGTGCAATTGGCGCAGGCGCTCAGGCAGCATCAGGTGCTCAAGTGGGATGACATCTCCGGCTTTTTGCAGACCTAACAAATATCTGCCGGTCATCAACATAGCCCGGCTGGGTACGCACAAGGCACCATGCAACCCGCCCTGGGTAAAGGCCCTGGTAAAAGTCACCCCACGGTGGACTAAGCGGTCCAGGTTCGGAGTATGGATTTCAGGATTTCCCAAGGCCCGGATGGTATTAAACCGTTGATCGTCAGCATAAAGAATTAATACATTTTTTATTGACGATTGCCCGTGTAATATCCAGGGAAGACACAAGTAACTATAAAATAAGGCGCGACAAATTTTAGTCATACTAACTTGTTTGTTTCAAGGTAGGAAAGAATTTTAAAATTTTTAGTAATGCCTTGGAGGAGAACTTGTGTGTATTCACAGCTCCACCTTTATCCCCAGGGGCTTTAATAATCCCAAGACTTCAGGCATGGAAAAATGGGCGCCTTTGATTTTATTGATTGCCGGCGCTATGTCATAGTTTTTAGCTTTACGGAAATCAGCCGAACTCACGTTAGTCTCTTCAAAAATACTGTCTTGTAAATCACATCCGCTAAAATCAGCGCCTTCCAGGTTAGCGGTATAAAAATCACAGGATTTAATCTCACTGCCTCCGAATGGCAATTTTTTTAAATTCATTCCTTGAAAATTAACGTAATGCAACAGGCATTGGCGAAACTGAATCTTGAACAGGGTTTGCGCACAGACTGAAAAATCCACCCCCACCAATTTGCTGGAAATAAATTGCACGTCCGTAAACACACTTTCGTTAAGGAGAACATTGCTAAGAAAACATTCTTTAAATGTGCATTCCAGGAAACGACTTTTTTGCATAGCCGTTTTAGTAAATGTACAGCCCAAAAAATGACAGTTTTCAAAACGCTGGTCTTGTAATTCGTCCGACTCGAAGGTTTGCTGGTTAAAAGGGTGTTCCGACCATTCCTTCTGCTGTGACATGGTGCTAGATGATTTTAAGTTTATTTAACAATCGTTAGTCCTAAATATTTAGTGTAACCTTGCTCAGTCTGTGTATCATAAAGGAGAATACCTTCATGAGGTTCATTCAGGCTGGCTACCAGTTGTCCCTGCCGGTTCCAGGCGGCGCTTTGACCGTTACTGTAAAAATTATCACAAGGTCCAAGACTGTTGCATAACAGCAGTGGTAAATTATAATCTTTGGCCGTTTCTGCATAGTGAGCATAGGCTTTGATCAGGTTCTGGTGAGATTTGGCCGCACTGACTATATATAATTTGCCCCCGCGTTCGTACGCTCCCTCAATATGGTGGTTCACAAGGCTTTCATAACATATGGCCGGAGCAATTTTCACTCCATGATAATTAAGCACAAATGGTTTTATCTCGGCCGTAAAAAAGGGACGTTCATCAGTATGCAGGAATTGTTTTGTATAGCTGGACCGGGGTTGGTCCGGCTGGAAAAACAACATACTGATGAAGGGTTTCTCGTTGGCACTTTTTAAGGGCAAACCAATAGCTATGAGTAGCTGATGATCATTGCTGAATTGCTGAAAAACCTCTAGACGGGCATCGGTAAGCTCACAGGCCAAAGCACGGGCTAAAGATGGTTCATAACCGCTCAGCGAAAGCTCCGGAAAAAAGATAGCGTCCGCGCCTTCTTCCACCGCGAGATGGATGACCCCAAGGTGTTTCGCCACGTTGCCATCCACATCTCCCCCTTTAGGCTGTATTTGAGCTAAAGCAATTTTCATCTAGGCAGGAGTCGGACTTATTCTATGTACGGCTGCTTTTCCACCAAAGTCAGCGTATCATCATCCCACTCTATGTAACCTTGATCATAACAAAAATTATACGTGTGACCGGCTCGGGTGGTGTAGATATTGGTAAAATATTTGAATTTAAATCCGCGTTCCAGCAATTGTTTGCGGTGTACTCTGGTTTTTTTCTTGGTGTTTAGTTCTTCCAGGATGCGCCGGTTTTGTCTCAAAATCTGGTTGATGCTGTTCATGATCTTGTTTTCTTCATGATTGACCTGATGGTGGTGCGCTGAACGGCACTGATCCGAACAAAATTTTTTATCCGACCGACCGAAGAATGCGGTTCCGCAAGTAAGGCATTTTTGATTCATATTTAAGTATTTACAAGTGTTGAGTCGATGATAAACGTTTATATACGCGACAATACGAATATAAACAGATAAGACACGACTTGCAACTTTTTAAGGATTTTTCTTTGTGCCATCGACATGTCGCCGAGTAAACAATAACAAAATTTTAGTAAATATTTAAAAAATTCAAACATCATGACAAAGATTAGAAACAAAGTTCAGCTGATTGGCAATTTAGGACGTGATCCGGAAATGAAGGAAATGGACCATGGGCGGAAAATGGTCAAATGTACCCTCGCCATCAACGATTATTATCGTGACCATAATGGCGAGACGAAACAAAAGACCTATTGGCACCATCTGGTAGCCTGGGGCCCCACAGCCGAGCGCATGGCCAAAAAATTACGTAAAGGATCAGAGCTGGCTGTGGAAGGCCAGCTCGTATCCCGCCAGTATGAAGCGCAGGGCCAAAAAAAATACATCACCGAAGTGCAGGTGGATGATTTTATAAAACTCAATAAAGAAGAAGCTGCTTTTTAAAAATATGGAATGGCGGCAGGGTAGGTGCTCCATCCTGCTGCCATCTTTTTACGTTACAAAATGGGCCCATGTCCCTTTCAGTTTCTGTATAAGCTGATTCATCAAGCAGCAGATTCAATGATTTTTAATCCGGGGAATATCGGCCGTTCTGCACATTTAGACAACCAAATTGTTCCAAATCAGGCTTCCGGGTAGTCATCAGGCTGCGATTTGATATCAATTAATCTTTTTAACTTGCAGCAATGACATTGGAAGGTTTTCGGGACATTAATGCTGCTCTGATGTTGGAGTCTATGACCGAGAGTGTACTGATCACTACGGCTGATCTCCAAGCTCCGGGGCCATTTATTCTATATGTCAATGCTGCCTTCGAGAGAATGACGGGTTGGGCTCGTGAGGACGTATTGGGCAAAAGCCCAAGATTGCTCCAAGGCCCCAGAACCGAGTTAGGTATTTTTCAGGACCTGAGAGCAAAGCTTGAAAAGGGAGAGGTATGGCATGGAAGGACCATCAACTACCGTAAAGATGGTTCCGAGTTTCGTATGGAATGGTCGATTACTCCAGTCAAAAATGAGCAGGGTAGCATCCACCAATATTTAGCAATACAGAAAGAGGTGACTGAAATTGTACGCATGGAAAATATGTTGAAGGAGTCAATGGCAGCAGAAAGAAGACGACTTCAGGAAATTGAAAGATCGAAAAGGAGACTAAATAAATTGATCGATACTCAAAAGCAGACGTTATCCTTATTTACTAAATACGTACCCGAAGCGATTGTAAAAAAAGCCTTGTCGGACAAAGGTGATGAGCATATTATGCTAAGTGAAAAAGTAGAAGCGACTCTTCTGTTTTGTGATATCCGTGGATTTACGGCTATCATCGATGACTTAAGTCCAGACCAGGTTGTCCGGGTTTTGAATTGCTACTATTCATTGATGTCGGATGTCATCAGCGACTACAATGGTCAGATCATTCAATTTGTCGGTGATGAAATATTTGTGGCATTTGGAGTACCTAACCCAATTGATGATCCCGAAATCTCGGCTGTTTATTGTGCCGTGGCGATGATGCGTAGATTGGTTGACATCAATCGTGAATTAGGTGATACACTTAATCAAAATATTTGCGTGGGTATCGGTATTAATCTTGGATCTGTCATTGCAGGAAATTTGGGGTCAAATGATAAATTGTCATATTCTATTACCGGTGGTGAAGTCGTGGTCGCTAAAAGAATTGAGTCCCTTACCCGGGGCCTGGAAAATACTATTTTAATCAGTCATTCGATCTATGAAAAAGTTCAAGGTGTCACCCTCACCAAGAATTGGGGAAAGATTAAAATTAAAGGGAAAAACAATAAAATTAATGTTTATCAGGTGCTGGATTTACCTGGAGAATCAGTCGAAGTCCTCTGACTGTATTACTGCAATTCAATAAGTTACAACAATAGATCGAGCTCACACCGATGAATAAAATCGTTTTTCACTTATTTGAGCTAGTCTAATTCAAGTTCCTGGATTGAAGTTCACACCTATGCGGGCTATTCGATTAGCGGCTGGCATATTTTCGTCTAATTCGTTTGTATAATTGGTTTGCTGCTACAAGACCTAAAATCCAATAAATATATGTTTTGTTGTTTAAAAACCAACCGTTGTCTTTGTTAAGTTCGGTCATTTGAATTTTCACAACTTCCACTCTGAATAATCCCGTTCCTTCAAGAACCCCCAAATTACCTTCTTTGTCAAATAGTCCGTTAAGAGGAGTGCCTGTTTCAGAGTTATAGACAATACTTATTTTACCATTTGGTGCAATTTTTTTATACAACCATCTTCTGATACAGCTGCATAAGTACTACCTTCTTTGTCAAACCAAACCCCAAAAACACTATGTTCTTTTCCAAGTAGCGTCCATAGTGTCCCCATACCAGCAGTTCTTTGCTGTCCGCGCTTACTTTGCTTTCATTTTATTTCCCTTTGCATCGTGCGTAACTTCTGCAAGTCCAAGTTGTTCCATTAATGGTGGAATATACATACCAAAACGTCCACGAAGCCCTTTTTTTAGTCCATACCAACCTTTAACTGGATTTTTTTCTGAACGGCCCCAGGCCTCAACGGTACCTTCTTTAGCAGGTTTTTGCTCGTCTGCACTACCGAGTTCCATCCAGTCCCCATGCTTTTTTAACATGGAATGGAGGTCGTCTAAACATCGTATGTCGTAAAGTAATACTGTTTTACCTACGGTGCAAACTAATACTTCTTTTCCGTCTTTTTCTTCCACATGCATGGTGTATTCACTGGTCAATGGTGGTGTCTTTAATACCATGGGTTTTTCTTTCGTTCCGATTTTATTTTTCATTTTTCATCTTGTTTTGAATTAAAAAATATCATTTGAGGTTCCAACTAAAGTTAGTATTTCTTGTTTGGGTGGAGTTTCAAGTCCACTCGATTTTAACTGTTCTTGAAAAAATTTGAAAGAAGTTAATTCATTTAAAATTTTCTGATCATCGTCTGATTGAAAAAATGCAGTATGAATAAATGTTTTATTGTCGGCGGATAAACAAGCCGTGTATTTGATGCCTTGATGATTGGCGTTTTGCAAATCAGTCATCACTTTTATTATATTGCCTTGATTCTGTTCTGAGAACTCTGCTCTAGTAGTATAGGTTACATTAACGATTTTCATTTTTTATATTTTTTATTTAGGAATTATTTGGCATTCATAATTGTTTCAGATTCATTTTTTAAGTCGCTGGCAAATTGTTCGAACGATTGGTCAAAGGAGGGTATCATTTTAGCATACATAGGAAACATCAATCCGCCAATTTTTTCAGTCATGGAAAAGGTTATAGTTCCGTTTTCGTTTTTGGTGATGATATAAATTCGATTCCCTTGACCATCACCCCAAACCAATTTCTTTTCTGCTTCAACCTCTTTAACTTTTAATTTAAAAGGTCTCTTGGTATCCAGGGTTGATTTTAACTTGATTTTTTCACCCAGAGCTATAGTGCCCTCTATTGAAGTTACAGTTGAGTTCCAACGGGGATAGTCAGAAGCTTTAGTTAATAAAGCCCATACAATGGCAGGGTCGGCTTTAATTTCGATCCGTATAGAAGTTTCTCTGTAAAAAGTTGTTTTAACGGTTGTGGCTTTCCCGTTTTGCGCTATGGTTGCTCTTGTCATTATCGTAATTGTTAGAATTGTGATTAAATACTTCATTTTTCGTTTGACGGCTAGTCAATACAAAACGATAGGATTAATCAGCAGTTTTTTCCAGATATTTTTCCATTACTTGCCTATTGTGCTCTAAATGATAGAGTTGCAATTCCGCTGCTTTTGATTTAAACGGGTCAATTTCCCTTAATATCTGCATTCTCAAATCAAATAAATGCTCCTTATCTCCTTTTTCGGCTTCCTTGACCAAGTCCGTTTTCATCAATTCCTCTTGGGCATTTTGTTTGGGGTTGAAAATGCCGTTTAGTTCTGAGCATTGATGGCAAACACCTTCTTTATTGATTAAAGCACATCGTCCCTCAAAAATGTTAATCATTTTTGACCTTCCGGTGTGCAGATAATATTTCACCATGGCTTCGGTAGTTCCGAGTATGGTCGTAATTTCAGAGACCTTAAATTCATAAACTTCTTTTAGAAAAACACAAAGTTGTTGCTCTAAGGGCAATGACTTTGAGATGCAGGTAAAACAAAAAGCAATATGCTCTTTTGCTTCGTACTGTCCGTTAGGCGAAGTCATTCGGATATTCATGGCTTCTTGCAAAAACACCCTATTGGATAAAGCCGCTGCTTTTGTGATGTCAGTAACATTTTCTGTCCAGCGTTTTTGTGCGCGTAGATTGTCTTTAGCCAAGTTGGAGGCAATAGTAAAAAGCCAGGTTTTTAAGGAAGAGTCGCCACGAAAAGTGGGTAATTTTTCCAGCGCTTTTAGATAGGTGTCGTGGACAATATCCTCTGCGTCCGCCATGCTGGCCGTAATTCTTAAAAGGTAGGATTTTAATTGTCCTGCGATGCCTTCAAATTCTTGATTAAAAAGTTCT
>JAYRWN010000065.1:0-4136 GCA_041917975.1 Saprospiraceae bacterium | reverse complement strand
TCAGGTGGAGCCAAGTAAAAATCCGAATGCTTACCCAATGACGGATGAAACCAAATTCTCCAGTCAGGTTACAGTATTGATTAATGGTCAAAAAGCCGGCTCAATGGTTTTGCCGGATGATCCGGCGGATCACCGCGGTGTGTTGTCCTGGCATCATCAACTGCAGGATAAAAAACTTCGGGAAGCAGGATCCTACGGGTATCTGCTTAAAACACCTATCTCCAAATCCTCTCTTAAAGCAGCCCAAAAAACAGGTTATCTTTCTATAAGATTGAATGTAGCCGGCACCGGGGGTTTGGCCATCTACGGAGAAGATTTTGGGCGCTATCCGTTTAATCCCAGCGTAGTGATTAAGGAGAACTAAGTTTTAAATATTACTCTTCCTTGTGGATCAACCGCAACAGTTCTTTCAGGTTGGTTTCACTTACCGGTATTTCGTGTTGTCCGATGATTACTTCCTGATTGCGAATCGCTTCAATTTTCTTAAGGTTGACAATATAAGATTTATGCACACGAAAAAACTGATGACCCGTTAACTTCTCTTCCATAGCCTTCATGCTCATTTTGGTGATGACCGGTTTACGGTTGTTTTCCAGGAAGATTTTAATGTAGTCTTTCATGCCTTCGATGTAGGTGATATCCGGAATATTTACCCGCACCAAAGCGTACTCGACATTGACAAAAAAATAGTCCGGTTTAATAACAATGTCCACAAGACTCTCTCCGGTGTTATGGTTCGAAGCGCTCGGATATTTTAGATCCCTGGCTTTTACGCAGGCTTTCATAAAGCGCTCCATGCTTACCGGTTTCATCAGATAATCCACTACGTCCAGTTCGTAACTCTCCACAGCATAGTTAGCATAAGCGGTCACGAGGATGACCAACGGTTTTTCCCGCAGTCCAGCTAAAAACTTGGTACCCAGCATACCCGGCATCTGGATATCCAAAAACATGAGGTCAATCTGCTCGGTTTGCAGGGCTTCCAGGGCTTCAAAAGGATTTTTGCAGCTTTTTACAAACTCCAGAAAGGGGATTTGTTTGATATTTTCTTCCAACAGCCGGCGGGCCAACGCTTCATCATCCACCACCAGGCAACGCAATTTCATTATTCAGCTTTTGATAACTGCAAATTTAATACTGCTTCATACCAATCCCCGTTGGTATCTACTTTTAAATCATGCCTGCCAGGATATAATAATTCCAGACGGCGCTGAACATTGCGTAATCCTATGCCTGAATCGTTATCTTTCTCTTCCTGAGGATGGGTAGAAAGTTTGTTTTTTACATTAAACTGCAGATGGTGTGCATCGTAGGAGACCTTAATTGTTATTTCAGGATCCTGTATCATTCCTACACCGTGTTTGAAAGCATTTTCCACAAAAGGTATCATCAGCATCGGCTCAATAATCTGTCCGTGATCCTCACCGTGTATGGACAAGCTAATCTTGACATCGTCTTCAAATCGGATACGCTGAAGATCTACATAGTTTTTTAGGTAGTCCAGTTCCTTCTCCAGCGGTACCTGAACATGATTGCTCTCATAAAGCATGTACCGCATCAATTCGGACAGTTTTATCGTCACCGGTTCGGCCTGTGAAGATTTAGACCGGATGAGGTAGACGATGCTGTTCAAAATGTTGAAAATGAAATGAGGACTGATCTGAGATCGCAGGAAACTAACCTCAGATCGCAGACGCTCGGCATTGGATTCCTGATGTTGTCGTTCTTGCATCAGCAAATAATTAATAAATCCGTAGCCGGTGCTGACAGCGGTAATAAACAGGATTTGAAAAGTATTCAGATACAAATGGAAAGATAGTGAACGTTTGCGAAATCCGGCCGGCTCCAGAAACTCACGGCCAAAATGATTGACCACGGTGGCTATAATAATCAAGCCTAATAAACTCAGCAAATAGGGACCAATCCCTTTTTTGCGGAAGACCCGGGGAATAAGAATTTCTGAATTAAAATAGAAAATAGCGATGTACCAGATGGCCATCGGTAGCATGCTCACATGATATTGATAACGCTTCTCATCATCATACGAACTAAACAATGGCATCCCGATCCACAAGGACCATAGAATAATGTGAAAGATGATCTTCCACCCCTTGTTATTCACTGTATTGGAGGTAGATTTGGACATGGTACAAAAGTAGAGTGGCTTGATAATGAAACTACTAGATAACGACCCATTGGCCACAGAAGTAGATGAATGGTGTATTTTTGTATACAAGTAGTCGTGTATTTATATGACGAATAACCCTACCTTTGTAAAAAAGTCGCGATGAAAAAGTTTGGCAAATATCTATTGTGGGCGCTCGTAGTCGTCCTTATTGGAATTCAATTCGTCAGACCGCAGAGAAACCTAAGTAATGATCAAACGTATCACGCCAAAACCAAATATGCCTTGCCGGCCTCAGTAGAAAACATCTTAAAAGTGGCTTGCAATGATTGTCACAGCAATCTTACCGTTTATCCCTGGTATGCCAATTTTCAACCGGTGGGTCTTTGGTTGGCTCAACATGTAAACGATGGAAAGCGCCACCTAAATTTGTCGTCATTTACAAATCGCCCGATTGCCTACCAGAATCATAAAATGGAGGAAATCATTGAAATGGTCAAAGAGGGTGAAATGCCTTTGGCTTCTTACACCTGGGTACACCGCAAGGCAATCCTTACTCCGGAACAGAAAACCGAACTTACCAGCTGGGCTCAGTCTGTTATGGATACCCTGAAAGCCAATTACCCCCCGGACAGTTTGATTATGCAGCGGAATCGGTAGATCTTTAAGGATTATTTTTTAGCTTCCCATGACCTGAGTCTGCCTTATTGCCAGACTCAAATATCTTGGTGTCGTTGATAAAAATGTTCTGCCTGGAAATAAATTAATTCTTAGCGTTTTTCTTAAGGTCATTCAGCTTTTGGCGCACTTTATCCACATTTTTGGCCTGGTCTTCAATAGACTTTTGAGCATTACCTTGTTCCTGGATATTTTTCTTAATATTCTCCTCGCTTTCGGCAATTTTTTGTTTAGCCCGTTCTATGTCTTTCTCATAGCTTTCTTTTTGATTCTGCAGCTTTTTTAACTCGCCCTCCAATTTTTTGAGGTTTTTTTCCTCGCCTTCCAGTTCTAACATCACTTTCTGGATGCTGGTTTCATGCCGGAAATTTTGCATCAGTATTTTCAACCCTTCGAAAGCATCCGGGTTTTGAGTGCTATTGATAAAATTTCCAGCCATATCCACCCAGGCGCTGACGGTCACATACTTGCCTACTTTTTCTACTTTTGCATACACATCCACCGGACTGGAAGAAATAGCGGGGACTTGGGCATCATCACTAAACCATTCTTTGGTTTTGCGGTCTTTGGTGTTTTTTTTAGCGTATTGCTTCATAAAATCTCTCCACCAGTCGTCCACCTGCCCTTCTTCCACATCATACACATCTATAGATGCAGAAGCCAACAAGCCCTTACTCATCACTTTATCGCCTTGCATCACCTCTTGAGCCGATACCGATAAAGCCGAAACGGCTAAAAATAATCCTACAAGCATTTTTTTCATACTGACCTTGATTTTGTGCTATTATTAAAGGTATAACCGAAAGTTCATTGCTTCTAACATTTAGAAGTAAAAAGCGGTTCCAGTTCAACAAAAATACTAAAATTAAAGGATCGGTTTGCTTACGTCGAATAAATAAGAACACTGATAGAAGACTCTTTTGCTTCTGACTTTCATCAGTTAACTTCACCTTTTTAACTTTCCTTAATATATGGATATCCTGCAAATACAAGACGTTTCCAAAGCATTTGAAAATTATTTGGCCGTCAATGGAGTCAGTTTCAACCTGCCTGCCGGCTCAATCTTTGGCTTATTAGGTCCGAATGGTGCCGGAAAAACCACCCTAATCCGCATGATTAATCACATCACCAATCCGGATAGCGGGCAAATCCTCTTCCAGGGTGAGCCATTAACGAGGGCACACATCGACCATATCGGGTACATGCCGGAAGAACGGGGATTGTATAAAAAGATGAAAGTCGGCGAACACTTATTGTACTTAGCCCAACTCAAAGGACTATCAAAAGCGGAGGCTAAGTCCCGTCTGGAGGACTGGTCAAGACGGCTGGAAAT
>JAYRWN010000064.1:0-2067 GCA_041917975.1 Saprospiraceae bacterium | reverse complement strand
GGAGACTTCGAAGCCAGGCCAATAATCATTTCTTCTTGCCAAAACGCCATATACGCTCTTTTTTTATTAATATAAAAACAAGGCCATCAAACCCAATAACATTAACAATTTTACCATCTGTTGGGCAATCCGCCATTTTTTAATAATTAAAAAATAACCAATTCCTCCCAACATAAGCGCAGACAAAATAATAACGCCAACGGACCATTGTGGTGATAAAGTGTCTAAAACACGAAGCATCCTAAACATTAATAGTCCCGTTATAGTCAAGATAATCAGAGCCAGCCAAGCAGCCCTGGTTACACCCCAGGTGACCGCCAGCGTCTGACAAGATTGGGCACGATCGCCAGGAAAATCTTCAATGGTCTTAATGATTTCGCGTAATAAATTGGAAAAAAAAGCAAACAAACTATACGTCAAGACCAACAGGACAAAATTATTTAGGTGGGGATTTTGCCACCAATACGCCAACCGGGATAACTCCCCCCAGAAAACCATCAGTGGCACGCAACCGACAAAGCAGGAGATGATGATGTTGCCTGCCAGAGGGACGCATTTTAACTGATAAGAGTACCAAAACAAAGCCACGCCGGCAATCAATGCGGACCACAAATAGTTAATACTTAGCGGGATTAAGGATAATGCCAGACCTATTATCACCAGGTTTAAAAGCACATAAACCAACCAACCTGAACGTAGGGAAAGGACTCCGTTACTAAAAGGATTAGGTCGCTGATTATACTGATCAATGCGTTGATCAAACAAGTTGTTGACCCAATAGCCGCTGCCAGCTAGACATTCGGTAAGCAGGACAATTAACCAAAATTGACCATCCGAGATAACCAAAGGTGAGACTGAATCATTAGCCAGGGGTTTGAGCAGTAAAAAATAAAATAAGCTCTGGCTGAAGAGGATAATAAATAAATTTAATGGACGTATGCTCAGGAGCAGGTCAAACATCAGGTAAAAATAATGACTTGGAGTAGGAAATGAAGAACTCCAAAAAAATAAGCTGATTAAAACCTATAAAGAGGTGAGCGGATTATTTCTGGTTATAACGCCATTCGTAAACCCATTTAGCCTGAATTTGCTCCAAGTGTGATTCATTGCTTTCTTCTCTTTTACCGGCAAAGTTTGGAATTTGCATGACCCACTCCAAGAGTTCCGTAAACCGGATACGATAAATTTTTCCCTCATCAAAATCCTTCCCAAACCGCTCATATAGTTTCATGGCGATATCCTCATGATCTATCCACTGTATAGGCAGGTCCTCAAAATCTTTGAAACTCATTACTTATATGGTTTAATTACTCATTTTAATGCTCATGGCCGATGATCTTAGTCTGATCCGGAACCTCAATTTTAATCTCCCCCTCCTCATCCAGAATGATGCATTGGCACCCCAGCCTGGATTCCAAACGGGGATTAATGGCCCGATCAATAAAATCCTCTTCTTTATCGGATATGTCTTCCAGATAATCAGCACCTTCTAACACATATACATGGCAAGTGGAACATGCACAAACACCCCCACAATTATGATTGAGGTGGATATTATGTTCTTCGGTTAGTTCTAAAATAGAGGTATCTACAGGAGCATCCCGAATGATGATGTCCTGAATAGATTTATCCTCAAAAGTGAAGTGTACTTTAGCCATCCTGTCCTTTCATTAAAACGCAATTTTTAACACCACAGGCCAGTTAAAGTTTCATTTGTGAAAAAAATTAGCAAATTTTCGGACACAAATCAGGCCCAGATTTTGTTGCATTAGCTGAAAATATGATATTAATGTCTGAAAGAGACCTCATGGAAGATCAACTGTCAGCGGGTAAGATTTTGCCATATAAGTTTAAAGAGATTAAAGTATATTGTAATACAGAATGGCTTGCAGAAAACAAAAAACACTACCGGCAGGTCTTTGATCGCCATGAAACCACCTTCATCTATGCCGAGCTTTCCTTTTATAACAAATTATATGATCAGGAGAATTGGGAAGCAGACATTGTTTTGCGTTGCTACAACATCAACAAGACCAAAAAAGAAATCTGTAAGTTGCAATTTGTTAG